>JAWLHS010000037.1:0-15210 GCA_041690235.1 Bacteroidales bacterium
TGAAGATCTATCAGGTAGGGAAAAAAACGGAACGCTTTTTCAGAAAACATCCTATTGGGGTTTTCGCCACCGATCATGAGATCATCGATCAGATCAGCGCAGAGAGGGCATCCGCATTTGCCCGACAGATTATGCATGACTTTAAGGAAGGGAAATATGAGCGGGTGGATGTTGTCTACAACCAGTTCATAAATGCCGTTTCACAAGAATTGGTTGCCGAGCAAGTGCTGCCCCTTCCACTCGGAACCTTGGAAGGGATGGGCGGAAACGGAACAACTGCCGGTTCTGTGGGAGGAAGGTGGACAAAAGCCGAAGAACCCTTCGGATACATTCTTGAACCCACTCCTGAAGAAGTGGCGAAGGTTTTAATTCCCAAATTCATCACCACTAATTTTTACAGGATTTTTCTGGACGCATCGGCTTCGGAACATGGGGCGCGAATGACATCCATGCACAAAGCCACTGACAATGCGGATGAACTGCTTCACAGTCTGACGCTGACTTATAACAAAGCCCGGCAGGCCATGATTACCCGTGAAATCATGGAGATAGTGGGGGGGGCCGAAGTGTTCAGGCAATAGAATACTTGTCCCTGCATCCCCGGCATCAAAAGTTCCATCAGGCCCCTTGGGCTTTTTCCTGGCTTAGGTGGACATCCATTTGCGGGAAGGGGATGTTGATGCCTTCTTTTTCGAAGGCGTCATAGACCTTTTCGTTCATCTCGAAAAACACACTCCAGAAGTCATCCGAGTTCACCCATACCCTGACTTTAATATCCACTGAGCTGTCGTTCAGCTCAGAGATGGCGATAAATGGGGCAGGTTCCTTGAGTATGCGAGAATCTTCCTGAATCAAACCCAGGAGCACGGACCTGGCATGGGGATATTTGTCCCCGTAAGCAATCCCGAATACCCATTCCGCACGCCGGGTTGGTTTGGCAGAATAGTTGGTCACGGCCTCCGTTGCGAGTCCGCCGTTTGGAATGGTAATCACCTGGTTGCTTGGGGTGACCAGAATGGTGTTAAAAATCTGGATGTTTTCCACACTTCCCATAAAGCCTTGTGCTTCAATGAAATCACCAACCTTAAAGGGTTTAAGGATAAGAATCAGTACGCCCCCGGCAAAATTCTGCAGGGTTCCCGACAAGGCCAGGCCAATGGCGAGTCCGGCCGCACCCAATATGGCTATGAATGAGGTCATCTCTATACCGACCATTCCCAGCACACTGATCACAACCAGGATTTTCAGACCAATACTGATCAGGGTTGAAAGGAAACCCCTGAGGGAGGGGTCAAGGTTGCGTTTTTCCATCAGGTTCCGGATGGCTTTGGCAATTCTGGAAACGACCCAAAACCCGATGATCAGGGTAATTATGGCCCCCAAAAGCCTGAGTCCGTATGTCACAATAAACCCGCCGGCCCATTCGGCCAGGGATTCCAGTCCATTTGCTGAAAAATCCATCATTACTTGGTTTTAAGGTGTATGTAAAAGGGGGTGATCTCCAGTGACCTGAAGATACCCCCAATAAAAGGATTCAAAAAATTCAGTTCTGTCTGACCGGTTTTAGTTGACTTCCAACCAGTGCATAAAACAAAATGTAAATGTAGCAGGCGACCGGAATGATAAAGCTGGCCTGGATGGTATAGGCATCGCCAATGACCCCCATCAGTAAAGGGATGATGGCTCCGCCCACAATCAGGGTGTTAATGATGCCGGATGCAAGGCTGACCTCGCTGCGGTCCAGGCTCTTGACGGCCAAGGAGAAAATGTTGGGAAACATCACAGAGTTAAACAATCCGATGGATACAATGGACCAAAGGGCGATATTCCCAACCGAAAGCATGGATACAATGGCCATGATGGCGGCGATGCCTGCAAAAATGGAAAGAACGATATTTGCCTTTCCCTTTCCAAGTTGCATCAACAGGAAATTGGCGACTGCAAAACCCAGAAAGGTCAGGGCCTTGGCCAGGCTGTATTCCAGGGTGATGAAACCCACAATAAATGCCCAAACCAACACGATCAATGCAAAAATATACTGAAGCGACTTTTTCTTGATCCCCGATAAGGCGATGGCCCCGAATAACCGACCAATCATGGCTCCTGCCCAGTACAATCCGACGAATTTAAGGGCCAGCTCCCTGCTGATGCCCCCGCCCATTCCGGGCTGGACTATATAGGATGAAATGGCCGTGCCAATCCCGACTTCCGCGCCGACATAACAAAAAATGGCGAAAGCGCCCAAGAGCATGTGCCGGTACTTGAACACGGTTTTAAAATTTCCCAATCCTTCCTGGCTCAACACCGGAAGTTTGATGATCCGCACAGCGATGGCAATCAACAAAACAAATACAGCGATAATTATAAAAGGAAGCAGCAGGTCGCCCGGCTGAATCCTGGCGATCTCTGATTCCAGGGGAACCACCTCTCCCACACTTACCGACGGAAGTGCTGCCGGCAGTATGAGGGCCACAATCAGCAAAGGGGCAAGCCAGGTTGCGATGGAGTTCAGGGCCTGTGTCAGGTTCAGCCGTCCGGAAGCCGTCTCGGGTGCTCCCAGTTCGGTCACAAATGGATTGGCTGCTGTTTGCAACAATACAACGCCCAGAGATAAAATAAAGATGGCCCCCAAAAAGAAAATATAGGACTCAACCCGGATGGCCGGAAAAAATAAAAATCCTGCGATGGATATCAGCAGCAAACCCGTCACAATGGAATTTTTATACCCGATTTTTTTTACCACCCCCCCGGCCGGAATGGAGAAGATGGCATAAGATATAAAAAAGGCGCTGTTCACCAGGAATCCCTGCGTATAGGTCAGATTAAAGGCTTCCATTACGGGATCGCTCAGGGTGATGATAAACGTGGTCACGAACCCGAAAATAAAGAAGATCATGGAGATGAAAACCATCCCGACTTTTAAGGTATTGTTTTGCGTGGTCATAAGTAAGAAAGAGTTTGGTTAAACGTTTACTTATCCTTCCAGATCAGGGCTCCTGCCCCGAGGATGGCTGCATTTTTGTCCATCAAGCCCGAAGGCAGCACCCGAACCTTGTTTTTAAAGATCCCCATCAGGTTCTCCTCCAGGTATTTTCTCGTCGGATGGAAAATAAAATCCCCCGACTTGGCCAATCCGCCGAAAAGAAAAATGGCCTCCGGACTGGTATGGGCGACGGAGTCAGCCAATTTGGTCCCAAGGATTTTTCCCGTGATGTCAAAGGCTTTGAGTGCCACCGGGTCATTTTTTTGGGCGGCCTTGAAGATCATTTCCGAATCCAGGTCATTGAAAGCGTATTCGGCCAGTTCGGAATTTTCATGGTTTAGCGCCAACAGCTCAAAAACCGTCCGTTTGATGCCAGGGGCCGACACATACGTTTCCAGGCAGCCCAGGCGGCCGCATCCGCATTGCCGTCCGTCCTTTACAACATTCACATGCCCGAGTTCCCCGGCAAATCCGTCGTGGCCGTAGACCAAATCGCCGTTGACAACGATGCCGCTGCCCAGACCGGTTCCCAGGGTAATCATGATAAAATCCTTCATCCCCTTGGCTCCGCCATAGATCATTTCTCCCAGGGCGGCGGCATTGGCATCATTGGTCAGCCGGGTGGGTACATCATAGTATTTCCCGAACAGTTCCGCCAGCGGAACAATCCCCTTCCATTTTAGGTTGGGCGCATTTTCAACGGTGCCCTGATGGTAATTGCCGTTGGGCGCCCCGATTCCCACTCCGATGATTTTGTATGGCTCCTGAATGGCTTGCCCGGCCTTCTTCATTTCATCCACCAGGTTTTCCAGGTAATCCTCCACATTGTTGAATGCATCGGTTGGGGCGACCCCCTCGGCAAGAAAATGCCCCTCTCTGTCAACAAATCCAAATTTGGTGAACGTGCCACCGATATCGATTCCAATAACCAATTCTTTCATGGGACGGATTATTTTTTATTACAAAACTTCATTGCTTCGAACAAAGCTAAGAAATTATTTATTATTCAGGACTTTTGTCTTCCCGACATGAAAATCCACCACCATTTCACCTACACGCAGGGAATAGCTGCCTTCTTCGACGATGGTCTGGTTGTCCCTGTTTACAAATGCCAGATTATTCACCGGGATCTCAAAGTCAATTTGCCGGGTTTGTCCAGGCTGCAGCAACACCTTCTCAAATGCCCGTAATCTTTTCACTGGCGGTGTATTGGAGGCATAATGATCCGAGACATAAACCTGTACGACTTCTTTGCCTGGAATATCGGACAGGTTTCTAAGCTGGACACTTCCCCGGATGGTTTGATCTGGCAGGAATTCCTTGCCTTCAATTCTCAGTTCAGAAAGTTCAAATTCTGCGTAGCTGAGACCGGATCCGAAAGCATATTGGGGGTTGAAGCCGGTGGACTCCGGGGCCCCTGTTCCATGCAGCTGTTCGGTATGCTTAATGTAATAAGGCTCCAGGCTGTTTTGGAAACGCGGATAGGTGAAAGGTAGTTTCCCCGAGGGATTCACGTCACCGAAAAGGATGGATGCAATGGCATCACCGCCGTAGTTACCCGGCAGATAGGCATTTAGGATTCCATGGGCCATGGGCTCAATCTCGCTGATAATGCGGGGCCGTCCCTGTACCAAAACCAGTACAACCGGCTTCCCTGTTGACGCAGCCATCCGGACCAGTCCCTGCTGGTTTTTCGATAAATTCAGGTCTGTGATGTTTCCGGGTGTTTCGCAATAGGAGTTTTCGCCAATGGCCAGGACGATATAGTCGGCCTGGGCTGCCAATTGCCGGAACCGGATCAGATCGTCTGTAATCTCATCCCTGAAGTCGTTGGTTTCCGCGTACCTGACCCCTTCGTATAACGTCACCAGGGAAGGGTTGGCCGCCTTTTCGCGGATGGCTTCGAAAATGGTATTGTATCCCGTGGCGAATTCATCCACGAGCTGACCCTGCCAGGAATAGCTCCATCCTCCGTTCAGGGGACGCATTTGGTTGGCTGCGGGTCCCCCGACCAGGATACTTGCCTCTTTTGGCAGGGGCAGGATATCCTGCTGGTTTTTAAGTAAAGTCACCGACTCGGAGGCTGCTTTGTAAGCTGCATCGGCGAATCTGTCCGAGGCAAAATCCGGATAGTCCTCCGCCAGGGTATAGGGTGTTTCAAAAAGGCCCATTAAATATTTAACCCGCAGTATGCGGGTAACGGCATCATTGATCCGCTCCATCGACACCTCTCCTTCGTTCACCAATTCAATCAGGTGATCCGCGAATTCAAAATGATAGGGAACCATGGACATATCAATCCCCGCGTTCACGGCCATTTTGACGGCTTCTTTCTGGCTGCTTGCCACCTTATGCCTCAGGTGCA
This sequence comes from Bacteroidales bacterium, assembly GCA_041690235.1. Lineage (GTDB taxonomy): Bacteria > Bacteroidota > Bacteroidia > Bacteroidales > UBA7960 > SLSG01. Next base: position 5,349 of record JAWLHS010000037.1, read on the forward strand.
GGTATACAATGTCCTGCCAGTCGGTCACGACGAATCCTGTAAATCCCAATTCGTTTTTGAGTAAATCCGTGATCAGGTATTTATTCATATGGACGGGCAGTCCGTTGATCTCTCCCGAGTTGAGCATCAGGGTCATCGCTCCCGCCTCGATCCCGCTGGCAAATGCAGGGAGGTGGTATTCCCTGAGTTTGTTTTCAGGAATCCAGGCCGGGGTGCGGTCTTTCCCGCTCAGTGTCTGGGAATAACCGAGAAAATGCTTCAGGCAGGAGGCGATCCGGTATTTGTTGGAAACATCATTGGAAGGACCCTCCAAGCCTTTGATTAAATGATGACCAAAAACGGAAGCAAGGAAGGGATCCTCCCCGAAGGTCTCCCATTGCCTGGGCCAGCGGGGATCCATGCCCAGGTCCAGCACCGGCGAGAAGGTCCATGCAAGCCCGGCCGCCCTGGTTTCGTAGGCCGTCACCTCCCCGGCAATCTCCGCCAGTCCGGGGTTCCATGTGGCAGCCATTCCGATCTGCTGCGGGAAAAACGTGGCCCCATCGACGTACGAAGCCCCATGGATCATATCCAGGCCGTAAATGACCGGGATGTCTAACCTGGAACCCGCCAGGGCCGCATCCTGTATCTGCTTGATGGTGCGGTTCCACTCAAATATGTCCCTTGCCCTGTTGTTGGCCGTGTTCAGGACCGAACCGATCTGGTATTTAACAAAGGCCTTTTCAAGCATGGCCGGATCCAGGATGACCGGTTCATAGCTACTTAAGGAATCCTCACCATATGCGATCACATCCAGGGTGACCTGCACCATTTGTCCGACTTTCTCCTCCAGCGTCATGGCCTGAAGCAAAGCGGATACTTTTTCCTCAATTTCCGGGGAACTTCCCCGTGGCGCCTTACTGCCAGGATCCTGAGAACAGGATGACGATAGAAAAGCAAGCAGCAATGACAAAACAAATGGGTTGAATTTCATGACAAAGGGTATTAATTAATGACAAGGGGTATATATGAAAGACATGGACTCATGGTCCGGGAATTTCTTGAGAGAAATGCAAAAAATACGAAGGTCAGTTGGTTTAATGAGCGATAAAGACTTTTGAAAAATAATGGGATGTGGATGAGCTTAACTGCAGGAGATAGACCCCCGCACGTAGATGGGAAACCGGGAATGGGTTCATTGGGTTTTTTTCATTGACAACCAGCTTGCCAAGCAGGTCCGTCATTCTCAGGTGTGTAAAAAAAAATTGTTCAGGCAGCCTGATGTAGCGTGAAGCCGGGTTGGGATGGATCTTGAAAGATGTTGGCAGCAGATTCTGGCTGGTGCCGGTTGGATTTTCCCCTGCAAAAACAATATTTCTTAACCAGAACTCACCCGGCCCGGGCACACCAAACAGGCCGTAGTTAACATACAGGGTCATCTTCCTGATGGAAGAGAGGTCGAAGCCGGGGGCGGGACTGATGGGGGCGATGTAGTAATGGAAGGCCCCTGCCTCCTGGAATTGATTGACCCGGAAGATCTCGTGCTGGTTGTTGTTCCCGTTATGATCGATCAAATCCAGGCGCACCACCCGGGGTGGGTTGGTTCCCGGGATCTTAAGGTTAAAGCCGAAAAACCGAAAGCCGCTCAGGTCCATTAAACCCGGAAAGTCAAGACTGACAGAGGGATTGTTTGCAGGCTCCTGGATGTTAAAACCAAAGTGGGTGTCCCCTTCCTCAAGGGCGATGTCAAACTGGTTCCCTTCGGTTGGGTTTTCATACCACCAGCTTGTTTCGCCGTCGTGCATGGGAGGTTCCCATGGGTCTTCCTCCGGTGCGCCTAATTGAACCTCTACGAACTTGGGGGGTGTTTCCACACTGCCGCATGGCAGGGTGACAACGGCTGAAACATTTCCCGACTGCTGGCCCCAGGCCACTGTGACCTTGTTTGAGCTTCCGCCGCTGATGATGGAAACACCCGGGGGCAGGTTCCATGCATAACTTGCCCCGGGGTTTTGGGGAACCTCAAATACCGCATTTGTCCCGGCTGGAACCTGATCGGGGCCGGAAACAATGGGAGGCTGTGAGGTGCTGCATAAACGCACAAAATCCAATTCCATCCCGGCCCACCTAAGATCGGGATCGATTCCCTGGGCACCCCCCCAGTCTCCTCCAATGGCGATATTCAGTATCAGGTGAAAACGCTTGTCAAAAGGCCAGGTGGCGTAGTTGCCTGCCTGGTCGTTGGCAAAACTGAAGTAATTTTCCTGGTCAATAAAAAATTTAATTTCATCCGGATCCCATTCGATGGCGTATGTATGGAAGGCGGTGTTGAATTCCGGAACCTCCATGCTGCTCCCGACCTGGGTGCCTATCCTGTGATTGTAAGATTTGGTATGGACGGTTCCGTGCACCACTCCGGGATCATAACCCACGTGCTCCATGATGTCAATTTCTCCGCTATCAGGCCAGCCGCCATATTCCCAATCGGTGGGCAACATCCAGATGGCGGGCCAGGTCCCTCTCCCGGTGGGTAGTTTGGCCCTTACTTCAATGCGCCCGTACAGGAAGTCCCGTTTATGACGGGTGACCAGCCTGGCCGAAGTCCACGAACTTCCGCTCTTAATGGCTTTTAAAAATAATTTGCCGTCCTGCACCCAGGCATTGTTCAGGGAATTGGTGTAGTTCTGCAATTCGTTGTTGCCCCAACCATGATCGCCCAGGTCGTATTCCCAGTTGGAGGGATCCGGCGGACCGTTTTTGTTGAATTCCTCGGCCCAAACCAGGTGATGGCAATCCTGGCTGCTCAAATGCAAGGGGGAGAAAGTCAGAATGAGGAGTAGAAAAAGGATGGCCTTTTGCATCTATGGGAAACTTTTTTGAAAAAACCGGGGGGCCCTTGTAGGGGACACCCCCGGCTTCACTCATTAACCAAACAATTGTTAACCAAACAATTAACTTAACTTAACAATGAACCAAACAGTACTTATTCAACCTACTTCAGCCCTTCCACGTGGGGCCCGGCCAGGTCGTCAAAATGGAACACATGCTGTCCGGATCCGTTGCCGGGATTGAGCATGATGCGAATCACGTTGTAGAAATCCTTGTTGAACCTGGGGTCGGTGGTGACATCACTGGTGTAAATGTCGCCCGTCCAGTTAAAACCAGCGCTAACACCCTTCATTTCATAGCGGGCCACCTCCCAGGTGTCGTCCTGCTGGATGGTATAAATCAGGTCCGCCGTCCCGGTTTGCCAGGCATTTCCGCCCCGGTCTGTGTTTTCCAGTTTCATCAGGACCTGCTGACCGGCTTTCCCGTATACTTTCACCTCAAAGGTGTTGTTGTCGGCCAAATCGAAGCGGTAACCAGATGGAAGCACCATTTCGGCATTGCCCCATTCGGAATTTTCCTTGTAATACCTGGCCACGGTGGCGCTCCGGTTCGGGTATTTGCCGGGGTCGGGGTTATCGACAATCTCCAGGTTCCCGATGGCCCCTGCCTCGTCAAAGCCCATGGGGACGAGCTGGGTCTCTCCAAAGTCGGTATACACGACCATCATGTCGAGCAGGTAAGGCTCATAATCGGGATGGTGGTTCGGCACATTGGCGTAAGCGGATTCGGCCATCACACCGTCTGAGGATTCCACCGATACGTTGACGGGATAATTGCCCCGGCGCATATAGGTATGTGTAACGGACTGGGTGTAATCCGTCAGGGTGATCGGAACGGAGCCATCGCCGAAATCGTAGGTGACCGAGGTGATCGTTTTCCCGTCGGGGATGTCCACATTGGCCAGGGAGGCGACAAATTCGTTGTCGCCGTCGCCTTCCGCGATTTGCAGGTCGAAGCTGATCTGGGGATCCGAATACCCTTTTGGGATTAACTTATGGAACCGTCCGTTTCCCTCTGCATCGATGTTTTTGACGTGAAGGAAATTCTCGTCCCATTCGAGCACTTCATAGGTTCTGGAACCTCCGGCATCATAAGAAAGCACCGCCGAGGAGGGGTCAAGAACAATAAAATAGGTGTTCCCATCCTTTTCTGCCATCCAGGTCATGTCTCCCCTTAGCTCATCGAAGACCACAACATCCTGGTCATATTCGTCCTCCTGAATGGCCTCTCCGTAATATCCGGCTGCTTGTCCTGCATTCGCACCGGGATGACTGGCGTGGGTGGCTCCTTTTGTATCGATCTCATATCTGAAGCCAACCAGCTTGAAGGTGAACTCGTCATCGTAAATGCGCCTTCCCGTCTTTTCGAGTGGATTGGCCGCCCACCAGATCGGGGTAAGGGCATCTGCCGGACCAACCCCTAAATGCCCGGTGCGCATGCTGTCGATCACCCAGGTCCTGCCTTCCAGGGCTTCCGGTCCGCCGGAAAGGACAGTGAAGAAGGGGTCATCGAAAAGTGCGTAGTCGGTTTCGGTGGTGGTCAGACTATGGGTAATGGAAGCCGATCCCCCGTTGGTGTAAAGGGTCAGGGTGATGATATAAGTGTCCGGCGTGGCATAGTAGCCGGTCACCTCGTCCCCTTTGGCGCGTCGCCCGTTTCCAAGGTCCCAGTTGGCGATGCCCTTCACATTTGAATTGTTGATAAAGGTAAAGCGAAAGGGGTCATCGGTTGTCTGGACAATGATCTCCAGGTCTTCCGCCTTTGGGGCGGGATCAATATCTGGTTTGGCATCCTCATAGGGCGCACAGCCCTTCAGGATCAGAACCAACAAACTTATCAGAATTATATTGCGTTTCATTGTTTTCGGATTTGAAGTTTAATATACAAACTGCTGAAAGTTCGGATTCAGGTTAATCTCCCTTTGCGGTATCGGAAGAAGGCCTTTCCTTGTCGGATCGAAATTGATGGAGAAGTCACCCCCAAGATCGATTTCCCCCAGCTTTTGGGCCATATAGTCGGTCCCCCGGCGCATCAGGTCAAAATACCGCTGACCCTCTCCGGCAAATTCCTTCCTGCGTTCATCGAAGATGACCTCGAGCGACAGATCGCCGGCGTATTCGCTTCCTGTGGCCCGCTGGTGAACGGCATTGAAGTATTGACGGGCCTTGCCCATATCGGTGTTCAGATAGAGCTCTGCGCCCATCAGAAGGACGTCGGCCAACCGAAGGTCGGGCCTGTCGAAAGGCTGGTTGAGCATTCTGTTGGCTGTAATGGGGTCATCGGCAATGGTCGGGTGGAATTTTTTAAAGGCGTAGCCCGTATGCTGATAGCCTTCGGTCAGTGATTCGATCTCGCTCTCATGGACAAAGCTGGCTGCCTTGCGGGTATCATTCTCTGCGTACATATCAACCAGGTTCTGGGATACAGGTGCAAAGCTCCAGCCTTCTGCATAGACATCATCCGACTGTATCCTGAAACCATACATGATGGCCGCCCAGTTGCCTTCAGAGTAATTCCTGGCACCCCAGTCGCCCCAGTCGCGAAGTTCTGAGAACCTGACCTGGAAAATGAACTCGGAATTCACCTCATTGGCCACGCCCCAAAGATTGCTGAACTGGGGGACCAGCTGGTAATCGCCGGAACCGATGATGTCGTCGGCGAAACCCTGGACCATCTGAAGGGTGATCTCTGTCCCGTCATTGGTTTTCAGGTTGTCTGAAAAGCCCAATACGGTTTTCCCGTATCCTTCGTAATAAAGGTAAAGTTTCATCATCATCCCTTTGGCTGCCGCGATGGTTACCCTACCGTATTCGTTGGCCGGCAGGCTGGTTGAATTGGGCAGATTTCCGTTAATGGCCTCCATCAGGTCGGTCGCGATCTGCTGGTATGTGAGCTTCGGTTCCGCCTGCAGGACCTCGGAGAACTGTGCCGGACTGAGTGGTTCCAGGATCAGGGGTACGGAGGCATAGAGCCGGACCAGCTGGAAATAGAAATTGGCACGGAGGAATTTGGCCTCGCTGATGTACCTGGTTTTGAGCTCAGGGCTGGTAAATTCGATCCCTTCCACTTTTGAAAGGAAAAGGTTTGCCCTGGCAATGCCCACATACCTGTCTTCCCATGCCGCCAGCACTTCGCTGTCGGTTAGGGCACTCTGGTGGGCGCCCATGCGCACCAGTCCAGGCCGGTCTCCACTTCCGGAGCCGCCCGTATAGGCGTCATCCGACAGGATGTTATTCAGAATATCCCATGGGGCGTACGTGTCTGCCGTACGTCCGTTGCTGTATTGCAGTGCATCGTAAACAGCCACCAGGGCTTGCAGGGCCTGTTCTTCATTTTGGTAAAAGTTGCTTTCCGTTTCATCGGTCAGCGACTGTTTTTCCAGGAAATCATCGGAGCATCCATAGCTTATAAGGAGGGCCCCCACGAATATCGCAAGTATTTTATTGAATTTCATGACGTTCTACTTTTTAATGTTTATAAGCTAAGATTGATGCCAAGGCGAAAAACGCGCGGTTGGGGATATATGCCCCTGTCAATCCCGTAGTCAATGGGACTCCATCCACCCACTTCCGGGTCATGCCCCGAGTATGAGGTGAATGTCAACAGGTTCTGAGCGGCTGCATAGACCCTGAGGCGCTGCACCCCGGCCCTTTCGGAAATACTTGCCGGCAAGGTGAAGCCGATTTGCAGTTCCTTGAGCCTTAAAAAGTCACCGGATTCCAGGTGGAAATCGGAAACCCTTGAATAATTCATGTTCGGATCGTCAAGGGTGACACGCGGATGGGTTTCGGAAGTTCCCTCGCCCGTCCAGCGATCCAATACGGAGGCTTGCCAGTTCATATTGGGCAGGTCGTAGCGGCGGGTGACCTTGAAGATCTCATGGCCCAGCGCGGTATACCAGAACATACTGAAATCAAATGCCTTGTATTCCATGTTAAAGGAAAGGCCCATGGTGAATTCCGGGTAGGGATTCCCTATCATGGTCCGGTCGTTGTCATCAAGAATGCCATCCCCGTTTTGGTCGACAAAGCGAATGTCGCCCGGTTGGGCATTCGGTTGAATGGGTTGTCCGCCGGCGCCGGCATGTGCATTCACCTCGCTCATGTTCTGGAAGATCCCGTCCGTTTGGAAGCCCCAGAAGTATCCGATGGGCATTCCTACCTCGGCCACATTGATGCTGGCCATGGCGGTTGCTGCCCCAGCGCCGTAAATAATGCCTTCGGCATTGGCAATCCGGGTCACTTCATTCTTATTGATCGCACCGGCCAGTGTAAATTCGTACTTCAGGTCGCCCAAGCTTTGCTGGTAGCCCATTTCGATTTCAAGCCCTGTGTTTTTTACGTCACCCCCGTTTACAAAAGCGGGATTCAGTCCGACATAACTGGGAATGGGCGCCTGAACAAGCCAGTCTTTGGTCTGCTTGATATAATAATCAAGGGTCAGGGACAGTTTGTTATTGAAAAACGCCAGGTCGGTGGCCAGGTTCAACTGCTCGGATGTTTCCCACTTGATATCCCTATTGGAGATATTCAGCGGGGCGCGTCCGTCGGTTATGGCGGGCGTCTCCCCGAAGATATAAGTGGCGATGGAAGAAATATTGGACGAGTACTGGTACATCCCGATGGACTCATTTCCATTCTGTCCCCATCCGGCGCGGATCTTCCAGAAACTGATAAAGGGCAGGTCTGCCATGAAATCCTCCCGTGTCAGCACCCAGCCCGCCGATACCGATGGAAAGAAACCGTAACGGTTGTTTGGGCCGAAGTTGGATGAGCCATCCACCCGGAAAACGGCTTCCAGCAGGTATTTTTCCCGGAAGTTGTAGTTGAGTCGTCCGAAATAGGACAGCAGTGCATGTTCATAGGATCCGCCACCGGTCTGGTCGCTTTCCACATCAGAAGCGGCATCGATGATGGTGTAGCGCCAGTCTGGGAATTTCCATCCCTGCCGCGATCCGAAAAGCCCTTCGAAGCGTGTGTTCAGTGCAGAGAAACCCGCCAGGGCGGTGAAAGAATGCTCGTTGAATATGTTTTCGTACGACAGGTAATGCTCCGTCTGCCAGGTGAACCACTGGTTAAAGTTCTTGCTGGCGAGGGTAACCTGGTTGGATACGTTGCCGCCCAGGTCATAGATCGGGATGAAGTTATCGCTCATTCCAATGGCCAGATCGGTCGAGAAGGAACTCCTGAGCTTCAGTCCGTCGACCAGCCTGAGTTCACCCCAGACATTGCCGACCAGTTTGTTCTCTCTCCACATGGCGTTCAGAACATCCAGGAAAGCGACCGGATTCACGACCTCCTGCGACATATAGGGAGAAATGGCAAAGCTTCCGTCGGGATTTTGAACAGGGGTGATCGGATCCATGTTCTGCGCCCGGGTGAGTACCCCGCCAAAAATCTCGTTGGTGCCGATGCCCTTGGTGGTCTTGTTGGTATAGGCCAGCTGGTTCCCGAATGTCAGGCGTCCGAATTCCGACCTTGAGTTGATCCTGAAGGTATACCGCTCATAGTTTGATTTCCCTTCGGCCACGATCCCGTCTTGTTGCAAATAAGAGAATGAAGTGTGGAAAACCGTGTTGTTTGTTCCGCCGGAAAAGGTCAGGTTGTGCTCCTGTATGGGTGCGTCCTGGTAGAAGATGGCATCCTGCCAATCGGTGCCCTGGCCGATGCCACTCACCAGTTCCGGATCGAAGGGCCTGGCTCGGAGGTCATTGGCATAGGCTTCGTTCCAGATCATAACATACTCCGGGGCATCCAGCAGGCTGACCTTTTTCCATGCATTCTGGACACCGGCATAGGCATCATAGGTGACGGCAAAGGCATCGCTTTTCCCCATTTTCGTGGTGATCAGGATAACACCGTTCGCACCCCTTGATCCGTAAATGGCCGTTGATGAGGCATCTTTCAGTACCTCGATCGACTGGATGTCGGAAGGGTTCAGGTAGTCGATCCCGCCTACCGGCATGCCATCCACTACATACAAGGGATTGGCGTTGTTGATGGTGCCTGTTCCCCGAACCCTGACGGTCAATCCGTCTCCGGGCTGTCCGGAGTTGGAGGTGACCATGACACCGGCGGTGCGTCCCTGAAGCACTTGCTCCACGCGAAGCGGGGCGGCTCTCTCGATCTCGGAGGCCTCTACCTTGGCAATGGCCCCGGTGACAACACTTTTGCGCTGCACCCCGTAACCAACCACCACAAATTCCTCAAGCAGGGCCACATCCGGTGAAAGGCTGATGTTCAATTCAATGCGCTGGCCAGGGCTGAGGCTGACCTCCCTGGTTTGTGTCAGGTAGCCGACGTACCTCACCACCACACGGATGTCTCCGGCGGGGATTTCCAGTTCATATGCGCCCATGACATCCGTCATGGTGCCAATGCTTGTTCCCTCTACCATAATATTGGCCCCGGGGAGGGTCTCTTCGGAAGCAGCATCCCGCACGATACCGTAAACGGATGCTGTCTGGGCCAGAACAGGGCCTCCTGCCGCAAATAAACCCAGCAAGAAACACAAAATAATTTTTTTCATCTGCTCTTCGTTTTGGTTAAATGAATGATTTGGGTTTGAAACTGATGTGTTTTGGCATTCTTTTCAGGCAATAATAGGTACTCTCCACTTGTGACCAAAGAAAACCCGTACATCACCGATACATCATTGACACAAAATGGCTACATCAAAAGTACATCAAAAAGATTTGAATAAATTGAAAACTAGTGAATTAAATTTTTTTATTTGGTACTTCAATTAACATAAAATTAACACGTGGGTCTTTTCCCCCGGACAGCAAGGGAAAGGCCAGCCTCATGGCATGGAATTTTCCTTTTTTTGTCAGGGGAGGGACTTAAAAATCAAGGATAAAATCGATCAGGTTCGTGTCCCTGTCCAAATCCAGTTTCTTTCGAAGGCGGTAGCGGCTGATTTCCACTCCCCTGACCGATATATTCATCAGGGGGGCAATCTCCTTGGTGGAGAGGTTCATCCTGAGGTAAGCACA
>JAWLHS010000038.1:0-15022 GCA_041690235.1 Bacteroidales bacterium
GGACTGGCTGTGCCGCCTATCGATTCACCCGATGCTTTTGAATTGTTGTCACAGCTGCATCCGGGTTCTTCCGTGGCCAATCCCATTGATTTTCTGGCTACCGGGACCGCCGAGCAATTGGGTATCATCATTGACCATGTGAACCAGAAACTGGACCGGATCGATGGCATGATCGTGATTTTCGGAACCCCGGGGCTGTGTCCGGTTTTTGATGTGTATGAGTTGCTGGACCGGAAGATGGGTACCAGCAGCAAACCCATTTTCCCCGTACTTCCCAGCATTCTGACCGCAAGGCAAGAGGTTGATGCGTTTATTTCCAAAGGCCGGATCAACTTTCCGGATGAGGTCAGTCTTGGCCAGGCCCTTTCCAGGGTGTACCACACACCCGCGCCCTGCCCTGAAGAACCTTTGCTCCCCCTGGCCGATGAATCGCGCATCAGGCAGATTATCGACAATTCAAGCGATGGTTACCTGCCCCCGGAGCAGGTCCAGGGGCTGTTGGATGCCGTTGGCATTCCCCGCGTTGGTGAAGCCGTGGTGATTAGTCGAAAGGACGCGGTGAAAGCAGCCCGCAGGCTTGGATACCCGGTGGTGATGAAGGTCGTTGGTCCCGTCCATAAATCGGATGTGGGCGGGGTGGTGCTGAACGTAAAAACCGACCAGGAGGTTGAAAAGGAGTTCAGCCGCATGATGCGCATTGAGGATGCATCTGCTATTATGCTGCAACCCATGCTCAGCGGGACAGAGCTGTTTGCCGGTGCCAAGCATGAGGACAAGTTCGGGCATATGATCCTGTGCGGAATGGGGGGTATATTTATTGAAGTACTCAAAGATGTATCACAGGCCATCTCACCGGTCTGCCGGGGAGAAGCCCTGCAGATGATCCGCAGCCTGAAAAGCCATAAAGTCATTCAGGGGGTGAGGGGCAAAAAAGGCCTGAACGAGAAATTGTTCGCCGATATCATCCTGAAACTTTCTGCCTTGTGCGAGCATGCCCCCGAAATTGAGGAGCTGGACATCAACCCCTTGCTGGGTGAAGGAGATCATATCATTGCCGTGGATGCCCGCATCAGCCTGAAATTAAAACGGGAGAGCCAGTGGACGCCTGTCCGCTAAAGACCCTCTTCTTGTAGAAGCCTGTCGAAGCGGGAAATCACCTCAACCCGGTCGGTATCCGTGTGGATCCTGACCCCCCTGAAGGCCTGTCTTACTTCAGATCTGTGTCCGGGAAAAAGACGGTTCAGGGTTCTGCGGTTTACCTTTCTCAGGTACATGGGTTGTTGCGCAGGGCCCAACAGAAAATACTCGTGGGCCGGGCCGATGCTCAGCTGAATGGCAATGCCCGATTCTGTAAAAATGGTCTGTTCACCTGTCTTTTTAATGTTGCGATAGGCCAGCAATTGCAGGTCTCCTTCGTAGAGGACCTGTGCGTAAATGTCGCTTGTTGGCGTGCCGTACCACGATCGGTAGGGGATCTTTCGAAAAACAAGGGGGTTATCGTGTGGAGTGAGACTCAGTGAGAAACCCTGCACCGATCTCTTTTCCACCATGACCTGTTGCCCGGTACTGGTGTTATACCAAATCAATTCGTCCAGGTAGCCATTGTACTTCAGGCTTTGTCCCACGATCACGGCCCCCGACACCAGCTCCACATCCCCGGGAGCCCATGCATCCCACAAATAGGGACTTCCATTTGCCACCAGCGAAAAGGTATAGACCTCGCCGGAAAGCCTGGCGTGGGCTTGGCCGGGTTCACCCTGGCCCTGGCCTGCCAGCGGGGCCGCGTGGCCAAGAAGCAGTATCAAACCGGTCCATCCGACGAAAAAAGATTTCATAAGGCCTTTATTTTACAACAATGGTTTTGGTGGCTTCCAGCAGCTGCCCGCTTTGGGTCTGTGCCCGCACAAAAACCCTGTATTCGCCGGCAAGATCTGATGCATACCAACTCAATGGCTCATCTCCGGCGGCATCCGTGTTCCAGTAAAGCAACTGCCTCAGGTCGGGGCGGGCGGGATCTTTTCTTCCAGCGCCCGCTTCCGGTCCGGGAGAATAAAAGGCAAGCGGACGATGGTGGGCCGGGTGGATCAATCGCAGGGGTTCCGGGATAAAATCCATGTCGAGGTAAGCCTCATCCTTTGTAAAAACCGCGACAATGCCGGGGAAGTACATGTCTCCATAAACCCAGTTCAGGTTGTGTACTTCCAGCTTTCGAATCTGAGCCCCCCCTATGGCCAACAATGCGTGCAGGTTGGTTGTTATGATACCGTCAATAAAAAGAACCGGCTCGCCTGGCAGCAATGATCCGCTGGTGTTGCAGATCATGCCCTGTGTGTATTGGCCCCCGGAGCGCCTGATCCGCCACGGACCCACAAGTTCCCGGGAGATCTCACGCAAGTCGGTCATGGGCGCATAGTTTTCCGGATAGATGGTAAGTACCGCTTCTGCAAATGGCCGGGGTGCAGGCGACCCGGGGGCATCGATGCTTTGCGGGCCGGGAGAACGGATGTCGAACACCTTATTGATTCTGACAATGTCCTGGCAATTCCTGATGTGGTCCACCCTGGCCGGCATATCAGCAAAGGGCGTGGACTGGAAAGGGGTCTTGATGGAAAACCGGTCTTCAATCCCAAGACTCACAGGGCTGTTGGTGGTCGACAGGTCAGGCGTCAGAAACAATTCCTTGTCGTCGTAATAGTCGCTCAGTTCGAAGAAAAAGTAACCATTGGCATTGGTTTCCGTGTAAATCAGGTTTACAAGGGTATCGGGTGTGCTGAGCAGTATGCGCAACCCTTGCAGTCCGTCTCCCGACCAGGTATGGGTGGCCCGTCCCCTGATCGTTTTATGGCTGTGTTCTTTTGGATACCAGTCGTCGGATGGGCGGGCCATTTCATCTTTGTCCCGCATTGATTCCCGATCGGAAAGCCGTTCGGTCACGCTGTTTGTTGCCAGGCAGGTGGAAAGACCAAGGCCACTGAAAGGGCTTTCCAGTGAAGCCAGCAGGGAAACGCTGACCTCCATATGGGTGATTGGATCAGCCGGATCCGGAGCTTCTGCCTTTATGGTCATCAGCTCCTGCTTTTCAAATTGCTCTTTGATGGACAGCTTCAGGGGCCCCGGAGCGGCAGTTGGTTGAAGGCCCGAAAAATGAACGGCTTCGGCGGATTGGATGGCGGGGTTTTCCTGTCCCTGTTCCGGCAGGATATTGGCAAGTTCCCGGTCGAAGCGGTTGACCACCAGAATGGATTTTCTGAAATAGCCCCGCTCTCCGACATTTCGCATCCAGTTCGTAAAAGCGATGAGTTCATAATAACCGGTCGACATGGTGTCGGGGAGGTAAATCGCCCCGGATCCTTTGGCGTCGGACAATTCCATGCTGATTCGCTCAATCATCCCGGAAGCACCCCTTAATCCGATGTAGGCAAACCGGCTTGCAGGTTCATTGCCGGCCTGGGGGGTAAACAGCCACAGGGAAAAGAACACTTCCTCCCCGGCCACATAGATGTCGCGGTCCGTGTGAACAAAAACACATTCACCCGCGGTCTGCCTGTCGTTTCTCTCCGCGGCGAAACCGGTAAATAATGCCCCGGCCAGACCCGATAGTAAAACAACCCTGAAAATGATCCACCTTTTTCTCATGGCCAAATCTATGGTTCTTTAATCCACCCACCATTCGGGTTTGGTCAAATCGGGAAATGCAGTCAGCATACAACCCTGGGTCGGAATGGATTCCAGGGAATGGATCGGCTCCAGGTCCATGATGTAATTCATCAGGTCTTTGACCACCAGCTTGTAAGTCACCACCGTCTCTGCCGAGGCTTCAAAGAGCCCCAGAACCTTCCTGCCCGGGTCATTCACACAGCGAATATTCCCCTCCGGCTGGGAGGCGATGGGATCAAAAAACCGCCCCTCATTGTTCAGTTGTTCATTTTTTGCCATATGAAAGGCATGACTGACCGGGTTCAGCGTGTATATTTTGTTGATCATCACCTTCGCACCATGGTACTGCATGGTTTCCAGGGAGTCTTCCTGGTCGTTCAAGCCCATGTAGGACAGGTTGTGGTTGTACAAGGGAAGAAACCCCACCTGCTGTGATGATTCCTCCTGAAGGATGAAGGTCCCGGTATCTGGCCCCATAAAATCGGTCACCGGCCATTTTACCCAGCAGGATTTATAGGCGGCATCACCCAGGGGGATGTAATACTGCGCGTACATCAGGGAGATGAAGCGGAAATATCCCTTCGTCCCACGAACAGGACTGGCCTTGATGAAAATACTGGCCCCGTCGATCTGTATCTGGTAAATATTGTTTGAAACGTTTGAACGGTTGTAAAACATAAGGTTTCCCTTTTCCCAATACAGCGAATCAATCGCTAAGGGGGGGAGTAATTCCTGGGGCTCTGAGCGGTACGTATCTCCATCAGCGGTTTCTATGTGAAGGGTATAGGAGTGATTGGGACTGCCGGTGAAGGCGGCAGGGGTGAGGTAGGTGCCTGGTTCTTTGTCTGACTCTTCCAGGGGGGTTATGGTGCCATCGCTGCATTCAATGTTCAGCATGGCCCATTGAAAGGGGGTCGGCGCATTGGCCTCCTGGAATTTATTGGACATTGAAAGCCTGATTTTATGCGGCCCCTCTGTGTCGGTGATCAGTCCTTCCACCACGAGCACCCGCTCAACGGCATCCAGATTGACGATGTATTCTTCCGTGCAGCCAGGGAGCAAGGCCGCCAGAACAAGTAAAAACAGAAAAAGCCGGGTGGATGGTTTCATGGCTAAAATGAAAAATTATAGGTTATCGTGGGAATGGGCCTGCTGATGATATAAAGCTGAAACAGCTTAAAGCTTCTTTCTTTGCCCCTTCCGGAGGGGTCTCTTTTGTAAAAGATCGAATGGGGGTTTTTCCTTCCATACACATTCATTACAGAGAAGGTAAAACTTCCTTTTCCCCTTTTGTCGAGTTTCAGGTTTTCCCCCAGGGAAATTGACAAGTCAAGGCGGTGGTAATCGGGAAGGCGGTATTTGTTCCGGTCGGAGTAATACACCAGGTAGTCCTCCCCCTGCCTGAAGGCCACTTCGGGCAAAGTCACCGGCCGGCCCGTATTGTAGGTGAAAGTGGCCCCGAACCGCCAGCGCCTGGAAATATGGTAGCTGCTGTTGAGAACCAGGTTGTGGGGCCGGTCGTAATTGGACGGGAACCAGGCGTTGCCATTGATTTGTGATTCCGGGTGCCGGCTTTGCGAACGCCTCATGGAACTGGAAAAGGTGTAGCTGGTCCACCCCGTAAGCCGGCCGGAATTCTTTTTGAGGTATACCTCAACGCCGACATTATATCCTTCGGCATTGATGATGTCGGTCTCCAGGTATTCGTTCATGGCCACCTCGGCCCCGCTTTTGTATTCGATGGCATTGTGAAGCTTCTTGTAATAGGCTTCGGCCGAGAACTCCAGGGCGTTTTCCCAAAAGTTCCGGAAATAGCCGATGGCATATTGGTCGCTTTGAAGTGGTTTGATATGTGTGTCGCTCAGCTTCCAAAGGTCGGCCGGTCCCATGATGGCCGTATTTGAAACCAGGTTGATGTATTGGTTGATGCGGGCGTAGCTGAGCTTAAGGGAGCTGCTTTCTCCCGTTCGGAATCTCAGTCCCATTCTGGGCTCCAGTCCGTTGTACCTTGAGGCGATTTCGCCTTCCCGGTAGTGGACGGAGTCGGTCAGGTTGTCCGGGGTTTTGGGTACCCCCTCTTCATAGATGTGTACCGTTGCCGGACCGTACTGGAGGTATTGTGTGAACCGCAGCCCCATTTCCATGCTCAGCTTTTCGCTGATCGAAAAATCGTTGCTGACAAAGCCGGCCAGCTCCACGCCCTGCTCCTTTTCGATGGTTTTCGGGGCCATTTCCGAGAAACGCCCCAGGGGTTCCAGCGCGCCTGGTTGAATGCCGTAGCGGATGGCATTGATGCCGAACTCTATGTTATGGGAGGGTGTTGGTATCCATGAGAGCACCCATCGGAGGCTTTCGTAGCTAAGGGAGGAATTGAGCAGAAAATGGATGGAGGGGTTCATTCCGGGTTCCTCCCTCACCTGGAAGTCGTATTCACTGATCCCTACGACAAAGGCGGAAGTCAGATTTGGACCGAATACGCTGTTCCAGCGGAGTGAGGCCAGCGAATTGGTGTATTCATAGCCGGTTTCCCCCCCGAAGCTGAACGTATCGAAGCTGTGGTAACCAAACAGGGCAACACGGTTGTTGGTGGTCAGGGCAATATGGGCCAGTGCCGTCAGATCCCTGAAGCCTGCGGCGCTGTTCATCAGGTCTTCGGAAGGCATGCGCCGCAAATACCAGTCTGAATTGGAAACCCGGCCCCCAACTGCGATGGAAGCGATATCCTTAACCACCGGGCTCTCAAGAAGGAGCCTGCTGTTCAGAACCCCCAGGCTGCCTTTTACCGTTGTCTCCTCCTGGTTCAGCCCGTTGCCCAGCCGGATGTCCATGACCGAAGATGCCCGCTCCCCATACCTGGCCGGGGTCCCCGCCTTGATCAGGGTCACATTGTTTACCAGATCGGGGTTCACGACCGATATCAGTCCGAATAAATGCGAAGAATTGAACAAGGGGACATGTTCCATTAAGATCAGGTTTTGGTCTGCGCTGCCCCCCCTGACGTTGAAGCCGGTTCCGAACTCACCCACGGTCTGAATGCCGGGCAAAAGGGTGATGCTCCTGACAATATCCCGTTCGCCGAAGCTGCCCGGCAGCTCCTGGATGGCCCTTGAATCCAGGTTGATCAGGCTCATCTGGGTGCGGGCGATGTTTTCTTCCGCACGAAGGGCGGTCACAACGAATTCCTGCAACAGGGTGCTGCCCGAAAATAAGGACAACTCCAGTTCCCCGTCGCTGATCAGGCGGATTCTCTGGTGCAGCTCTTCGTATCCGACATAGGAGACCCGCAGGCGGTGATCCCCGGCCGGCAATTCCATGGTAAAGGCCCCATCCATGTCGGTGGTGGCGCCCTGCCCGCTGACAGGGTCGAACAAAACCGCTCCAAATAAAGGTTCTCCGCTGGTGCCGTCCCTGATGACTCCCGACAAGCTTGCCCGGGAGTACCGGCCAAATTCGTTGGGATTCCCGATAATGATCAAATCGTCGGATGATAATTGCCGGATGGTGGGTTGTTGTTCGGAGGGAATCAGAAAAATCATCCCGTCCAGGGTTAGAATACTGAGGCCCTGTCCGCGCACCAGTTCCGAGAGCAATTGTGGGAGGGGAAGTTCCAACAGGGCCGGGTCGTATGTTTGTTGGTCAAACCATTCCTTCTTATAATAAATGCTTGCCCCGTGCCGCTGTTCGATCATTGGCACGATCCCGGAAATGTCCCATTTATTTTCCCGAGGCTGGGGAGGCTTCGCGATGGAGTCTGTTTGCCCGGTATTTGCGTTGCAATATAAGGGGGAAAGCATCAGGAGTCCGGCCAGGGGAATGAGAAAACCGATCTTATCAATCATTTGGAATCATTTGTTAAATGTTTCTGACAAACAATTCCATATGAACCCCTCTGGCACCACTGCGGACATGTTGTTCAAACCGGTGCATTCATGTGGAATAATGCGGATTTTTGACCAAATATTGTGCCAAAATGATTATGAGTTTTGGTTTTAAAAACCGAAAGAATCATGGTCGGGGGTTCAGAATGTTCTTATTTTTGCCCATGTAAAACAATAAATCCATGCTGATAAAGATACTGGTTTTATCCTTGTATGCGGTGATGATCGTTTTTGTGGGGATTCGTGGTTTCCGTGGAACCAAAAGCTTCAATGATTTTTACCTGGGCGGCGGGAAGGTTGGTCCCTGGATGAGCGCCTTTTCATATGGTACCGCCTACTTCAGCGCGGTATTGTTCATTGGCTTTGCGGGCAACATTGGGTGGAACTTCGGGTACTCAGCCCTGTGGATTGCCTTTTTCAACGCCTTTGTCGGTGTTTTGATGGTTTGGTGGGTCATTGGGCCGCGGATCAAGGATGCCATGGTGAAATACCAGGTAAATACCCTTCCGGAATACCTGCACAAAAGGTATGATTCGCCCATGATGAAACTGATGGCCAGCATCGTCATTTTCGTTTTCATGGTGCCCTATTCTGCCGCGGTTTTTATGGGGCTCTCTTACCTGTTTACTTCGAACTTCAATATTGAATACTGGCATGCCCTGGCTTTTATGGGGTTTTTTACCGCTCTTTATATTGTCCTGGGGGGCTACAAATCCATGGCCATGATCGACATGATCTTCGGAATCATCATGGCCGTCAGCGTTACCGTGCTGTTTTTCAGCACCGTCAGCCTGGGGGGCGGCATTCCGCAAATCACCCGCAACCTCCAGCAGATCAACCCTGACTTAACCGCCCTGGTCGGTCCCCCCGGCCTGTGGCCCCTGCTGTCGCTGGTGATGCTGACCAGCCTGGCCCCGTTTGCCATGCCCCAGCTGATGCAAAAGTTTTATGCCATTAAAGACAAGCAAACCATCAAAAAGGGCATGGTGGCATCCACCGCCTTTGCTGTGCTGATTGGCGGAGTCGCTTACTTCCTTGGTTCTACCGCCCGCCTTTTTATCAATCCGGCCACCGCCCCCATGGCCTTCGGGGCTGAAGGGCAACCCGTTTACGATATTCTCATGCCCGAATTGCTTTCGAATGTCATTCCGGCTTCCCTGGGCGTGATCATTTTGCTGTTGATCCTCTCTGCCTCCATGTCCACCCTGGCGGCCCTGGTTTTGGTCTCCAGCTCCACCTTCGCAAAGGATTTTTACGAAGGATTTGTAAAAAGGGACATGACCGATCAGGCCCTGACCCGGCTGATGCGCATTGTCAGTGCTTCCTTTGTGCTGATCTCCGTTTTGCTGGCCTGGTTTAACTTCGACAGCATCGTGGCCATTCTGGGTATCAGCTGGGGGGCTTTGGGCTCTTTCTTTCTGGGCCCCTTTATTTGGGGATTGTTCAGCAACAGAGCCAGTCGTGCGGGGGCGATGGTTTCGGGGGTCGGCGGACTAAGCATTTGTATTTTGTTGTATTTTTCAGGAATGCCTTCGCCCCAGGCGGGTACCCTGGGCATGCTGGTTTCTCTGGGGCTGTGTCCCCTGGTTAGTTTGTGGGTTCCCGACAGGGGGCTGCCTGCTGCAGACCATTCGGCTAAGAACCCGGGCAATGCGCCTGGTTAACCTATTTATAATCAAATCCACCACAGATGAAGCGGCCTGATTTCTGCTTTTGCGCCTTGTTGTGTTTCATTGTCTTATTGGGGTGGGGAAACCCGGGAGCCGGACAAGAGGTGGCGGATACTGCTGCCGTTCATCAATCTGTCGCACTCAGGCTGACTGGCTTCGTGAAGACCGATTACTGGATAGACAGCCGATCCGTGGTGGCATCGCGGGAGGACCTGTTTTTGCTTTATCCGGAAAGGCGGCTGCCGGATGCCCGTGGAAATGACCTGCATGGTGATCCCGTATTTAACTTTTCGGCCATCACTTCACGCATTGCCGCCCATATTTCGGGTCCCCCGGCATTCGGTGCCAGCACCACCGGTTTGATCGAAGCCGACTTTTCAGGCGTGACCAATGCCGACATCAACGGCTTTCGCCTGCGACATGCTTATATGAAACTGTCGTGGGACAAGCTGGAGCTTCTGCTCGGGCAATGGTGGCATCCGATGTTCAGCGTGGATGTGGTTCCCACAGTGGTCTCCCTGAACACCGGCGCTCCTTTTCAGCCTTTTATCCGCAATCCCCAGCTGAGCCTGACCTATCAAAACGGGCGCTCACGTTTTCTGGTTGCGGCCATTGCCCAGCGTGACAATGCCAGCGACGGTCCGATGGGAACCTCCCCGGATTACCTTCGAAATGCCGTTGTTCCGAATGTTCATTTGCAGTGGATTCATTTCAGGGGAGCGGTCGTGGGTGGCCTGGCGCTGGATTACAAGACACTCAGGCCCCGCCAGGTGACGGAAGCATTGGTCAGGACGATGGAAAGTCTTTCCACCTATTCCCTGATGGCCTATTTGGGTTATAAAAATGGTTTGCTGGAAGTCAAAGGAAAGACCATTCTGGGTCAGAACCTGAGTGAGCATTTGCTGCTGGGGGGTTATGCCGAGCGTTACCCCGGTGCAGACCCTTCCCATATGCAATACGTGGCCCTGAATCAGCTGATGGCCTGGGGCAATGTTGTTTACGGAGAGAAGATCCGTACGGGGGTATTTGCCGGATGGTCAAAAAATCTCGGGGCAACGGAAGAGATCTCGGGGAATTATTACGGAAGGGGGCACGACATCGCTTATGTATACCGCCTATCCCCCTCTGTTGCATTCACCTCCGGCAAAGTTAGTCTGGCCACTGAGTTGGAGTGGA
The DNA here is from genome assembly GCA_041690235.1 of Bacteroidales bacterium. Lineage (GTDB taxonomy): Bacteria > Bacteroidota > Bacteroidia > Bacteroidales > UBA7960 > SLSG01. The sequence continues at coordinate 10,382 of JAWLHS010000038.1, forward strand.
CCGTTGCTGCTTACGGCACTCCCGATGCAAAGGGCCGTGTAATGAATGCCCGGGAAGTCGGTAACCTGCGCCTGCTTTTTACCGGCATGTATTTTTTCTGAGGCTTCCCGGTCATTCCTTCCGTTGCCCCACAAGAACCCTGGCGGGTTAAGGCTCCTCCGCAACTCAGGCGGATATGGCCCCATAAGAACTCTTGCGGCTTATGGCCTCCCGGTTTTTCCCCCTTATCGCCCGTATTATTTAACAAATAAGTAAAAATACTTATCAGCAGAACCTTTTGTGCCACACGGAAATGCATCTACGTATAGAACATATGTAGTTGGTTTCCAGGTAAAAGAGGATGTTATGCGCTTGAATGCCTGTTTTTTTAACCCTTTATTCGTGTTCCGTTGGCGGGAAAAACCCCCAAAAAGATTTGGCGGGTAAATAAAAGATTATATTTTTATCGCACAAAAAGACCCTAAAGTAATGATAAAACAGTTGTTGGACTACTAAATAATGAATGGGTGAGACGGGGGTTGGTGGTTTGAATTTGTCTGGCGGGATACGTATTTATAACAAGTGCTAATAAAACCAGGGAATTTATGAAAACATCGGACTTAAGAGAAAAAATTGCCAGGGTTCACGACATTGATTTTATGTTCGTTTGCAAGGGCTACACTGTCCTGATGCGAAAGGGAGGAGACCAGGATGTAGTCGATATGCCTTTGTTTGCCATTGAACGTGAACTGGATCGGCATGCCTTTTTCAGGATTCACAAATCATATATCGTGAACCTTCAGAAGGTCAAGGAGTTGGAGGTGAATGACAGCCGCGTGAGCATACGAATGAACGGGCAGTCATTGCCCGTTTCCCGCCGGAGGAAGCAAGCCTTGCTCAGGGTGCTGGGCTCACGGAAATAGTCCCGCAGCCGGAAAATTCAAGCTGAACCGCCCGTAAAGGGGGATGTCAAGCTTTAGGATGGACGAACCAGAGGCCGACCGGCGGATGGATGAACCGGGGCTGACCTGTGGATGGACGAACCAGAGGCCGACCAGCGGATGGATGAACCGGGGCCATCCGGAAATCCGGGCTGGTGTCAGAAAACCGTGGCAATGAAGCTGGCGATGGCGCCAAACATGACAACACCCAGAATAATCCCGATAAGCACGAGAATGAGCGAGGCTTTGGCCCAATTGGCCTTGCTGGGGTTTGTCCCCCCACCGAAAGCCCAGACAAACAACATGATGATATTGACCAGGGGAATGATCATGATGATCAGGGTCAGGATCCAGTCCCCGATGCCCACAATGCCGGCCTGAATGGGCTGCACGGGGGTTGTTGGAGGAGTTTGATTTTGAATTGGTTGATTTTCAGAGGGTTGTTGGTTTTCCATGGATCAAAGGGTTTGATTTATAAGCAGAAAGTTACGATAAATCCACAGAATTCCAAATTATAAAATGGGAGTGACCTGAACGGCCTTTGGTAAACTGGTCCTGCCCCCACCCGCAATAAAAAAATAAAACGGGAGGCAGCCCCTGTGGGTCGCCTCCCGTTTTTTATCTGCCCTGCGGCTGCTGGGTCTTATGGCCGGTTCTTGACATAACGGTCGAACCACTGCAACCATTCCCAGTGCATATGGAGCACAGACTCGCGGGCGCGGTAACCATGGCTCTCGTGGGGCAGCATCACCAGGCGGGTGGTGGCTCCGTGGCCCCGAAGTGCGTCATAATACCGCTCACTCTGAATGGGGAAGGTGCCTGAATTGTTGTCGTCAATTCCATGGATCAGCAAAATCGGCGTTTCCACCTTGCTGGCAAAGGAGAAAGGCGACATGGTGTGATAAATCTCGGGTGATTGCCAGTAGGTGCGTTCTTCGGCCTGGAATCCAAACGGGGTCAGCGTTCGGTTGTAAGCCCCGCTGCGTGCCACACCGGCCGCGAATATATTGCTGTGCGAAAGCAGGTTGGCCGTCATAAATGCCCCGTAAGAGTGGCCGGAGACACCCACCCTGTCGGGGTCCGTGATGCCCATTTCGACCAGCTTGTCGATGGCTGCCTGTCCGTTGGCCACCAGTTGCTCCACGAAGGTGTCGTTGGGTTCCTCATCGCCCTCGCCCACGATGGGAAAGCTGGCGTTGTCCAGCACGGCATAGCCCTGGGTGACCAGTATCACGGGAGAAGTGGCCCCTACTCGGGTGTAGGTGTAAGGCGACCCGCTAACCTGTCCCGCTGCATCCGCACTCTTGAACTCCCTGGGATAGGCCCACAGCAGGGTGGGCAAGGGGGTGTCCACACCGGGCCGGAACCCTTCGGGAAGGTAGATGGTGCCTGAAAGGGGCACACCGTCATTGCGCTCATAATGAACCATTTCCTTATGAATGTTGCGTAGCTGCGGGAAGGGATCGGGCAGTTGCGTGATCTGGCTGATCCGGTTTCGCCGCATATCGCGCAAAAAGAAGTTGGGATGCACGTCGTTTGACTCCCTGCGGGTGATTACCAATCCGCGGTCCGCATCAATCAGCCTTACAGGGGTTTCATAATAGGGTGCTTCGCTTCTCCACAGCCGGGTGGTTTCCCCGCTGCGGATATCGTATTCATCAACAAAAGGCCGGTCTCCTTCGGGCGACGCACCTTGTCCGGCGAGATAAAGCTTCCTGCCCCGGCGATCGAACTGCAGCACACCGCGCCCATACTGGTTGTTGGTAAACTGGAAGCTGCCCGGGTTGTTATAGCGGTCCTCTGTGCTGCGCTCAATGAGCAATGTCGGGTCTGCGGAGGGGTCGTTGGGCTTAAACACATGGATCCTGCCAAGGCGGGTGCTCCGCCATGATTCGGAAACCAGCGCAAAGTCATCACGGCCCCAGCTGATGCCCCCGTAGCGGAGCGACAATTTGAACCCCGCCTTGGGTTCTCCTGTAAACGGGGCATCCAGGGTGAAGATCTGTTCGCGGAAATCGGCTTCCGCGGCGGGATCCCCTCCGTCCAGGGCTTCCACCCAATACAATGAGGCCGGGGCATCGGCGCGCCATGTGAAGCTGCGCGGGCCCGTGCGAACAGCCCCGAAGCCCTGTGGCAAATCGTCGGTCAGCGGCACATCGGCCATGACCCGCACGGTATTGCCTTCCATGTCGATCAGTTCGATGCGCTGGGGAAAGCGGCTGTAAGGTACAATATAGGAAAAGGGTTTCTCGATGCGTGTGACCAGCAGGTAGTTTCCATCGGGGGAGTCGGAATAGAACCAGATGACCCCTGGATGGCCGAGCCTCTGTGTGTTTCCGTCCAGGTCGATGCGGGTCAGCTGACTGGTGGCATAATATTCAAAAATGGCCGCGTCATATCTGTCGCTGAGCAGGTCCTGGTAGGTGCGGACAGCGGCGCGACGGCCGATGCTCTCCTGCACAACCGGCCCGGCAGCCACCCTTGGCCGGGTGGGGGCGGGACCCCTGTTTTCGGGGATGGCAGAAAAAACCAGGGTCTGATTGTCCGACAGCCATGTGAAAGCGGTTCCCATCACATCATTGACAATGGGCCTGGTGAGCCTTTTGGCGCTTGCGCTCGCTACATCGACCACCCAGAGCTCGATGCCGGTGTCGGTGGTGTTGCTAAAGGCGAACTTACTTCCGTCGGCCGACCAGCGGGTGTTGCGGATGCGGGGGTTGGCGGGCATTCCGGTCACCGGCCGGACATTGGTTCCGTCGATATCCATCAGGGTGAATCCGGTGCCATGTCCGGTCCGGCTGGGACCGTTGGTACGCGGGTCAAACCGGATGCCGCCCAGGCGCAGCTCTTCGCTGGCCAGTTCATCAATCGAAGGCAATTCCGGGCTGTCGGTAAGCAGGATGACCGTGTTGTCCGGTCCAATGCTTATCGAAGGGGTGGAGGGGGCATCGACCAGGTCGATGATTTCCTGTGGCGGCAGTTGATAGCCCGATGGCATTTGCGCAAAGGCCGACAAACAGAAGAAAACTGAAAACAGCAGAATGGGAATGGATCGTTTATACATTTTGAAGGGTTTTGAATGGAACATTTATAGCCCGCCAAAATAAAAATAAAAGCGGAATATGTAAACATAATACGGAAGAAAAAAACTATCGTCCCCTGATAAAAAGGGGCTTGAGCATCCAGATCCATCCGACGGAAATCAAAAAAGCGACAAGGCTGCCCCAGAAAAGCCCGTAGCGTGGAAATAACAATCCGCATATATAGCCGTAGATGACGATATTGGTAGAGGCCAGCAGCATGATTTTTCCCGTGGCCCGGGCGAAGCCTGTTCCGGCCGACAGGCTGAGGATTACCATGGAGGAGAGCATAACGGCCGGGAAGGTCGAAAAAATACCGGTCCAGAATGCCGAGCCGGTCCGGGCCACCAGAACGGAAGTTCCGACCACGCTTCCTGCAAACAAGGCACGAAGGAGGAGCTGGATGATGGTGTATTTTCTGCCGGTTTTCCCCATGGAGGGGATGTTCAGCACCCTTTCGGCCAGCAGGTAGGTGGTGAGCGCGACCCCGAAATAGATCAGGGTCCAGCCGATTCGGCCCACGCCCTGAAAAAGCGAAGCAAGCAGGGCCAGTGCCAGCCAGATGAAAAGCGCCCCGCCCACGGCCTTTGCCAGTCCCTTGTGAACCAGGGCGATAAAAGAAAACAGAAATATGGTGGAAA
>JAWLHS010000039.1:0-14861 GCA_041690235.1 Bacteroidales bacterium
ATTTCCAAACGCTTGCCATTCATTTGCGCGGGTGGCCTTTGCACTGCCGATCATAATGTCCTTCAGCTGGCATTTCCAAACGCTTGCCATTCATTTGCGCGGGTGGGCTGGGCCGGCAGGGGACTTCCCCAAAATGGCGGACCACGATTCATGAAAAGAATGTGGGCTTCTTTAGCCGAAGTGCAAAGATAGTGAATATAGTTTTTTATTTTTGCCTGGTAAACAAGTGGTTTAAAACAACAATGGTATGGGAAGGGGCCGAAGGCATCACAGGGACAAAAGCGGAATGAAGGGAAAGGCCCTTGAGGGTGTTGTCATATCGGGAATCGCCGCCGGGGGAAAAGCCATTGCCCGTGTGGAGGAAAAGGTCATGTTTGTCCCTTTCGCTGCCCCGGGCGATGTGGTCGATGTTCAGGTGCGCAAATCCAAAGCCAGTTACCTGGAAGGGGTCATTACCCATATCCGCACCCCCTCTCCAGACAGGGTCGAGGCTTTTTGCAGTCATTTCGGAATTTGCGGGGGTTGCCAGTGGCAGCACCTGCCTTACGACAAGCAGCTGGAATTTAAACACCGGCAGGTGACAGACAGCCTGGAGCGTATCGGGAAGGCAGATCTGTCGGGTGTGGAGGTCCTCCCCATTCTTGGCTCTGAGCATTCACGGTTTTACCGCAACAAGCTTGAATATACGTTTTCAAATCGCCGCTGGCTTACCCGGGAAGACATCGGCAGCGGAGAGGTCATAGATGATATGGACGCCCTGGGCTTTCACATCCCGGGTTATTTTGATAAAGTGCTCGATATTGAAAAATGCTGGTTGCAGGAAGAACCTTCCAATGAAATCCGGCTGGCGGTGAAGGCTTTTGCCAGGGAGCAGGGGTTTTCGTTTTTTGACCTGAGGAATGGTGTCGGACTGCTTCGGAACCTGATCATTCGAAACACCCCCCAGGGAGAGCTGATGGTAATCATTGTTTTTTCCGCCTTGGATGAGGGCCCCCGGGAAGCGCTGCTCGGGTTTTTAAAGGAGCGTTTTCCACGGATTACCACCCTGGCCTATTTGATCAGTGATAAGAAAAACAGCAGCCTGTCTGACCTTGAACCTGTTATTTATCATGGAAGACCATACATGGTCGAAGAAATGGATGGCTTGCAGTTCAGGATCGGGCCGAATTCTTTTTTCCAGACAAACTCCCTTCAGGCTGCCCGTTTGTATGAAGTAGCCGGCGAATTTGCCGCCCTGGAAGGCCATGAGCTGGTTTTCGACCTTTACACCGGCACCGGCACCATCGCCCTGTTTATGGCCTCCCGGGCCAGGCAAGTCATAGGGATTGAATATGTCGAAGAGGCGGTGGTGCATGCCCGGGACAATGCGGCCTTAAACGGACTGTTTAATGTGCAGTTTTTTGCCGGTGACATGGTGAAGATTCTGGATGAAGTGTTCCTGCAAAAGCAGGGTTACCCCCATGTGGTCATTACCGACCCCCCGAGGGCGGGGATGCATCCCGGGGTCATCAAACAATTGCTGAATACCGGGGCCGACCGGATTGTTTATGTGAGCTGCAACCCGGCCACCCAGGCACGCGATATCGACGGACTGAGTCCCCGTTACAAACTGGTGAAAGTTCAGCCGGTGGATATGTTCCCGCATACACAGCACGTGGAGAACGTTGCTTTGCTTGTAAGAAAATAATTGTTTACCCTCCGGCCGGCCATCGGCCCCGCTAAGAAAAGAAATATGAAAAAAGCATTGGTCATAGGTGCCACGGGTCTGGTTGGCTCGCAATTGCTGGATCAGCTTCTGGATGATGTGCGATTCGGGGAAGTCAGCGTTTTTACCAGGCGACCCACCGGGAAAAAACATCTGAAGCTGCAGGAACATCTGATCGACTTTGAAAAGCCCCTGGAATGGCAGCACCTGGTGAAGGGAGATGTGATCTACCTGGCGCTCGGCACCACCCGTGCCAAGGCCGGCAGCAAGCAAGCCCAGTACCGGGTCGACCATGGATTCCAGTTTCAGTTTGCGGCCGCCGCTGCCCGCAACGGGGTCCCTGTGCTGGTGATGGTTTCTTCGGCCGGGGCGAAATCCGCTTCCCCCTTTTTCTATATGCGGATGAAGGGGAAGCTGGAAGAAGATGTGGCCGGCTTGCCTTTCAGGCGGGCGGTCTTTGTCCGTCCGGGACCCCTTACCGGTCCGCGAACCGAAACACGCCACGGTGAAAAGGCCGGTGTGGCCATTGTCCGGTGCATGAACCGCCTGGGCTTGATGAGGAACATGCGCCCCATACACGGTCATTCAGTGGCCAGGGCCATGATCAACGCCACCTTCAGGGAAGAAACCGGGATCATGGTGTTCGAGGCGGCCCGGGTATTTCAACTGGCCGGGGAAGCCTGAAGGGTGCCGGACAATCGGGCAAAAAAAAGAATCAATCCGGAAGCGGCAACAGGCCAAAACTTTGTAAATTTGATGCAGAAGCATCCGACGATGAATCCTGATCCAATCCGCGCCCGGGCAACCCTGTTCACGGAATTTTCGCTTTTCGACCCTTCCGATAAACAAATGCATCATCAAACCCTAAACCAATAAGCCTTATGAACCGACAGATCACATCCATGCTCATGCTCCTGTTTTTTGCCGCCTGCGGACCCCTCTCTCCTCCGGTCGATGTGGAGCCCCCCGTGGCTGAACAGATTGAAGAACAACTCGTCATTCACGGTGACACCCGCACTGATTTTTATTATTGGATGAACGATCGTGAAGATCCCAATGTCATTGCTTACCTGGAGGCAGAAAACGAGTACCGCGAGGCCATGATGGCTCATACCGAAAGCCTGCAGGAAACGCTGTTTGAAGAAATGCAGGGCCGGATGCCGCAGGATGATGAGTCCGCTCCTTTTTTGCGCAACGGTTATTATTATTATACCCGTTATGAAGCGGGTGGAGAGTACCCGGTCTATTGCCGCAAGGAAGGCAGCCTGGACGCTCCCGAGGAGATCCTGATCGACGTGAACGAATTGGCAGAGCCACATCCCTATTACAGTGTAAGGGGCTATGATGTCAGTCCGGATAACCGCCTGTTCGCTTTCTCAGTCGATACCGTCGGGCGTCGTCAGCTCACCATTATGGTAAAGGACCTGGAGACGGGGACGATCCATCGCACAGGAATTCCCAATACGGGGGGCGCCCTGGTATGGGCGGGAGATAACGCAAACCTCTTCTTTAATACAGTAGACCCGGTTACCCTCCGGTACGACCGGATCAAACGCTATAACTTCAATGAAGGAGAGGCGCCCGTGGAGGTTTACTATGAAAGCGACGATACGTTTTACAATACCTGGGTGTCGCGGTCGAAAGACAACCGCTACCTGATGATCAACATCAGCAGCACCCTGAGCAATGAGACCTGGCTGTTGGATGCCAATGATCCGCAAGGCGCCTTCCAGGTGTTCCAAGCCCGCCAACCCGATCTTCTTTATTATGTGATCCCTTACAAAGACCGTTTTTATGTGCTTACCAACCTGGATGCTCAGAACTTTCGGCTGATGGAAACCCTTGCAAATGCCACATCACATGCCAATTGGCAGGAAAAAATAGGGCACCGGACCGACGTTCTGCTTGAAAACGTAGAGGTATTCGACGATTTTCTGGTGGTGCAGGAACGCTCCATGGGACTGCGCCAGATGCGCATCATCAACCAGAACAACGGACAGGAGCATTACCTGGAGTTTGATGAGGAAGCCTATACGGCCAGCATCAGTGTCAATGCCGAAATGTCATCCACCCTGCTTCGTTATAATTATACCTCGCTGACCACCCCGAACAGCACCTACGATTACGACATGGTGAACCGGGAAAGCACACTGGTTAAACAGCAGCAGGTGCTGGGCGGTTTTGATTCGTCCGATTATGAAACGCGTCGCCTGTATGCCCCGGCCCGGGATGGGGTGGAGGTTCCGCTGACGATCGTTTACCGCAAGGGCATGGAGCGGGACGGAGAGAATCCCCTCCTGCTTTATGGATACGGCTCGTACGGATCCAGCGCCGATCCCCGCTTCAACTCCAATGTGATTAGCTTGCTGGACAGGGGATTCATTTATGCCATCGCACATATTCGCGGTGGTCAGGACCTGGGCCGGCAATGGTATGAAGACGGGAAATTGCTGAAAAAGAAAAACACCTTTTACGATTTTATCGATTGCGGCAAATACCTTGTTGCCGAAGATTATACCAGGTCGCAGTTGATGTTTGCCAGTGGCGGCAGTGCCGGCGGCCTCCTGGTCGGGGCGGTGGTCAATATGGCACCGGATCTCTTTAAGGGCGTCATCGCAGCGGTTCCGTTTGTGGATGTGGTGACCACCATGCTCGATGAATCCATCCCGCTGACCACGGCCGAATATGATGAATGGGGCAACCCCAATATCAGGGAATATTACGACTACATGCTCTCCTATTCGCCTTACGACAACGTGACCAGCCAGGCCTATCCCAATCTTTATGTGACGGCGGGCCTGCACGACTCACAGGTTCAGTATTGGGAGCCTGCCAAGTGGGTGGCCAAATTGCGCCAACACCATACGGGCGAACAGCTCATTTACATGGATATCAATATGGAAGCCGGTCATGGAGGGGCTTCAGGGCGCTACAGAAGGCTGTGGGAGGTGGCCAGGCAGTATGCCTTTATTCTTGATCTGGTGGAGCAATAGTGGATAAAATTGCCATCACTGGTCCCGAATCCACAGGAAAAAGCCGCTTGGCCAGGGAGTTGGCCAACCACTACCGGGACGTTTTCGTTCCGGAGTTTGCCCGGGAATACATCGACAAACTCCAGCGTCCTTATACTGAATCCGATATTCTGCATATCGCGAAAAATCAGCTAAAACTGGAAAGCGACCTGGCCCCCGGGGCCAGGCGCTTCTTGTTTTGCGATACCGAATTGATCGTCGCCAAGATCTGGAGCCTTCACAAGTATGGGAGATGCGATCCCTATATCCTGCAGCAGATCGAAAAAAACAGCTACTCGCTTTACCTCTTGTGTGACATCGATCTGCCATGGCAGGCCGACGAACAAAGGGAGCACCCCCATTTGCGAAAGTATTTCTTTAACTGGTACCAGAGGGAACTGGAGGATTATGGTTTTCCCTACGTGATTGTCAGCGGACCGGGCAGGCAAAGGTTGCAGGGTGCGGCAGAGGCACTGAATGACCGTTTCCCGCAATAAATCCGGGTAAATGTTGTAGATTTGCCCGGCTGCGATTGGAGGCCCCGGGGGGCGACAAAACCCATTACTTACCATGGAAACCGGAGGGATAAAACAATACCTGCACCTGCATTTTGTGGTGATCCTGCTTGGCTTCACAGCCATTCTGGGTGCGTTGATCAGTATTGCAGCCGTTGACCTGGTCTGGTACCGCATGTTTTTTGCATTCGCTGGCCTTTGGGTGTACTTTCACTGGAAACGAATCCCTTACCGCCTTTCTTTCAGAAAGCAGCTTCCATTATACCTCATTGGCCTGGTGGTGGCCGTGCACTGGATTGCGTTTTTTCATGCCATCAAGGTGTCCAATGTATCGGTGACCCTTGGGGTTTTCGCATCGGCCACCTTGTTTACCGCTTTTCTGGAACCCTTTCTGCAAAGAAGGCGGGTGCTTTGGCTGGAGGTGGTCATTGGCCTGGTGATTATTTTGGGCATTTACATCATTTTTCAGTACGAATTTCATTACCTGGAAGGCATCTTTTTTTCACTGATCGCCGCATTCCTTAACGGTTTGTTTGCGGTACTGAACCGCAACATCAGCACAAGGCACCATCCGACGGTGATCAGCTTTTATGAAATGATCGGGGGCTTTTTGTTTATCTCCGTTTTTCTGGCCATCACGGGCGGGTTCAGCCAGGCGCTGACGAGGTTGTCGCTGAGCGATCTGGTCTACCTTCTCATTCTCAGCTTTCTCTGCACCTCCTACGCCTTTACCGCCATTGTTCACATCATGAAACAGCTCTCGGCCTATACGGTGATTCTGGCCATCAACCTGGAACCTGTATACGGCATTATACTGGCACTGATTTTTTTCCCTGAAACGGAGCGCATGTCCGGCGGGTTTTACCTGGGAACGCTGATCATTCTTGCTTCGGTGATCTCCTATCCCTACCTAAAGCGGAAATTCCGCAAAGTACCTGTCTGATTCAGCGAGGCTTGAAAATGCAATGAAAGGCGGGGTGTGCAGGTCCTCTTTGTTGTACTCCAGCGGCTGGTATGTCTCCAGGCTGAAAACTTCCCCGCCGGCTGCCTTAAGAATGGCGTGTCCGGCGGCGGTGTCCCATTCGTAGATGGGGGTACAACGCGGGTAGATTGTCATTTTTCCTTCCGCCATGGCGCAAAACTTCAATGAACTGCCCACCTGGTGAATCCGCACATGGCCGTACCTCTTTGAGATTTCCCGTATCAAAGCCTCCGTTTTCGCCTCTTTGTGCGAACGGCTGACCCCAATGGTGACCGTGTCTGCCCGGTCCGGGTTGTGGGCTCTGTTTTCGTCGGACGGAGTCGACTGCGGCTGGCCGGCCATCCTGCCTGGCGAAACAGGGGCTATTCTTCGGGCATATTGGAAAAATTCCTTTTCACCAAATCCGGGGTTTCCGGTGGCCCACTGGCCGGTGTTGGTCATTTGATAGACCCCATCCCCAACAATGCCCAGCCAGAGTGTCTGACTTACAGGAGCCAGGATGACACCCATGATGGGACGGCCCATTTCTGTCAGGGCGATGTTCACCGTAAATTCCCCGTTGCCCCTGATGAACTCTCTGGTTCCGTCCAGGGGGTCGACCAGCCAGACCCGGTTCCACCCCTTTCTCTCGGTGCTGCCGGCGGGTCGGCTTTCTTCGGTAATCACCGGGTAGGGGGTTCCGGACAAATGAGACAGAATGATGTCGTTGGCTGTCCGGTCGGCCTGGGTAATGGGGGAGCCGTCTTCTTTGTTCTGCACCTCTATGGAAGCGGCGTACACCTTCATAATGGCCGGTCCGGCTTCCAGGGCCGCCCTGACCGCGAAGGCATGCATGGGAGAAGAATAAGGCATCCAGGGCTCGTTTCAGATTCACAATGGGTAGACAGGCTGAGGCGAAGGGTTTCTAACCTGATCAGCCATGCAAATATAGAAATGATTTCGGGTTTGCGGAAACAAAACGCCACGGCGGTTGTTTAAAAGGGAGAAAACCGGCGACGGTCAATTTTCTGCAGCGGCTCCCGGCAATGCTTTTTTGCCCGGAACAGCGGAGCAAAACATTTCAATTCAAAACAAAAGCCATACGTTTTTATCATGATGGGAAAATCAACATTTGTGAAGAAGAGTCTCGCACTGGCCCTTTTACTCGGGGTCTTGCTGCTGATGAATATGACCATCGCGGGAACTGCCCAGTCCAAAACCCTGCATGACTTCCAGGTCGAGGATATTTTTGGCGACCCGTATGATCTGGCTTCCCTGAAGGGCCATAAGGTCATGATCGTGAATACCGCCTCCAAATGCGGACTTACCCCGCAGTATGAAATTCTGGAGGCCCTATACCAGGAATATGCCGATCAGGGATTTGTGATCATTGGCTTTCCCGCCAATAATTTCGCCAACCAGGAGCCCGGCACCGAGGAGGAGATCCTCGAGTTCTGCCAGAGCAACTATGGGGTCAGTTTCCCCATGATGTCAAAGGTGTCTGTGAAAGGGGATGATATGGCACCGCTGTACCGCTGGCTGACGCAAAAATCGCTGAACGGGAAAATGGATTCAGAGGTTGGCTGGAATTTCCAGAAATACCTGATCGATGAGCAGGGAAAGCTGGTTGATATGATTCCCCCGCGCGAAAGTCCGCGCTCAGACAAGGTGCTTGACTGGCTCAGCAAAGAATAATCCGGCCTGTTTTTTTTGATCACCTGGAAATCAGCCTGATCAGGCGTCGATGTTGGCGTACCTGGCGTTTTTCTCTATAAATGCCCGGCGGGGAGGGACTTCATCGCCCATGAGCATAGAGAAAGTGCGGTCGGCTTCTGCGGCATTTTCAATATCAACCTGCCTTAGCTTGCGGTACTCGGGATTCATTGTGGTGTCCCAAAGCTGCTCGGCATTCATCTCTCCCAGGCCCTTATACCTCTGGAAGGAAATGCCTGTTCCTTTTCCGTCTTTTGACATGTCCGCAATAATCTGCTTCCTTTCCTCGTCCGTCCACGCATAACGTTCTTCCTTGCCCTTACGAACCAGGTAGAAAGGGGGTGTGGCGATATATATATTTCCTATTTCAATCATCTCCTTCATGTACCTGAAGAAGAAGGTAAGGATCAGTGTGGCGATATGGCTTCCGTCAACATCGGCATCGGTCATGATAATGATCTTGTGGTAACGCAGGCGGTCCAGGTTCAGGGCTTTGGAGTCCTCTTCGGTGCCGATCGACAAACCCAGGGCGGTAAAAATGGTTTTGATTTCCTCATTTTCGAAAATCCGGTGGGGCATGGCTTTTTCAACATTCAGGATTTTTCCCCTGAGCGGAAGGATGGCCTGGAATTTTCTGTCGCGTCCCTGTTTGGCGGTGCCGCCCGCTGAATCACCCTCCACCAGGAATATTTCGCATTTTGCCGGGTCTTTCTCAGAACAATCCGCCAGCTTGCCGGGCAGCCCCGTGCTGGTGAGTACGTTTTTCCGCTGAACCAGTTCCCGGGCCTTGCGGGCAGCATGCCTGGCGGTGGCGGCCAGGATGACTTTGTTGACGATGGTTCTGGCTTCCTTCGGGTTCTCTTCCAGGTAATTCGACAACATCTCGCTCACGGCCTGGTCCACCGCTCCGCTTACCTCGGAATTGCCCAGCTTGGTTTTGGTTTGGCCTTCGAACTGCGGTTCGGCTACCTTGACCGAAATAACGGCCGTCAGGCCTTCACGGAAGTCGTCGCCATTGATTTCAAATTTCAGTTTCGACAGCATGCCGGACTTTTCGGCGTAGGACTTCAGGGTGCGGGTCAGACCACGGCGAAAACCCGCGAGGTGGGTTCCTCCCTCTATGGTGCTGATATTATTGACGTACGACTGCACGTTCTCGGTAAAAGAAGCATTGTACTGCATGGCAATTTCGACGGGGATGCCCGTTTTCTCGGACTCCAGGCAGATGGGCGCTTCGATCAGTTTCTCCCGGTTGTCATCGAGATAGGCAACAAACTCCTTCAGTCCTTCACTCGAAAAGAAAGAATCACTGATTGGCTCCCCGTTTTCGTCCTTTTGGCGCATGTCGGCAATGGTAAGCCGGACTCCCTTATTCAAAAAGGCCAACTCCCGGATGCGCCCCGAGAGAATATCATAGCTAAAGGCGGTAACCTGGAAAATGCTTTGGTCTGGGAAAAACGTAATCACGGTCCCGGTTTTGTCGGTGGTGCCGATTTCCTTCACAGGGAACATGGGCTTTCCCTTTTGGTATTCCTGAGTATATACTTTTCCGTTCCGGTGAACCACCACCTTCATCAGCTCTGAAAGGGCATTTACGCAGGAAACGCCCACTCCGTGCAAACCCCCTGACACTTTGTAGCTGTCTTTGTCGAACTTCCCTCCGGCATGCAGAACCGTCATGACCACCTCCAGTGCACTCCGGTTTTCCTGTTTGTGGATGTCTGTGGGAATGCCCCTGCCATCGTCGGTGATCGTGATCGACCCATCTTCGTTGATTACCATGTCAATCTGGCTGCAATAGCCACCCATGGCCTCATCAATTGAGTTGTCCAGCACTTCGTAAACCAAATGGTGCAGCCCCTTGCTCCCAATATCCCCAATATACATGGCCGGCCGTTTCCTGACGGCCTCCAATCCTTCCAAAACCTGTATGCTGGCTGCATCGTAGGCATGATCATGCAGGCCCATGGTCTTCTTTACATCGCTCATAATATTCCTGGTGTTTTGATAACTGGCAAAGGTAGCATTTTTTCATGAAAATTCCCTGTAAGCCGGGGCATATCTCCATGGGTTTTTAGAACGAATAGGTGATCCCCCCGAGGAAGTTGAATTGTTGGGTCGGATAGTTCATCCACCTTTCAAGGGGATCATTGGCGATGTTGTTGAAGTTCAGAAAGACCGAGAGCAGGCGGGTATAGCGGTACTCTATGCCCAGGTTTGCATCCAGGTGGAATCCGTGGACCTTCAGGGGAATGGGATCTCCTTCCGCATCAAACGCCCGTCCATAACTTTGGTTGCGGGTATAGGCATCTGCTGTCAGGATGATTTTATCCTGAATGTTGTATTTCAGGTTCATTGAGAACATCAGGGTGGGGGTATGCCAGGCTTCCAATTCATTGGTCAGCATATATTGGTGGTAGTCCACTGAAAAACGGGTTGAAAAGCGCTCATGAAAACGGGCAAAGAACGCTCCCCGTGCGCTGAACCGCTTTATGTCGTCATAAACCACCGTAAACCGGTTGTTCAGCACCTGGGCGGTGTCGGTGACAAAGAAGGGGTGGTTTTCAATCACCGCATTGTTGACCGAAAAATGATAGGACAGAAAGTCGCTGAGAGAACCCCTGATTCCACCGCCGATATCCGATTTAATATTCATGAACCGAAGTGGAACCATGGTGTTCACAAAGGGGTTCATGGTGGTCATGGAATGAAGGGAATGCTTTTCCAGTCCGCCGGACAACGAAACATGGGCCACCAAAACGTTCTCAACCAGATCTGCCTCGGCGCCAAACAGGGGATAAGCCCGGAAATAGGATACCGAATCCAGTTCAAAAGAGGCATCTGCCCCCAGGTAAAAGTTGAATATGCCGTACCTGGACCAGATTTTGGGTCTCAGGCTGATCAAAAAGGTGTTCAGTGTGTCCCGGGGGCTTGTATTGCTGTAAAAGTCTACGCGTGAATCCAGACTGAAATATTGTTTGTCGGCCATGCCGAACGGATCCTGTGTGACCGAACTCCCCAGTGTTCCACTGAAATGGGCGTGGTGTTCGCTGGCCTCATAATTGTCGAACAACCAATGATAGCCAATATCATACCGTTGTCTGAGCCTGGTGGAATCGGCATGGAGGGTGCCAAACCCCAGCCCGCCTGAAAAGCGGTTGAACATCTGACTGATTTCGTCCCTGGGCAGCTCATTCACGTAATCGTACAGCGTATGCCCTTCGGGAAAATCATTTGTATTAAAGCCATAGTAATGCAAGCCATTCCGTTCGTATTTCAGTTCGCCGTCGAGGGTGTGGTTTCTGAAAAACTTCTTCCCGTGCACATGGGCCAGGTTGTCGCTGTACCCGCTGTATCCATGATTTTCAATGCCACCTTTTGAGCTTTGATGTTTCAGGTGAAGGCCCAGGCTGTGGCTGTTGGATCGAAGGGAGCTGAAAACCCCTTCAAAGTAGGGCGTGGAATAACTGCCGTACCCACCCTTAACCAGGCCGCGGTACAACTTATCCAGTGGTTCTCCACGCATCCGCGCCGGGGCGATGGGTTCGAGGGCAAATGGGGTAATGACCTTTTCTGCTTGTATTGCATAGTCGAAACTGAGCCTTACTGCAGTGGTATCCTCGATACGGGGATTCAGGTCAATTTTATAGGCATCCGAGATGGTCGGCTCGTAAGGGGCAACCACCTTTATTTCATCCAGGTCAAAGGTTTCCTGTCCCGGGGCGCGCTCCGCCCACAGCAGGAATAGGCTGCCCAGTATGCCGGTTGATAAGATGAATCGGGTCATATGCTTGGTTCTTTTTGTGTTCATTTTGCTACCGTTCGATTAGTTGCCGCTGTTCCCAAAATCCACTTCGATGGTGTCTTCTTCACCAGGCTGCTGTTCCTGCTCGCGTTCAGAGATGACCTGTAGTTTTTGCCTGGCCTGTTCCTTCAGCTCTTCGCCCTGGTAATTGTCAATGATACTTTGCAGGGTATGCTTGGCCTGGAAATCATTGTCGGTTTCCATGTAAATATCGGCCAGAAGCAGAAATGTTCTTGCCAGCCAGTAATCGTGAGCGGATAATTTGTTGACGAATTCAAAGACCATGGCCTCCGATGTTTCGTAGTCTCCTTTCCTAAACTCGATCAGCACCAGGTGATACATGGCTTCTGCCGCCATTTGGTTTTCAAAATCTTCGGCGGCTACCCGGAGGGCAACTTTTGCGGTTTCCTGGTCCTGATTGCCCATGGCCGAAAGGCCCTTGATCAGATGGGCCTCCTGGATGATCTCCTGCGGTATTTTCTCTGTCGACAACACCCTGTCGGACGCTGCAATGGCTTCTTCGTAACGCTCCAAACGTTGGAGACTCCTCATCTTTCCGATCCGGGCTTCCAGGATATTGGCCCTGAATTCGGCAATTTCTTCCAGGCTTTTGAAATATTCGTATGCCTGCTGGTAGTTTCCGCGGCGAAACTCTATCTGTGAAGCGCGGGAGAGGGCATTCTCGGTGAATGTGGATTTTGGCCGGGAAATCACTTCCCGGTATCCCTCCAGGGCCTGGTTGAAATTGTTTTTGCGAAATTCGCATTCGGAACGGTAGAAATAGGCGTTCAGCGAAAAAATGCCATTTGGGAACCGCTCCAGGTAATTGGTGAAACTTCTGGTGGCGTTTTCACAGTCCCCCTGCATATAGCGGCTTTCCGCGGCCACGTATGACAAGGAGTCCTGCTGGGCCGTGGTCACATCTGCAAAACCAAGATTGGATGAATAGCGTACGAATTCATCCACCTGGTCCAGGCTCACATAAATGTTGCGCATGGTTCCAAGGGCCTCGCGCGATTCCGGGCTGCCCGGATAGTCGCTGACAATTTTTTTGAACACCTGCAAGGCACGCTGATCCTCGTTGTTATTGTAATGGATCAGTCCGGTTTTGAGCATGGCGCTTTTTACATAACTGCTGTTGGGGTGCTGGTTGATGACCTGGTTGAAGTAGCCCATGGCCTGTTGGTTGTTGTTCAATATCAGGAAAGTATTGGCCAGCTCATACTTGGCGTCATCTGCAAATGAAGAGCGGCCGTAAGTGGTGAGGAATTGTTGCAGGGTGCTCACTTTTTCCTCAAACCGGCCCATGACCCCATAGGCCAGTCCTTTTTGAAATACGGCGTAATCGTTGTCCATGACCCCGATGCGTAAGGCGCTGTCGTAAAAATTCAGGGCCTGCTGGTAGTTTTTGGAAATGAAATGGCTGTCGGCAATACGCAGATGGGCATCGTTTAATAACCGCCGGTCCTCCCTGGAATCTCCGATAAACCTGTTAAAGGCCGTTATGGCCCGGGGGTAGTCTTTCTTTTTAAAATAGGCGTAACCAATCGAATAGTTTGCCCGGTTATAAATGTCCAACCCCCTGACGTTCTGACTGGAAAGAAAATTTTCATGACTGCGGATTGATTCATCGTATCGCTCCAGGCGGTAAAAGGCTTCCCCTTCCCAAAAGAGGCTTTGGGCAAAAATGGCCGGATTGTCGGAGAACCTTCGGGATTTCTGAAAATGGTCGATGGCATCCGGGAATGCCCCGTTATTGAACAATTCAACGCCCCGGTAGTAGCTGATGCGCTGGTAGGCCTCCCGCAGGCGGGGTGTGTTGATGTTCATCCGTTCGATAGACGTGAGGGCTTCCTTATAGTTGCTGGTGGTCAGGTAAAGGTCAATCAGGTACGTATTGGCTTCTTCCGCCCGCTCGGAATCCGGATAATCGTCTATGTATTTCTGGAAAGAGAGGATGGCCTCGTTATAAGGATCCAGGCTTAGTTCGTAGGATAATTTGGCGTAGTTGAAAAGGGATTCCCTGGTGATGAAACCCACATGGCCCAATTGGTAGGCCTGGCTGAATGCATTTCTTGCAAAGCGTTTCTGGTTTGTTTCCACATAGGCAGAGGCCAGGTGGTACCAGGCATTTTGTGCC
This sequence comes from Bacteroidales bacterium, assembly GCA_041690235.1. Classification (GTDB taxonomy): domain Bacteria; phylum Bacteroidota; class Bacteroidia; order Bacteroidales; family UBA7960; genus SLSG01. The sequence goes on from JAWLHS010000039.1 coordinate 13,851, forward strand.
AGTTCATCCGAAGCATTGGTGGCGCGTTCCAGGTGCTGAATGGCTTTTGAGAACTCATCGCTGCTGAAATAGGCAAACCCGATCTGGTAATGATCCTCCCTTGATGCCGAGCTGCCGGCTTCGCGTATGTGCCGTTCAAGGTAAGGGATGGCCTCTGCAAAGGCGTCATTTCTGAAATAAGCTTCACCGATCAGCCGGGCAATTTCTCCGCCGCGCCTGGGACTGGCCTCATCGAGCAGGGCCGGGGCATATTCGAGGAGTCCTTCGAAATTCTCCTGGAGGTAGTAGATGTGGGTAATATAATACGGGATTATGGGGCCGAAATTCTCATCCCGGCTCAGGCGCTGGAAGCTTTCCAATGCCATATTGTAATCGCCTTCAAGGTACCCGATATGGCCATGGTAATAAGTGGCCGGTGCAAAATAGGGAGAAGCCGGATCCTTAATCTGCGAGAGGGCCTGTCTGGCAGCCTGGTATTCCTCAATCATGAAATGGCTGTACCCTTTTTTGAACAGGTATTCGATCCGCCTGCCGGGTTCGAGGCGGTTGCCGTTAAAACTCCCAAACCAAGTCACGGCTTCACGGTAATTTCTTTTCCGGTAGTGAAGGCTTCCCATTTGGAACCTGGCCAGGTTCTGCCCGGGATGGGTCGGAAACTGATTAATGTATTCAGCCAGCAAAGCTTCGGCATCGGGGTTGAACAACTCCGCTGCACAGAGGCCGTTGTAATACATTGCACTGCCCAGCACCTCTGAATGGATATTCCCGGCTTGTTCAATCACCGCCTCGAACAGGGGGCGGGCCGCCCCATATTTTTGTTTGTTAAAAAGCTCCATGGCAGCCCGGTAGGTGGCGTCGGGATCGTCGTAAATGGTGGTTTTCTGGGCCGGCAGGGCCAGTGGCAGGGCCAGGACAAACAGAAGGGAAAAAACTTTTATCATTCGCATATGATGAACGGTTTGGACCGGGCCATTCCGGGCTCCGGACAAATTTGTGTTGTGGTCAAAAAAA
>JAWLHS010000040.1:0-13975 GCA_041690235.1 Bacteroidales bacterium
TAACTTTGCCGACCTGTGAGAAGTCATTGACCGATGGTGTAACGGTAGCACTACAGTTTTTGGAGCTGTCTGTCCAGGTTCGAATCCTGGTCGGTCAACAAAAAAAGGCAAAAGGCCCTGGTCAGCAGGGCCTTTTGCCTTTTCTTAAAAAATGACTTCAGTTCCCTAGACCATTCTCCTGAAACGAAAAACAACAAAGGCCAGCATCAGGAAAATGCCAAAAAACAAGGCCTTGTTTCCCAAAGGCACCGGTGCCCCTTCGCAGCTGAAAGTGCGAAACGTATAGTCATAATTGGGGAATGACCCATATCCTGAATTGGCATAAACCTGGCCATAAGGATAAGGGTTCTCAGTGGCGCCGGTTACACCAAAGTCATTGGTGCTGGTAAAAACAAGGTAGTAAGTCAGCCCGGGTGTTACAACCACCCCAGGCCAGGTAACATTTACATCCACCTTGTCATCACCCACGGTCACATCGGTGGTGCCTGTGGCCAGTTGTGTTCCTCCGGCATTGGGCAATCCGGTCCATAACGAAATCGTAACCGATCCCGAACCAGGAACACCTCCCATCAAGGTAATGCCGGCACCGCAGCACATCCCTGCGGAGGGTATGAACGACTGGGCCAGGTCAGTCTGGCTAAAGTTTGCCATGTATGCGGTAGCTAAGGATTGTTCCTGATCAATCACCAGGCCTACTTCAAGTTTCCCTATTGAAGGCCCTGAGGGGGGCACCGCGGAAAGCACGGCCGGGTCATCCCCGGGTTCCAGCATGGTAGCCGGTATTGGTTGTTGCCCCCAGGCTGCGAATGCAACGAAAAAGGCCACTGAGGCAAATAAAATATTTTTCTTCATGTGTTTTTGGTTTGGGTTAATAACAGGCCTCTTCAGCCCCCTGATTTACTTCCTTTGGCATAAAAGTAAAATAAAAACATTATAACTCATTTTTTTGGCGTTTTTTTCTGCAACTGCTTCAACTTATTGCTGGTAAGGAAAGCAGGCACCATGGGAACAAAAAAGATGGTCAATATTGACTGACCCTTCTATTGTTCCAATCCTTTTGTTAGTTTTGTCTTTAAAACCCCTCCCATGGAAAATCGCTATTCCCCCATGTCTGGCCGTTACAAAACCATGACCTACAACCGTTGCGGGCGCAGCGGCATCCGGCTGCCGGCCATCTCCCTCGGACTTTGGCATAATTTCGGGGGGGTCGATGCGCCTGAAAACGGGCGAAAAATGATCCACCGGGCCTTTGATGCGGGCATCACCCATTTTGACCTGGCCAATAATTATGGCCCGCCGCCAGGCAGCGCCGAAGAAAACTTCGGGCGCATCCTGGCCGCCGACCTGGCCGCTTACCGGGACGAATTGATTGTCTCCACCAAGGCCGGGTACGAGATGTGGCCCGGTCCATACGGAGAATGGGGTTCCCGCAAATACCTGATCAGCAGCCTCGACCAGAGCCTCAGGCGCATGAAACTGGAGTACGTGGACATCTTTTACTCCCACCGCCCCGATCCCGACACCCCGATGGAGGAAACCATGATGGCCCTCGACCACGTAGTAAGGCAAGGCAAGGCCCTCTATGCCGGCATCTCCAATTATTCGGCGGACCAAACCCGGGAAGCCGTAGGCATCCTCCGGAAACTAGGTACACCCTGCCTGATTCACCAGCCAAAGTATTCCATGCTTGATCGCTGGGCGGAACACGAATTGCTGGACGTGCTGGAGGAGAATGGGGTGGGCTGCATTGCCTTCTCCCCCCTTTCACAGGGACTGCTCACCAACAGGTACCTGGATGGGATACCATCCGATTCCAGGGCGGGAAAGCCAAGCGGTTTTCTTCAGCCTGACCAGGTTACGGACGACATCATCCGACGGGTAAAAAAACTCAATGAGCTGGCAGGAAATCGGGGCCAAAGCCTGGCACAAATGGCCATCGCCTGGCTGCTGAAAGACCGTCGCGTGACCTCCGTTTTGATCGGTGCAAGCAGTGTGGAACAGCTGAACCTTAACCTCCTGTCGCTGAACAATACCTCGTTTGACCAGGAAGAACTTCAGGCGATCAATAATGTCCTTGTTTAGCCGCAGGATCAGCCCAATCTTGCCATTACGGAAAAAAATCCGTAATTTGGCTTCCTGAAAACCAAACCTAACAATGAAAAAATCATGAAAAGGAAACCAATTTATTTATTGATGATCCCGCTTTTATTTTTAGCATCCTGCGCGGCACCCCAGGAAGAGAACCCGTTTTTTACCGAATACGACACCCCATTTGGCGTGCCTCCTTTCGGTGAGATTTCCAATGCGCATTTTGCCCCGGCCATCGAAGAGGGGATGAAGCGGCATGAGGCCGAGATACAGGCCATTCTTGACACCCCGGAAGCCCCCGGATTTGAAAACACCATACTGGCTCTTGAGTATTCCGGCAGAATGCTGGGCGATGTGCTGGGTGTGTTCTATAACTTCAACTCCTCCCTGACCGACGAGGAACTGCAGCAGATCGCACAGGATATGGCCCCCAAGCTTTCAGCCCATTCGGACAACATCCGGCTGAACCCCGATTTGTTTGAACGGGTCCGGGCGGTTTTTGACCAGAAAGACCAGCTGGGACTTAATGATGAAGAAATGCGCCTGCTGACAGAAACCCATAAAGGCTTTGTGCGAAGCGGGGCTGCACTCCCGGCAGAGAAACAGGAAAGGCTTCGTGAAATCAACCAGGAACTGGCCACCCTCACCCTTGAATTCGGACAGAATGTACTGGGAGAAACCAATGCATTCACCATGGTGGTGGACAATGAGGAAGACCTGGCCGGATTGCCCCCTTCCTCGATTGCAGGTGCCGCGGAACGGGCCGAACAGGAAGGGCTTGAAGGGAAATGGGTTTTCACCCTGCACAATCCCAGCGTAATGCCCTTTCTTCACAATGCCGAAAACCGCGAACTGCGCAAGGTGATGCAGCAGGCATACATTAACCGCGGCAACAATGACAATGAATTCGACAACAAAGAGATTATTGGGAAAATCGTGAACCTGCGACTGGAAAGGGCCAACCTGCTTGGTTACGACAACCATGCAGATTTTGTCCTTGAAGAAACCATGGTAAAGGATGTTCCCACCGTCATGGAGTTCATTACCCAAATCTGGGATGCGGGTCTGGACATTGCCAAACAAGAGGCACAAGCCATGCAGGACCTGATCGACAGCCAGGGACATGACTTTGAACTGGCGCAGTGGGACTGGCGGTATTATGCCGAACAGGTTCGCAAAGAGCGTTATGACATTGATGAGGAGGAAATTCGTCAGTACTTCGGATTGAATACCGTCAGGGACGGCATTTTCATGGTGGCCGGGAATCTTTGGGGCCTGCAGTTTGTTGAAAGAACGGATGTTCCAAAATACCACCACGATGTGCAGGTATTTGAAGTAACCGAAGCCGACGGAACACATATCGGCATCCTTTACATGGATTTCCACCCAAGGGAAAGCAAGCGCGGCGGCGCATGGATGAGTTCCTACCGCAGCCAGCGCATCGACCAGGACGGAAGGTACGTCCACCCCGTGATCACTCTGGTTTGCAACTTTTCGCCACCTTCAGGCGGACAACCTGCCCTGCTGACTTATGACGAAATGACCACCTTTTTCCATGAGTTCGGGCATGCCCTGCACGGACTGCTGTCCGATGTCAGGTTCCCCAGTCAGGCAGGAACCAATGTGCCACGCGATTTTGTGGAATTGCCCTCACAGATCATGGAAAACTGGGCCAACGAGCCATCAGTGATGCAAACCTTCGCCAGGCATTTTGAAACCGGGGAACCCATGCCACAGGAGTTGATGGACCGCCTGAAGGAAAGTTCACAATTCAACCAGGGGTTTGAAACTGTTGAATTTCTTGCGTCTGCATTTCTTGACATGGAATACCACACCATCACGGAAGCTTTTGCCGAAGATCAGCTGAAGGAAGTGCCCAACATTATCGACCAAAGGACCATTGAAAATATCGGCCTGATCCCGGAGATCCATTTCCGGCACGGAAGCACTCATTTTGGCCATATTTTTTCTGGTGGCTACTCATCCGGTTATTACAGCTATATGTGGTCGGGACTGCTGGACGCGGATGCCTACGAGGCCTTCCGTGAGACCGGCGATGTCTTTGACCCGGCCACCGCAAAGTCATTCAGGGAAAACATCCTGGAAAGAGGGGGAACCAAAGATGCCATGGAAATGTACATTGACTTCCGCGGACGGGAGCCTGAAATTGAACCGCTGCTGCGACAAAGGGGACTGATCAGCGGAACGAGGTAAAAACATCACAAATCCTCCTGATCACTGAAAATCTATGAAAAGGGACGGTTGCCTGGCAGCCGTCCCTTTTCTTATTGCTTTGCGGAAAAATGCTGCTCCAGCAGCCTGGCCACATACTTTCCGATAATGTCGAATTCGAGGTTGATCACGGATCCGGGACGGAAATTATGGAAGTTGGTGACTTCGTAGGTGTATGGAATAATGGCCACGGAAAACACATTTGGTTCCGAGTCGACCACCGTAAGACTGACCCCGTTCACTGAAATGGATCCTTTCTCCACCGTAATGTTTTTGGGGCCCGGATCATATTCAAACCAGAATTTCCAGCTGCCATCCAGCTCTTCCACTTTGGTGCAAACGGCCGTCTGGTCAACGTGTCCCTGCACAATATGACCGTCGAGCCGTCCGTCGACTTTCATGCAGCGCTCCAGGTTCACCTCATAACCCACCTCCCAGGTGCGCATATTGGTCTTGTCAAGGGTTTCCTGAATGGCCGTTACGGTGTATTGTTTTTTCTCCTTATCGACCCGCACGGTTGTAAGGCACACCCCATCGTGCGATATACTCTGGTCAATCTTCAGTTCTGCAGCGACAGGGGTTTCAATGGTAAAATGGATATTGCCCCTGTCTCTTTCAATATGGACCACTTTTCCCATGGTCTCTACGATTCCGGTAAACATAGCTCGTTGGTTAATTTTTAATGATGAAACAATTGATGGTCTTTCAAACAACCCGGCAGATTGCAAAGGTACGTTTTTTATTTTCCGTGAAAGTCCACGCATTGACAGGGCAGCCCGCACATTTACCGGGGCGGGCCCACACCCGCCCGGGAGCCTAAATTACTTCAAAGTAAAACACGTGCACAGGTTTAAAAGCCGTGTCCTTTGGGATTCAAAAATTCGCCTCCATTTGATTTATATTAATACTTTTGTCCCATAACCCCAAAAAAGACACGGACCATGAAATTTGACCCGGCAAGCAACATCCAGGATCTTCTTCATTTTGGTGAATTCGGCGATGTGAACCCCTCCATCACCGATTCTGCCACCTACACCTTTATGGAAGCCAAAACGATGGTTGACACCTTCCATGGGGAGCAGCAAGGTTGCTTTCTATATTCCCGTCACTGGAACCCTTCCAACAAATACCTGGCCGATGCCATGGCCGCCATGGAAGGCACCCAGGGCGCCTGGGTCACCGCATCCGGAATGGCAGCCATCACCACCACCATTTTGCAGCTCTGCAATGCCGGAGACCACATTGTATCAAGCATCACCACCTATGGCGGAACTTTCGCTTTTTTGGCCAACTACCTGAAGCGCTTTAACATTGAGGTAAGTTTTGTGGACATTACCAAAACCGCAGAAGTGGAAAAAGCCATTCTTCCGAATACCCGCCTGATTTACACGGAGTCGATGACAAACCCCCTTCTGCAGATCTCTGACCTGCCCCGGCTTGCAGCAATGGCCGACAGCCATCAAATCAAACTGGTGGTCGACAACACCTTTACCCCCATGATGATTGCCCCGGCCAAACTCGGTGCCCACATCGTGGTATACAGCCTGACCAAGTTTGTCAATGGGAAAAACGATTGTGTGGCAGGTGCCATTTGCGCTGACAACGATTTTATTGCTTCACTGGCCGATGTGAACAGCGGATCGGCCATGTTGTTGGGGCCGGTGCTGGATCCGTTGCGGTCATCAGGCATCCACAAAAACCTGCACACCCTGCACATCAGAATGAGGCAACACAGTCAAAATGCCCTGTTCCTGGCCAAAAAGTTTGAAGAGGCCGGTTTGCGCACATTGTATCCGGGTCTGTCAAACCATCCCCAGCACGAGCTGATGAAATCACTCATGCATCCCGATTTTGGATTTGGAGGAATGATCGCCATCGACCTGGAAACCAGCGAAAAAGCATCTGAGTTGATGGAAAGGATGCAGCGGGCGGGCGTCGGCTACCTGGCCGTTAGCCTGGGCTATTTCAAAACCCTGTTTAGCAACTCCGGGAAAAGCACCTCCAGCGAGGTTCCGGAAGATGTACAAAACGAAATGGGGCTCTCGGAAGGCCTGGTCCGCTTCTCGGTCGGATTGGATCAAAACATTGAAAGAACCTGGGAAAAAATCCGGGAATGCCTGGGGGCATAAAAAAACTTTGCTATTTAACCTTTTTTTTGATTTTTTATTCTTATCTTTAAAAACAAATTTGGTTTTTCAGAGTTCTTATAGTAACGACAAATGATTTTGGTTTTCGTGTTTTACCCAAAAGGTGAAAAACAAACCAAAAAATCGAAAGAACCTTCATGTTGTTGTTTTGGTTAGTTGATTGGTGGCCCCGGAACATAGTCTGTTCCGGGGTTTTTTTATGACCTCTAATGCAGGGCCTCAATCTCCTCAATGGTTTTTGGAATCGGCCGGCCCAGGTTTCTGAATCCATTGTCCGTAACCAGGATATCGTCTTCAAGGCGGACGCCCCCAAAATCGAGGTATTCCTTCACCCTACCGTAGTTGATAAACTCCGTGAATTTCCCATCTGCTTCCCATTTTTCCACCAGCGCAGGAATAAAGTAAATGCCGGGTTCGACGGTAACCACAAACCCTTGCTTCAGGCGCCGCCCAAGTCTCAGGAAACGCGTACCGAACAATTCCGATCGCTTGATCTCATCGTCATAACCCACATAATTTTCCCCCAGGTCCTCCATATCATGCACATCCAGTCCCATCATATGGCCCAACCCATGCGGCATAAACAGGGCATGCGCACCCTGTGCAACGGCCGAGGGAATATCTCCCTTCATCAATCCAAGCCCCTTTAGTCCGTTTCCAATCACTTCGGCGGCCAGAAGATGGATGTCCCTGAACGGAACATCGGGCTTAATGGCCTGAATGGCCTGAACCTGGGCATCCAGGACAATTTGATAAATCTCCTTCTGACGGGGGGTAAATGCTCCGCCCACAGGCATTGTTCGTGTGTGATCGGTCGCATAATGCATGGCATTCTCTGCTCCGGCATCTACCAGTAACAAATTCCCCTTCTGGAGCTGGTGCCCGTGGTAGTGATTGTGCAGGGTTTCCCCGTGTATGGTCAAAATAATCGGAAACGAATGCATGCCTCCGCCGGCGCTGGCAATCCCCTCCATCTGTCCGGATATCTGGTATTCATAAACCCCCGGCCTGGCCATCTTCATGGCCGTGGTATGCATCAGCCAGGCCGTTTCTGCGGCCTTTTCAATTTCGGCAATTTCCTGATCTTCCTTTACCGAACGCAGTGCAACAACCGCCCGGATCAGCTCGACAGAGGCCGCCCCGGCCTGGTCCTGCGGCTTGATCCCGAGGAGTTGTTCAAGCAATATCTTGTTTTCCCCTCTGTAGGGAGGCAGAAAATGAATGGGGCGTCCGGCTTTTTTTGCCTCAGCGACCGCCTCAAACAATCGCGCATAGGGGGCCGAGTTCGTCACCCCCACCCTTGCGGCTTTTTCACTTATCCGGGGCTGGGGGCCCATCCAGATAATATCCTCGAGCGACACATCGTCCCCGAACAAAACATCTTCTCCGCCATCCACATCCAGGATGCCGGCCATTCCCTGGTGGTCAATGCCAAAGAAATACAAAAAACTGCTGTCCTGCCGGAAGCGGTAAGTGTTCGACTTATAGTTCATGGGCACATCCACGTTGCCCAGCAGCAGGATGATCCCGCCTTTAACATTCTTTCTTAATTGTTCCCTGCGGTTTTGATAGGTTTCTTTGCTAAACATAATGTTGGGTGTATTTATTTGTTTGTAATTGGGTGTTGGACTTTGGGTGTTGGGTGTTGGACTTTGGGTGTTGGGTGTTGGACTTTGGGTGTTGGGTGTTGGACTTTGGGTGTTGGACTTTGGCTTTTGGCCAATAGCTAATACCCAATACCCAACAGCCAACAGCCAATAGCCAACAGCCAAAACCCATCAGCCATTCATAAACTCCTCAATTTCCTCGACTTCAACGGGCACATCGGCGGTCAGGTCTATCGGTCCGTCTTTGGTGATCAGGATATCGTTTTCGATGCGAACACCGATGCCTTCTTCCTGTATGTAAATGCCGGGCTCACATGACAACACCATGCCCGGCTGGAAAGGTTCAAAACGATGGCCCTCGTCATGCACATCCAGTCCCATAAAATGTGAGGTTCCGTGCGGGAAGTATTTTTTAAAGGCCGGGTTGCCGGGATCCTGATTTTCGATGGCGTTCTTTGTAATCAATCCCAGTCCGATCAGTTCAGACTCCATAATCTTGCATACCTCTTTATGATAAGCATCGATATGGGTGCCGGTGACCAGCATGGAGCGAGCCTCCTTCATCACCCGCAGGCAGGCGTTATACACTTCTTTCTGCCGCTTTGAAAACCGACCGCTTACCGGGAAGGTCCGTGTGATGTCTCCGGCATAATTGGCGTATTCGGCCCCGGTATCGACCAGCAGCAAATCACCGTCCCTGCAAATGCGGTTGTTCTCAACGTAATGCAGCACACAGGCACTGCCCCCTGAAGCCACGATGGGATAAAAGGAATGACCCGTGGCACGCCTGCTGATGTATTCATGGATAATCTCGGCCTCCACTTCGTATTCTGCCACCCCTGGCCTGACAAACCCCATAACACGCCTTACGGCACTTGCCGTAATGTCTATGGCTTCCTTCATGACCTCCAGTTCGAGGTCTGATTTTGTCAGCCTCAGGCGGGTAATCAAAGGGGTTGCACGCTGGTAAGCGTGAAGGGGGAAGCGGGTTTGCAGATCCCGGACAAACCGCATGTTGCGTGATTCACCTTCGCCAGAATAACGGGGATTTTCAAGGGTGCTGAGGTAAACATTCTCAGCGTAAGCCATGGCCTCTTTCAGCATGGTATCGAAAGATCCCAGCCAGTGAACCGTTTCTATGCCCGATGCAGCGGCTGCCTCATCCTTTGTGTACTTGTGTCCTTCCCAGACGGCGATATGCTCATTCGTTTCTAGCAGGAACAAAACCTCACGAAGGGCGGGATTCGGACTGTCGGGGAACAACATCAGGATGCTTTTCTCCTGGTCAATGCCCGTCAGGTAAAAAAAGTCGGGATGCTGGCGAAACGGGAAAAACTGGTCGCTGCTGTAAGGCATCTGGTCGTTGCTGTGAATAAGGGCCAGGGAGCCGGGTTTCAACAGCTTGCGGAAACGATCCCTGTTGAATTCGAACAGGCCGGAATCAATCGGTTGATATTTCATCATCTTTTCAGGGGTTGTCGATGGAACACTTGGATTTGTATTTATTTATAAAGACTTCAAATAATCGGAAGATTTGCAAAAAAGGGGCGGATAATCTACATTTGTTCGCACTGGTATTCTCCCAGCTGCCCGGCGCCGGCCGGTTCCGGCTTTTCTTCCCACCTCCGGGCCCCCTCTTCCCGGGAACAACGGTCTTTGACAAGCAGCATCCAATGATACAAAGTAAGCCAAATTTTAGCAAATAATCAGGTAATAATTAAGCGATCCGATAATGAAGAAGTCTGTTTTTAGTCTTTCCTCCCTGAGCCACAAGTATGTGATGGCGCTGGCAGGAGCATTCCTGATGGTTTTCCTGGTCGTTCACCTGACCACCAATTTACTGATGCTTGTCGGACAGGAAGCCTTTGACCAGGCCGCCAACTTCCTGCGCACCAACCCCCTGATCAAAGGCGTTGAATATGCATTGTTTGCAGGATTCCTGATCCATATCCTGCTGGGGGTGATCATCTGGGTTCGCAACACGAGGTCACGTCCGGTCAAATACCATGTGCCGCTGAAAACCGAAACAGCGGCCTTTTCCAAATTCATGATCCATACCGGGGCGATCATTTTCGTCTTTTTGGTAATCCACCTGATCAATTTCTACTTTGTCCGACTGGGCCTGGTTGCCGTACCTGAAGTGGCCGGCGACAAGCACGACTTTTTCAACATGGCCGCGGAATTATTCGGAAACCCTTGGTATTCGGCCCTTTACATTGTTTGCTTCGTGTTTCTTGGCTTTCATTTGAACCACGCCTTCCAGTCGGCTTTTCAGTCGCTGGGACTGAACCACAACAAATACTTTCGGGCCATTCAGGTGATCGGGACCATTTATGCCATTGTTATCTTTCTGGGGTTTTCCATCATCCCGGTCTATTTCCTGTTCATTTACCCGGCATGATCGGGGCGTTCCTTTAAAAGCCCGGAAACTCTTCGACAACAATTCTTAAACACAAATATTTAAGCGATGCAAAAGCTTGATTCCAAAATACCCGGCGGACCCCTTGCTGATAAGTGGAGCACCCATAAAAACAATTTGCGGCTGGTCAATCCCGCCAACAAGAAAAAACTGGAAATCATCGTGGTCGGCACCGGACTGGCCGGAGCCGGTGCGGCCAGTGCCCTGGGTGAACTGGGGTACCAGGTGAAGGTCTTCTGCTTCCAGGACTCTTCCCGCCGGGCCCATTCTGTTGCGGCCCAAGGGGGCATTAACGCCGCCAAGAACTATAAAAACGACGGTGATTCCGTATTCAGGCTCTTCCACGACATGATCAAAGGAGGCGACTACAGGGCCCGTGAAGCGAATGTTTACAGGGCTGCAGAAGTAAGCAACGATGTCATCGACCATTTTACCGCCATGGGGGTCCCCTTTGCCCGCGACTATGGAGGCACCCTCGATAACCGTTCTTTCGGCGGGGTGCAGGTGTCACGCACCTTTTATGCGAAGGGACAAACCGGGCAACAATGCCTGCTGGGGACTTATTCTTCACTGAGCCGGCAGGTGGCCAAGGGAACGGTCACCATGTACTCCAGGCGTGACATGCTTGATCTGGTGATCATAGACGGAAAGGCCCGCGGCATTATTGTCAGGAACCTCATCACCGGGGAGCTTGAACGGCATGGAGCCCATGCGGTCGTGCTGGCAACAGGAGGTTACGGAACGGTTTATTACCTCTCCACCCTTGCCCTGGGCAGCAATGCCTCGGCTGCATGGACAGCACATAAGAAAGGGGCCTTATTCGCAAACCCCAGCTTTATTCAGATCCATCCCACAAGCATTCCCGTTCTGAACGACTACCAGTGCAAGCTCACGCTGATGTCAGAGTCCCTGCGTAATGACGGAAGGGTGTGGGTGCCAAAAGAGAAGGGTGACAAACGCAAACCCGCCGATATCCCCGAAGAGGAGCGCGATTATTACCTGGAGCGAAGGTACCCGGCCTTTGGCAACCTGGTGCCCCGCGACGTCGCCTCCAGAGCGGCCAAGGAACGATGCGACGCCGGTTACGGGGTTGGAGACACCGGGCTTTCCGTCTACCTGGACTTTAAGGACGCCATCGCCAAGCAGGGGAAGAAAGCCATCGAAAACAAATATGGCAACCTGTTCGAGATGTACGAGAAGATCACCGGATCCAACCCGTATACCTCGCCCATGCGCATTTATCCGGCCGGTCATTATACCATGGGGGGCTTGTGGGTTGATTACAACCTGATGACCACCATTCCGGGCTTGTTTGCCATCGGTGAGAGCAACTTTTCCGACCACGGGGCCAACAGACTTGGTGCAAGCTCCCTGATGCAATGTTCGGGAGATGGTTACTTCATCCTGCCCTACACCATCAGCGATTACCTCGCCGACGACATCCGGACCCCGAAAGTCTCCACCGATAACCCGGCCTTTGAGGAAACCGAAGCAGCGATCCGCAAGCGCATTGATCGCATCATGGCGGTCGGGGGCAAGCAAACGGCCTCTTCTTTCCATAAGCGCCTGGGTAAAATCCTGTGGGATTATTGCGGGATGATGCGCAATGAAGCAGGCCTGAAAAAGGGCATGCAATTGATTGACCAGCTCGAAGAGGAATTCTGGAAGGAGATTGCCGTGCCGGGAGTGGCCGGTGATTTTAACCAGGAACTTGAAAAAGCGCTGAAGGTTTCCGATTTCTTTGAGGTAGGCCGCTTGATGTGCCAGGATGCCCTCGAGCGTAAGGAATCCTGTGGAGCGCACTTCCGCGAAGAATCCCAGACCGAAACAGGAGAAGCCAAACGCGACGATGCCAACTTTGCTTATGTGGCGGCCTGGGAGTACCAGGGCAAAAATCAACCCTGGATGCTCCACAAGGAACCGCTCAGGTTTGAGTATGTTGAACTGAAAGAAAGAAGTTACAAATAATCCCAATGCATTGACACCATGGACATCAAACTGAAAATATGGCGACAAAAGAACGCCAGTGCCAAGGGCGCATTTGAGACCTTCGAGCTCAAAGAGGTTTCCCCGGAAATGTCGTTTCTTGAAATGCTCGACTACCTCAACTCCCAACTCATTGCCCAGGGCAAGGAGCCGGTGGCCTTTGAGCACGACTGCCGCGAAGGCATCTGTGGCAGTTGCGGGTTGTTTATCAACGGCAGGCCCCACGGTCCGGCACAAAAAACGACCACCTGCGAGCTGCATATGCGGGCGTTCAAAGACGGGGAGACCATCGTGGTGGAACCCTGGCGGGCCAAGGCTTTCCCCATCATCAAAGACCTGGTGGTGGACCGCACCGCCTTTGAAAAAGTAATGCAGGCAGGGGGGTTTGTCAGCGTAAACGCAGGTTCGGCACCAGAGGCCAATGGGCTACCCATCTCGAAGCTCATCGCAGACAAGGCCTTTGATGCGGCAAGCTGCATAGGTTGCGGGGCCTGTGTGGCCGCCTGCAAAAACTCCTCTGCCATGCTGTATGTTGCGGCAAAAGTGGCCCAGTATGCCATGCTTCCCCAGGGAAAGACGGAAGGCCCCGAACGGGTCAGGAACATGGTAAAGAAAATGGACGAAATGAATTTTGGATTCTGCTCCAACACCTATGGATGCGAATTCGACTGCCCGAAGGGAATCCCGGTTGAATTTATCGCCAAAATGAACAGGGAGTTTTTCTCTGCCAAGGTATGCACACCCAAGCCGGAATAAGGCGGGTCCTGATGTTTCCCGGGCAATCGGGAATGGTCTTTCGGGCCAGCCAACAAAGTCGCATGGGGAGCGCATTGGTTAATTAAACTTAAATGGAAAGCAAAAAACTAAGTGATTGCAAAACATATTTATATATTTCGTACATTTGAGAAAAATATCTTTTTCAGACAAAAATGTATACAATCATGGCAAGTCAAAAACTTGATCCCAAGCGATTGGAGGAAGCAGCCAGCAAAATGAGGGCCATAGCCCATCCCATGCGGATCGCCATTATCAGCCTTTTGGAGAACAAAGAGCAGATGAACGTTACAGAAATATACGAGACCTTGAAAATCGAACAGGCCTCTGCCTCACACCACCTCAATATCTTAAAAACCAAGGGGGTATTGGACTCCCGCAGGAGCGGAAAAAACACCTTCTACTTTCTGAAGCATGAGGCCCTGAGCCAGATGATCGACTGCCTGAACCGTTGTTATTAAGGTTTGGGGAAACATCAACCCATGGCCGCCCTGATTTTCGGGGCGGTTTTTTTTGCCCCCTTCCGATACAAAAATCAATTTTCCAGATATTTTTAGTTTTTTTTAAGATGGGGGCTTGATTATTCCGATGATAATTGATTAACTTCGTGTGTTTTTAAAATGAGTTCTTATGAAACGATTTGCAATTCTTTTTTCCATCCTGGTGCTGGGCACCTCCATGTTATTCGCACAAACAGGTCCCAAGCTCAGCTTTTCGGAAGA
>JAWLHS010000041.1:0-13919 GCA_041690235.1 Bacteroidales bacterium
GCGCTTCGCAAGGCGCGGGCTTCGCGGTGCTTAGGCTCTGACCTCATGCCTGCCCGCACGTATCCTGCTTCGCGCCAGTCAAATTTCCTTTCGGAAATATATGCGCTTCGCAGGATACGGGCGAGCGGCAGGATTACATCCGGTTGGTCAGGACACTTTATTTGGCCCTGGGTCGCTTGCAATTGGTTGGGCCGATGTGATTAAAATGGTCAGGTTGCGCCGGAAGCATGCTGTGGTAAATTAGGCATCCCGGTACCAAAATCCCTCAAAGTGGGGATTGCCGGTTGCACCGGCCGGGGGTACTTTTGTGGCAATGATTCCATTAATAAAAACCAGTCGCACAATCTTCAATGCAATATGCCATGTTGAGTTTACCCAGAATAATAATCGCTATCAGCTTATGGATAGGACCCGTAATGGCCGCATCCATGACGATTGAACCCGGGGAAAATCCGAAAAACAAACCTTCCCCCGGAATATTGTCCGGTATCGTAACCGGCCCGGACAACCAGCCCCTGCGCCATGTACATGTCGGGTTTGTCGGCACCCAGCTGGGCACTTCGACCGATGAGGAGGGAAAGTTTGCACTGGAGGGGATCTCCCCGGGGGTGTATGTGCTCTCCGCCTCCATGGTTGGGTTCCAGGACTTCCGACAGGAAGTGCGGATCAGGGCCGGTGAAACCATAGTATTAGAGGTGGCATTGCCTGAGCGTGTCTACCAGATGGAACAGGTAAACATCATTGCCGAACGCCGCGGCATCTTCGAGCAGGTACCCGGTGCACTGAGTTATATTGACCAGCAGCAGATTGACCGGCTCAATCCCGTTAGCGGCAATGAAGTCTTCCGGCGCTCCCCCGGGGTGCATGTGGTGGACGAGGAGGGCCTGGGTCTCCGTGTCAATATCGGCATACGCGGACTGGACCCCGACCGGAGCAGGTCGGTGCTGGTCATGGAGGACGGGATACCGGTTTCCCTGGCCCCTTACGGAGAACCGGAGATGTATTATACACCGGCAATGGACCGGATGGCCGGGGTGGAGATCCTTAAAGGCAGTGGCTCCATCCTGTATGGTCCGCAGACCATTGGCGGGGTCATCAATTATATTACAGCCGACCCCCCATTGGAGCCAACAGGATCAGTATCGGTACGCGGGGCTGAAGGGGGTTTCTTCAACGCATTGCTATCCTACGGAAACACTTATGAAAATACCGGCTACCAGGTAAACTTCCTTCGCAAGCAGGCCGACAGTGTCGGTGTGGTCAATTACCTGGTCAATGACCTTTCGGCCAGGGCACGCACCCAGCTTGGAGAGCGGTCCAGTCTCAGCATGAAGCTCGGGGTTTATGACGAAGGATCCAATGCCACCTATGTGGGCATCACGCAGTCCATGTTTGATGCCGGGGGCGCCTACGATTTTGCCCGCATCGCCCCGGATGACAGGCTGAAAATCAGAAGGTACAGCATATCGCTTACACACAACCGGTTTTTTAAGGAAAAGACCCGTCTGACGACCACGGCCTATGGATACACCACCATGCGCAACTGGCAGCGCCAGGATTTTTCATACAGCAGTTTTGATGCCAGCGGCAATCTGCAGCCGACACCGCTCAACTTTACCGGCATCGTGTGGGGGGACGAAGCGGTGCCCGGCGGAGCAATCTACATGAGAAACTCGACCGGCAACCGGAACAGGCAGTTTGAGGTCGCCGGACTGGAAAGCCGGTTGAATGGGAACCGGACAGTAGCAGGTCTTCAAAATGAATTTACCGCCGGGGCCAGGATTCTCTACGAACGGGCGTTTGAGCAAAGGGTTAACGGGCAGCAGGGAAATGCCTCCAGCGGCAATCTTCAGGATGATGAGATCCGCACCGGCTACGGCAGCAGCGCATACTTTCACAACCAGGTGACGCTCTCCCACAGATTGTCCGTTACGGCCGGGGTCCGGGCAGAACATTTTCTGTATGAGCGGGACATCCGCCGCGGGCGTTTCCTGGTCAGCGGCCAGACCCTGGTCAGGGACACCCTGCTGGTGGCAGGCAGTTCCCTGGTGGAGATCATTCCCGGGGCCGGTTTTAACTATAGCCTGGGCAGCGCCTCCACTCTCTTCGGCGGTTTACATCGCGGGTTTGCCCCTCCTCGTGTAAAAGATGCCGTGGCCAATAACGGAGAGGTCTATGAGCTGGATGCAGAAAAAAGCTGGAACTACGAACTGGGGATCCGGCAGAAAACATCTTTGGGCATCGCCTACGAGCTGACCGCATTCTATATGGATTTCTCCAACCAGGTGATCCCGGTTGCTGAATCCGCCGGAGGTGCGGGAGCCGGACTGGCTAACGGGGGGGAAACCGTTCACCGGGGCATTGAAGGTGCCTTCCTTGCTGACATTGGCAGCTGGCTGAAAGGCAAATCTTATTCTTTGGGGTGGGATGTTGGAGTGACCTTTGTGGATTCACGCTTTGGAGCAGACCGGTTTGTCGGAAACGAACCCGCTGCCGTGAACATCATGGGCAACAAAACCCCGTATGCCCCTTCCTGGCTCATCAATTCCTCGCTGGCATTCAGGCATGAAATCGGTGCCATGGTGTGCCTGACCGCCAACCACACCGCTGCCCAATTCACCGACATCCTGAACTCCATTGAGCCTTCCGCAAATGGACGCATCGGACTGCTTGACAGTTACACGGTATTTGACGCCAATGTTGCCTGGAACTTTTCCCATATCGGCACCACGGTCTCATTATCCATAAAGAACCTGACCAACGAGCGCTATATTGCCACCCGCCGCCCCCAGGGCATCCGCCTCGGATTGCCCCGGATGATCACCGTCGGGCTGAAAGTGGATTTTTAAATCAGGCGCGAAGCCCGTGCCCTGCGAAGCGCATATATTTCCAGAGGAAATTTGACTCGCGCAAAGCAGGACATGGGCGAGCGGCTGCGAAGGCAGCAGGGCATGGGCGGGCGGGCAGGAAAACAAAGCCGAAGCCCCGCGAAGCCCGTGCCCTGCGAAGCGCATATATTTCCAAAGGAAATTTGAGCAGCGCGAAGCAGGGCATGGGCGAGCGGCTGCGAAGGCAGCAGGGCATGGGCGGGCGGCTGCGCAAGCCAGGTTATTTAATGCGTCCGTGGTACTTCTTCAGGTAATACTTGCAGAAAGAATGAAACAGATTCAAGTCATCCTTCCCGAGCAACATCAACCGCTCCACAATGCGGCGATGAATAATGTCATCCGCGTCAAGCCCCACATCGGCAAGAACCTGCAGGGCTTTCTCCCGCACCACGGGCAGTTCATCGGGCGCGACAGGCGGTTTGTGTTTGGTTGAAAACGTCAGGGTCAGGTCGGAAAGGTAAGTGGCATACACCATCACTGCCTGTCCGAGATTCAGGGATGGGTATTTCCGGTGCATGGGAATGGTCGACAACATATCGCACTGCATCAATTGCACATTGCTCAAACCGGATTCCTCCCCCCCGAAGACAATCCCGACCTTCCGAACGGTTTCCCCTTTGTCCCGTATGATCCCGGTCAGGCGTGCCACCGGGTGCACGTCTTCCCCAACAGTGCGTCGTTTGGCGGCGGAACCGATCAGCAGCGAAATATCCGATCGGGCTTCTTCAAGGCTTGCAAAAACCTCCGCACTTTCCAGGATATCAACCGAAGCATGTGCGGTGGCCCTGGCGCGCTCCCCGAGGGGATTACACAACGGATTCACCAGCCGCAGACAAGGGATGTTCATTGTTTTCATGGCACGGGCTGCGGCCCCGATGTTCTCTTCCCTGGCAGGGGCAACAAGTATAAAGATCAGCTCCGGATACATATGGCGTGTGGTTTAATGGTCATTCTGTTCATGTCTTTTGCCTTCGCACCATCCATTGGGGACACCGGCAGGTTTTCACATTAAAAAAACATGGTAAAGCTCGTTCCCTTGCCCGCAGAGGATTCCACCTCTATGGACCCCTGGTGCAATCCCATGATCTGTTTACACAGGCTGAGGCCGACACCAGACCCCTCCTCTTTGGTGGAAAAAAACGGGATAAAGACCGCATCCATGTTTTCCGGGGGAATCCCCACCCCGTTATCGGAGATCCGGATACAGGGTCTCTCCCGTTCTGAAAAGGCAGACACCCGTATGACCGGTTCACGGGTCTTGTCCAGTGCTTCCACGGCATTCTTCAACAGGTTGGTGATGGCCTGGGCCATCAGCCCAACATCCATCCCCACCTCCAGGTCTCCGGGCGACACGTCCAGTTTGGCCAGGATTCCCCGCTCCCTGAACTGGCCTCCGAATGCGGCGAGTTGATTCTCCAGAAAGGGTTTTATGGGGACACGGGCAAGTTCGGCCTCCGGCATAAGGGTCAGGCTCCGGTATTTGTTCACAAAGTTCATCAGGCCCTGACTGCGGTCCTCGATCAAACGTGCTGAAGCCAGGGCATCATCAATGTTTCCCTGGTCTTCCCCGTATCGATTGCCGGAAAGGGCCATTTGGCCGAGACATTTTTCGATGTTGTTCGATAAGGTGATTACCGGTGTGATGTTGTTCATCATCTCATGGGTCAGCACCCGGATGAGTTTCTCCCAGGACTCCACCTCCTTTTGATCCATCTCGCTTTTTATTTCCTGCAGGGTGAGCAGGTACATGCCTTCCTGCCCGACCAGCAGTTCTTTTACCTTGATGGATACCGGCAGCTCCCTGCCGGACCTGGTGAGTGTTACCAACCTGGGTTTGCCGGGTTGCAGTGACTGAACCATGCCGGAAAAATCTTTCCGGACATTTTGTAGCTGATCCAGCCTGGAGAACCCTTCCACCCCGAGAATGTTGGCAGCGGCCCGGTTGTGAAAACGAACACCTCCCTCCCGGTTAAAGGCAATGATGCCGGTTGACATTTGGTCAATCACGCTTTGGTTAAGCAATGATTGTGCTTCCTTTTCCATCCGGATGTTTTTCAGCTGCTGGCTGACCTTGTTCAGGGCGTCACCCAAATTGCTGAAATTCTTTTTCAGGCTCCCCGGATCGAAGCTGCGCGTGGCATCCCGGTATTGGAATCCGGTAAAAAACATGGCCAGCTCATCATTGGTTTGCACCAAAAAGCGCAACAAGGCCCAAAACTGCCATCCCGCAAGGACGGCAAGCATGATCAGGGTAAACAAGAACCCTGGTTTGAGCGCAATGTGCAACAGCAGGGCCAGGGAAACGGCCAACAGGAGCAGGCGGACAAAGACCAGGAAAGTAAAGCGGTTAAAAATCATTTGCGTATGAATTGATTACACCCCTTATGCTGCCTTAAAAAAGGCCCGGGATTTATCCAAATATCCTGTATTTTTTCATTTTTGCATACAGCGTCACACGGGTAATTCCAAGATCCCTCGCAGCGTGGGAAAGGTTGCCCTGGTTGACTTCCACTGCCCTGAGCACAGCGGCCCGCTCCACCTCTTTCAGGTTCAGCACATGACTTTCCGGGGCCGTCACAGCGGAGTCCCGGAAAAAAAAATCTGACGGGCTGATCACGCTCCCCTCGCATAGAATTGTTGCCCTCTCGACGGCATGTTTCAACTCACGGACATTCCCGGGCCAGTTGTGTGTCTTTAGTTTCTCCAGGGCCTTGTCTGAGAACCGCAGCCCCGGTTTTCGGTATTTCCGTGAGAACTCCTGCAGAAAAAAAAAGCAAAACCCTTCAATGTCCTCGGGCCGTTCCCGAAGGGGGGGGATATGCAGGGTGATGGTGTTGATCCGGTAAAAGAGGTCCTCCCTGAATTCATGTTTGGCAATCATTTCCTTGATCGCGGCATTGGTTGCCGCCACCAGCCTGAAGTCAACGGGCCGGGGACGGGATGCGCCGATGGGCAGAACCTCCCGGCGTTCAAGTACAGACAAAAGCTTCACCTGCAGGGCAGCGGGGATATTACCAATTTCATCCAAAAACAGGGTTCCTCCCGAGGCCAGTTCCAACCGGCCTTTGCGGTCTTCCTTTGCATCCGTGAAACTGCCTTTTTTATATCCGAACAACTCACTTTCGAACAAAGACTCCGGTAAGGCGCCCAGGTCTACCGACACCATGACCTCGAATTTCCTGGCAGACAAGTGATGAAGCCGGCGGGCAATGACCTCTTTTCCGATTCCGTTTTCCCCGGTAATCAATACATTGGCATCGGTGGGGGCCAGCTTTGAGATGGCTTCATAGATGCGCTGCATGGGGGGGGAAGGGCATTCAAAAAACGGGGTCTTCCCGGCCGAACCAGTCGATTCGGTATGAATGACAGACCGAAGCTGGCTCAGTTTTTTTTCTGAGTTCCGGAGCTTCAACAGGGTTTTCAGGTTGGCAATCAGCTTGTCGGGGTTCCAGGGTTTCAGAATGAAATCAGCGGCGCCCTCCTTCATCCCGGCAACAGCCAGCTCCACCCCTCCGTAAGCAGTCATCAGCACCACCGGTATATCCCCGTCATATTTCCGGATCTTCCTCAGCCATTCCAGTCCCTCGCTGCCATCGCGCGCACCCGAAGCATAATTCATGTCGAGCAATACCATGTCAACAG
This sequence comes from Bacteroidales bacterium, assembly GCA_041690235.1. Classification (GTDB taxonomy): domain Bacteria; phylum Bacteroidota; class Bacteroidia; order Bacteroidales; family UBA7960; genus SLSG01. The sequence continues at coordinate 6,531 of JAWLHS010000041.1, forward strand.
CTTCCTGTTCCAGCACGGCGAACAGGTCACCGGGGGAAGCCAGGGTCAGCACCTTATTAAAGTGATGCTTGAGCAGCAGGGAAAGCGCGTCCAAAATAGGCCGGTTATCGTCAACAATTAGAATTTGTCCCTCTTTTGCCATCCACAAATATAAACAATGTCTATTTTTTATACACATAGTGTTTATTTTTTATACACTATTCATTCCAAGGCCAATAATTGTTACCCTTTAACAATTTGATTAGCAAGGTTTTTATATATTTGGCAAAGGCTTTGCTTTATTGGTAGAAAAAACCCATGCTCAGAAATTACCTGAAAATCGCCTGGCGCAATATCACCCGCCAGAAATGGGCCAGCCTCATCAATATTTTCGGTTTGGCCATCGGCATGACAGCTTCCATCCTGCTGTACATTTACATCTCGTACGAAACCAGTTTTGACCGGTTTCACGAAAACGCAGACCAGGTCTACCGCATCACCACCCATTACGAAGGCAGGCAGTCCAGCAAGTTGCCCCGGACATTTCACCAAATGGGAGAGCTGGCCAAAGACCAGTCCCCCCTGGTCAAAGCGTTTTGCCGTGTCAAGAACGAGAGCAGCACGATTTCTTTCGGGGAGGACGAGTTCGGCTGTACAACCCTGATGACCGACCCCAGTTTTGTGGATTTTTTCACCTTCCCTTCTGAAAGGGGTGATGTGGTGACGGCCCTATCCGACCCCTCAACGATCGTTTTGAGCAGCCGGATGGCTGAACGGATCTTCGGGGAGACCGACCCCATCAACCAGGTCATTCAGATCTCCAAAACATGCTATGACGATGAACTCGGAAGGTGGACGAGCCGGAGGGATCCGGTCAGGGTCGGGGCGATACTGGCCCCCATGCCCAGCAACACGCATCTGCGATTTGATGCTTTGCTCTCCTTCGAAGCATATGACCCGCAATGGCTGGAAACCTTTTCGAATGATGTGTTTGTTTTTCTTCAAATTGAGGGGAAGGATCCGGACCTGAAAAGCATTACCGATCTGACCGAGGCGTTTTTTGAAGAATTAAGGGCGCATTGGATGCAAATAACCCAAGAACTGCAGCCCCTGAAAGACATTCACTTCGGTCCGTCTTTCGGTTACGATATCGGCGCCAGGGGCAACCGCCAGCTGATTATCGTATTTATCATCGTGGCCGCATTGATTATCACGATTGCAGTGATCAACTTCATCAACCTGGTTACGGCCCGCTCAGAAAAGCGGGCGGTTGAGGCAAGCATCCGTAAGGTCTCGGGGGCAGGCCGCCGGGATATCATGGGGCAGTTTCTGGGCGAATCGGTGCTTATGAGTCTCCTGGCTTTTTTTGCAGCCATGGTGCTGGTAGAAATATTCCTTTCCCCCTTCGCGGAATTACTCAACCGCAGTCTCAGCCTGAGCCGCATGGAGAGCCTGAAGCTGTTTTTGTCATTGTCCGGACTGGTGGTTCTCATCGGATTGGCCTCAGGCCTTGGGCCTGCCTGGATGTTCTCACGCTTCCAGCCCGCAGAGATCATGAGGGGTCAGTTCAGGGGCGGCAACCGCAACCCCTTGCTACGCATCATTCTGGTCGTAATACAATTTGCCATTTCGGTGGTTTTGATCATCTCGATCATCACCTTCAACCGCCAGGTGAACCATATGAAAAACGCCAGCCTGGGCTTTGACTCCGAAAATGCATTCGTTTTCTGGGGCCTGACCCCCTCCCTGGTCAGCGGCTATGAAGCCCTCAGGGCAGAATTACTGCAAAACCCACAAGTATTGCAGGTAGGCAGCGGGCAATCAGCGCCGGGATACCAGGGCAGCGGGCAAATCATTCGCCCATCTGAGGCCCCCGAAGGAGAAGACATTACCATCTCGGAATATCGTGTAAGGGAAGGGGCCAGGGAAACCTTCGGCTATGAGCTGGTGGCTGGTCGCTGGTTCGACTTTTCCCGGCAAACCGATCTGGCCAACTTCATTGTCAACGAGTCAGCCGTCAAAGCCATGGGTCTAACCAATCCCATCGGCACAGAGGTGATCATGTGGCAAAGAAAAGGAGAGATCATCGGGGTCACCCGTGATTTCCACTTCGGCTCGCTGAGAAACGAGATCGGGCCATTGGTTTTCACCGCTTACTCCCCCGCCTTTTACAACATTTCACTGAAAATTTCTCCTGAAAACCGGGAGGAGACCCTGGATTATGTGAAAGAGGTGTTTCATGGCTTTGATTCCAATTATCCATTTACCCCCAGTTACCTCGGCGAAAGATTCAGGGAATTCTACCGGCAGGAAGAGCAAAACAACACCATCCTGAACATCGCCTCCCTCCTGGCGGTCCTTATTGCCATGCTGGGCCTTCTCGGGCTTTCGTCCTATATTGTCATGTCCCGTAAAAAGGAGATCGGCATCCGAAAGATACACGGTGCATCAGGCCTTCAAATCATAGTGGTCCTGTTCAGGGACATTGGCCGGTGGGTCCTGCTGGCCAACCTCATTGCCTGGCCGGTTGCATGGCTGGCCATGGAACAATGGCTCGGAACATACCCTTACAGGATCAATATTTCGGTTTGGTTCCTTGTTCTTGCCGGATTGTTAACCATGTTCGTTGCCGGACTGACCATTTCGGGGCAAACCCTGAGGGCGGCCAGAACCAATCCGGTGGATGCGCTTAAGGCCGGGTAGGGTGGCCAATCATGATTTTTTCAACCCGGATGTTTGCCCCGTTCGAGATTTTCAGGAAGTATATGCCGGGCGTCAGCCCCTTAAAGTCGACACGAACCTGAAAGAGGTCACCACCCTGGGCCTGTTCCCGCTGAACCATCAATTGCTGTCCGGCAACATCAAACAGCTCAATTACCACACCACCCTCCAGTCCGACGGCCTCAAGATGAATGACCGAAGTGGCCGGATTGGGGAAAACCCTGAAGAGATCCTGAAGCGGCTCATCCCCGGTCCTTGAAAACTCAAAACCCGCTGTTGCGGTCATATCCCCGTTCACGATCACCGACACCTCATCCTCATAATAGGTTTGTCCGTCGATATCCCAATGGGTAAAAGACCACCTCGCCCCGCCCTGTGCCGACAGGGAAAACGCCCTGCCATTTTCGACATAATAGTCGCCCGGCGGGGGAAAGGTATACCCGGGATCGCTGACGCCCACAGTGACGGTCCAGAATGGCCGGTGCCCGTCAATGGCCTGCAGATCCATACCCCGTGGGTCCAGCCAGTACCTCAGGGCGGTACTTTCCGTTCCCCCTCCTGTCCACGACACCCCAAACCGCGAATACCAGTCAGGCAGCGTATTGCCGCATGCCGCATAGCCACCGTGCAACTGCCCGATGATTCTGCCCCGGGCGTCAAACAAAGGAGATCCCGAGGAGCCCGGCTCCGTGGTAGTTCCCCCGCTCCACACAACCCGCCAGTAATTGGTTCCCGAACCCGGACTACCCAGGTAGGCTGAGGCCTGAGCACCATCAAGGGCATAGCTGAACTTCTTGATGTCTCCCCTTGGGTGGTGTATGCTGACGATTGTTTCATTGAGCTCCGACTCCAGGGTACGGTTCCAGCCGGCAAAATGGGGCCCGTACTCGGTGGGAACATCCTGGTTCAATTCAACCAGCCAAACATCGGCCGGGGAATACCGGGCCCTCGTAACGGCACCGCTCATGGCATCATGTGGCGGGGGAACAGAAGGGTTTTCGCATGTTTCACTCTGGTAGTTGAACCAGACCACCATACTGCCGGGATTAAAAAAGCAATGACTGGCCGTTAGCATAAAGGGCCGGCCGTCACGTTCGGTATTATTGATCATTGCACCGGAACAAATGGAGTTGCTGCCAACCAGCACCAGCACCACTGCATCAACAGGATCCGCCCAGCCTTCTGCTTCCGGACAGGCCACATTGATGTTGCAGGCACCCGAACGTCCAAAGATTTTGTCGTACTGAAGGGGACTGCGGTAGCCGTGGGTGAGGGTTTGCAGGTTCAGTTCCCCGGGAAAGGCCACCCCGGCCGGTTCAAAGTACTCAACGACAACCGCTTCGCCCGGCACAAGTGTCGTTGCAAAATATAAATCTTCCTGGTTGTTGTAATCAGTAAACGCACCCAGCACAACCGAGCGGTCGGGCGAGTAAACGTATAATTCGGCATCCGGGGGGAGGCGGTAATGATCAAAAGTCAGGTTGATGCTCAGGGCGCCGGGCGATTGCATGCCGAGTCGCCACAGGCGGCCCCCGTTTTCAAGCTCAATCCAGGAACCCGCATTGTCTGGATTGAACCCCAGCGGAACATTTTCACCGAATCGCCAGGGAATATCCGCAATGGTGTCGAATACCTGGTCTTCCAACAGCATTCTGGATACATCCACGCGGGGCATTTGTTCAAAAACCAGGGGTGGCATTTCAAGGGAATCAGAAAAGCTGGGGGGTGTTCCCGGTTTGCCAACCTGCGACAGCACCAGCAAGGGGGCAAACGCCAGCATAGTCAGCAAAAAGAATTTTTTCAACATGAAACCAGTCATATTATGGTGTGCACTCCATCGGGCCGGGCCACCGGACAAGAAAAAAAAATGCACCTTCACATCCCAATCGTGCACCAACCAGTGTGGAGAAACGCAAAATTACTAGAAATTGGTCAAAAACCCATTTATTCGTAACTTTATGGATTCAGACTGAATCCCATTGGGAAATCTAAACCAATCCATTATGCAAAAAACAAGCTTTTTCGCAGCCCTCATCCTGATGCTTTCCTGCGCAGGAACCAACGAAACATATACGGGCGAAGTGATCTCCACCGAAGCGCTGGAGTTTAGCATTGACACACTGGCAACCGGCCTTGACAATCCCTGGGGTATGGCATTCTTACCCGACGGGCGCATTCTGATCGCTGAGCGGGCCGGACAACTGCGCATTTTTGAAGACGGGACCCTGCTTCCTGAACCAGTCAGAGGGATCCCCGAGATATGGGCTCACGGGCAGGGCGGCTTGCTGGATGTAGTCCTCCACCCCGACTACGACCAAAACAAATGGATATACCTGGCCTATGCCGCGGGCAGCGATGGGCGCGGCAATACAGCTTTCGCCCGGGGAAAGCTCACCGGCGACCAGTTCACCGACCTGGAAGTCTTGTTTCACGGACAACCCCATACCACCCGCCCACACCATTTCGGCACCAGGCTGGTTTTTGACCGGGAGGGTTATCTTTTTTTCACCATCGGAGACCGCGGAGAACAAAACAATGCCCAGCTTTTAACCAACCACAACGGCACAGTGATGCGCTTTAACGATGATGGAAGCGTTCCACCCGACAATCCTTTTGTCGGGGAACCCGAAGCCATGCCGCAGATCTGGTCATACGGCCACCGAAACATACAGGGAATGGCCCTGCATCCGCAAACCGGGGAACTATGGGCCCATGAGCACGGCGCCCAGGGGGGAGACGAAATCAATCTGATCATCAAGGGGGAAAACTATGGCTGGCCCAGGGTCACCCATGGCATCAACTACGACGGTTCAATCATTACCCCCGACACCACCCTGCCGGGGATGAGGGATCCCATCCTGCACTGGACCCCCTCCATTGCGCCCTGCGGGCTCGCGTTTGTTGAGAGCGAACGGTATCCAGGATGGAAGCACAACATGCTGGCCGGAGCGCTGGCCGGGCAACACATCCATCGGGTTGTATTCGAAGGAAACAAGGTTGTGCATACCGAAAAGATCCTCCAGGATTTTGCCAGATTCAGGGACATACGGGAAGGGCCCGACGGCTACATTTACGTCCTCACCGAAGGGCCCGGATTGTTCTTCCGGATCATTCCCAGATAAATTCCTGAACGCATCCCCGACTTCTTAAGCTTACAGGATGGCATGTGGGATCGCATGCCATCCTTTCTTCGAATGGCCTGGCCGTCGCACAAGTCTATTACCGGCTGGAATCAATACCCACTGCAGTCCGGACAGCAACAGCTGCAACAAAAAGCCCGGGTCTCTGACGCCCTGGCCTTCCCCTGTGAAATGCCCGCTTCATTTTACCCTGGTAATTCAGCAGATTCTCCCGAATTTTTTATACTTTTGCGCCTTTGAATCAAGTCAGTCCCCTGAAAAACAAATGCATCACGCGTCCATGGCCAAATACACCGAATATAAAAAACTTGACCTTTCCCGCATCGGAAAGGAGGTTAAAACATTCTGGGAGGAAAACAAGGTTTTTGAAAAAAGCCTCGACCTTCGCCAGGGCCAAACCCCCTGGGTGTTTTACGAAGGGCCTCCCTCGGCCAATGGCCTCCCTGGCATCCACCACGTGATGGCACGCGCCATCAAGGACATATTCTGCCGCTACCGCACCCAAAAAGGATACCTGGTAAACAGAAAGGCCGGATGGGACACCCACGGTCTTCCCGTTGAGATCGGTGTGGAGAAAATGCTGGGCATCACCAAGGAAGACATCGGGGAAAAGATCTCCATTGAGGAATACAACCAGGCCTGCCGCAAGGACGTGATGAAATACAAGGACACCTGGGACGACCTCACCCTAAGGATGGGGTACTGGGTGGATCTAAGCAACCCATACATCACCTTCGACAACAAGTACATTGAAACCGTCTGGCATTTACTATACAGACTTTATGAAAAGGGCCTGCTCTACAAGGGTTACTCCATTCAGCCCTATTCCCCGGCGGCAGGCACCGGACTAAGCACCCATGAACTGAACCAGCCCGGCTGCTACCGCAACGTCAAAGACAATGCCATGACCGCCCAGTTCAAGGTGGTTCGCAACGAAAAGTCTTCGTTTCTTTTTAATGATGACTCTCCGGAAGTGTTTTTGCTGGCATGGACCACCACACCCTGGACCCTCCCGAGCAATACGGGATTGGCCGTCGGAAAGAACATCGACTATGTGAAGGTCAGGACTTTTAATCAGTACACCTTTCAGCCGGTCGACGTAATCCTGGCCAAAGAGCTGATGGACAGCTTCTTTAATCCCAAACATGCGGAGTTGGCCCTGGAGGACTACAGTCCGGGCGACAAGCAGATTCCATTCAGGCTGCTGGGCGCAGTGAAGGGGAAGGTACTCGAGAACATTCGCTTTGAACAGCTGCTTCCCTATGTTCAACCGGAGGATGGCGACCCATTCCGGGTGGTGCTGGGCGATTTTGTCACCACAGAAGAAGGTACCGGCATCGTACATATCGCGCCAAGTTTTGGAGCAGACGACTTCAAGGTTGGCAAGCAATACGGCCTGGGGGCACTGACCATGGTCGACAAGCAGGGAAAGTTCGTGGAACAGATGGGCGAATTTGCCGGCCGCTACGTAAAGCCCGACTATATTCCGGCCGACGGTCCGGCAGAAGAACGTCCCACCGATGTCGACATCATCATCAAACTAAAGAAC
>JAWLHS010000042.1:0-13217 GCA_041690235.1 Bacteroidales bacterium
AAAGGCATTGGATGAGCGCGACGGGGGAGGGGGCTTGTACATCGGAATGAATTTCCTTTTTTAGTCTGTCGGCTTAAATCCTTACCTTGTGCCGGCTCTTTTGGCCAAACCTTTGCCTATGATTGTTGCTGAAAACATCCATAAATCTTTCGGAAGCCTGCAGGTGCTGAAAGGCCTCAGCCTTTCCATCCGCAAAGGGGAGATTGTCTCTGTCGTAGGCGCCTCAGGCGCCGGGAAAACCACCCTGCTGCAGATCGTCGGGACATTATCCGCTTATGATTCGGGAAGGATTGTCATCAATGGAAAGGATGTATCTGTTTTGAACGACAAGCAGCTTTCCGCATTTCGCAACAGGAACATTGGCTTTGTGTTTCAGTTTCACCATTTGCTGCCCGAATTCACGGCCCTTGAAAATGTGTGTATCCCTGCATTCATAGCGGGGCGGGGCCGCAAAGAATCCAGGGAAGCCGCATTGAAATTGCTGGATTTACTCGGCCTGAGCGCCCGCCTGGATCACAAACCCAACGAACTCTCGGGAGGGGAACAACAGCGGGTGGCAGTGGCCAGGGCCCTTGTGAACGATCCGGCCGTCGTGCTTGCCGACGAACCCAGCGGCAACCTGGACTCAAAAACCTCTGATGACCTTCACCGGCTGTTTTTTGATTTGCGCGAGAAACTGAATCAAACCTTCGTGATTGTAACCCACAACAATGAGCTGGCCGGAATGGCCGACCGCAAGCTGACCATTGTGGACGGGATCATTCATAAGGGGTAATCTCAGGTAAGTCCCATCGCCGAAGACAGTGACGGGATTGTGGACGGGCCAACCCGGCGACGGTATGGTGGACGGTCGATCTCAGTGACGGGGTGGTGAACGGGATCATTCATTGGGATTATGATCCCAGGCCTCCCCGGCGATCATCGCTTCCAGCTTGTCCTCGCTGATGATGGGAACATCAAGGGATTCGGCCTTTTTCCGCTTTTCGGGTCCCATGTTTTCGCCCGATACCAAAAAATGGGTCCTGGAAGAAACCGAGCCGCTTACTTTCCCCCCGTGTTCCTCAATCAGGGCTTTTATCTCGTCTCGCGAATGCCGCTGGAAAACCCCTGAAATGACAAAGGTGCTGCCTTTTAAACTGGATGCTTTCCGGCCCGTGCCGGTTTCTTTTACCTCAAACTGCAGGCCAGCCTCTTTTAAGCGTGCAATCATTTCGCGGTTGGAAGGATCTGAAAAAAAACCAGTGATGCTTTCCGCCATTTTGTCCCCCACCTCGTCGACCGCCGTGAGGTCTTCAAAAGAAGCCGCCATGAGCGCGTCGATCGATTTAAAATGCCGGGCAAGCCTTTTGGCCATGGTTTCGCCCAAATGCCGGATGCCCAGGGCAAACAAAACCTTCTCGAAGGGAATTTCTCTGGATCGGTCGAGCGCATCCAGGATATTCTGTACGGTTTTTTCCCCGAAGCTGACTTTCCTTTCCTGCTGGGTAAGGGGATCGACGATGACTTTCTCCAGGCCGATCAGCTGATCGTATTCCAGGTCGTACAAATCCGACACCTTTTCTATCAGCTTGTTTCGAATCAGCAGTTCGGTTTTTCCCTGGCCGAGACTTTCAATGTTCATGGCCCTGCGGCTGATGAAATGTTCAATTTTTCCCTGTATCTGCGGGGGGCAGTGGGTGGTGTTCGGACAATAAAAAATGGCTTCCCCTTCTTTCTTTTCAAGGGCGGTTCCGCATTCCGGACAAGATGTTATGAATTGGATCTTTTCGGCTCCGGGCAATCTGTCGGGCAGGCTTACGCCCGTGACCTTGGGAATAATGTCCCCGCCTTTTTCGACGAAAACATGGTCCCGATAGTGGAGGTCAAGCTCCTCCATCTTTCCGGCATTGTACAGGGATGCCCGTTTTACCCTGCTGCCGGCCACCAGCACCGGCTGTAAGACTGCCACCGGGGTCACCGCCCCTGTGCGCCCCACCTGATACACCACATCCAGAAGGATGGTGCCGGCCTGTTCGGCCTTGTATTTATAAGAAATAGCCCATCTTGGGAATTTACTGGTGTATCCGAGCTGGTCTTGCTGGTCATGGTCATTGATTTTGATCACCACCCCGTCAATGTCAAACGGTAGTTCTCCACGCTTTTTTTCAAAGAGGTCGATATACTGAAAGACTTCCTGTATGTTTCGGCATTTCCTGATGTGGCTGTATACTTTGAACCCCCATTTCTTAATGGCCTGAAGGTTTTCATAATGGTTGGAGTGGGGAAGGGAATCTCCCAGAATACCATATATAAAACAATCCAGGTGGCGCCTGGCCACCATGGAGGAATCCTGTAATTTCAGGCTTCCGGCAGCGGCATTGCGTGGATTGGCAAACAAAGCTTCCTGTTTTTGTTGCTTTTCCAGGTTCAGCTTCATAAAGCTTTGGTGGGGCATGAACACCTCGCCCCTTACTTCAAACACTTTGGGGATGCCGGCTTGCTGAATTTGCAAGGGGATGCTTCTGATGGTTTTGATGTTCGCGCTTACATCGTCTCCCCTGATCCCGTCTCCCCGGGTCACCGCCCTGACCATCTCACCATTTTCATAGGTGATGCCTATGGCTACACCGTCGAATTTCAATTCGCAAACATATTCGTAGGTTTCGCCCAGGCTTTTCTTCACCCGCTTGTCGAATTCGACAAGTTCTTCCCGGCTGTATGTATTCCCCAGGGATAACATGGGGTATTTGTGTACCACGACCGGAAATTTCCTGGTAATTTGTCCGCCCACCCGCTGGCTGGGTGAACTGCTTTTTTGAAGCTCCGGGTGAAGCGTTTCGAGGGCAATCAGCTCCTGGAGCAACATATCAAAGTCATAATCGCTGATTCGGGGTTGTGCCAGTACGTAGTATTGGTGGTTGTATTCGTTGATCAGCTCCGTGAGCTCCCTGACACGTTTTCTAGCCTCGGTAAGGTTCATATTACATGCCGCCAATAATCAGGTTCAGGTCTTTTGCATTGATGCAAAGGACCGGAATTTTCTCCTCATTGTAAATGACCTTCTCATCGGCTGATCCGTACATCGCCCAGCTGATTTTGCCCGGATCGGTAGAAATCATGATGGCATCGGCCCCCTGGTCCACAGCAAACCGCACGATTTGAGGAGAAAAGGGCTTACCCTGCTCCGCATAAGTAATGGTATGTTTTACCCCGTGCGAATGCATAATCCTTGTTACCTGGTTCAAATCGGCCTTCATTTTGTTCTTCTGGGCCTTGTCAGAGGGGTTATAAACCAGAATCTGAAAAGTCGATCCGGCCAGTTTGGAAAGGTGGTTGGCCCACTTCACCTTTTGCTTGGAACCAAGCTCCAGGTCCAGGGGATAAACAAAATTCCTGAAAACATTGCCTTCCGAAGGTTTCTTCACCGATAAAACAGGCGCCGGTGAGCGCTTGATTACTTTGAGTGCAAAACTGCCCAACAGTCGCTGTATCCCGATTTTTCCATGGGTTCCCAATACCACGTAGCGGACATCGCGTTCCCTGGCAATTTGGGCAATTCCGGTAAAAATACTTCCTTCCCTGGTTTCGAATTCCGCCTCAACCTCGTAGGCAGCAGTGAGCTTTTCCGCTTCATCCAGGAGTTCCTTCCGGATATGGTCAACCCCCTTGTTCTCCGCCCTGAGCCTTTTTTTGGTTTGCTTGTTAATGACGTGCACGATCAGTACTTTGGCCTTGATCACTTTTGCCAGGGCAGCGGCGTTGTCAATGGCATAGTCACCAATATGGGTGAAATCAGTGGCGGCCAGGATTACATCTTTTTTTTGAGTGGGTTCCATTGGTTGTGGGTTTGATGAAGGAAAGCAAGGTTTCTGATGGTGGTTTTATGGTGTATCGGATGGTTTATCTGAAGGCCTTATGGCATAGGCTTCGAAATTCGACGGATTTTCAAACACAGACAGCAATTGCGCGATTTTTCCCAGGTTTTGTTTCTTTTTGACGTTTCGCAGCGACCTGGCTGAGTCGGTGAAATATTCGTGATCCCGCATGAATAAAAACTGTCTGGTATACCACTCCCTTGATTCAATGGCCCTTTCGTGATTCTCTGTCCACTCCCTGAAAAGCTTGTGGGCAATCGGAAAAAAATCATCCCGCCCGATGTAATCCAGGTCGGCATCGCAAAGAATCATGGCAAGTTTCCCTTTGGGTTGCTGTGGAATTTGTGTGGCCATAATCAACTGGCAGATGGTGTCAACCTGGCTGGCGCCGAAGTTGAAGTCCGGAAGGACTTTCCGGGCCAACGAACAGGCCAGTGGTTCGTTGTCGTCGTAAGCCCACAGGTAACCGGCATCGTGAAAAAGTGCCGCCGTTTTTATAAGCAGCAGTTCTTCCCCGTTGACCCCTTCCATGGCCGAGATCTGTTCGACCGAATGCAGGACGTCAAGCGTATGCTCATAATTATGATAGTGCAGCGACGGACTCAGTTCGTTTTCAAGTTTTGAAAGGATCCGTTGCTCGACAGCTGTGTAGTTCATATGACCAAATATCGCACTTTTTTTCATTGCCGGGGCCGGCAACAGGAAAAAAACTGTTTGGGTTCACAGCCCCATCTTCCTGAGTTAAACGGACTTCATCCCGATGATATTGTCTTATCTCTGACCAAATGGGCGATGCAATTAAAACGGAATCTTATAGTAAAGGAAGTAATGGATGCCAACAGATGTGTTACGGGAATGTCTTCCAAACCCACTGATGGTATAAGGACTGATCAGGCTTTCCTGGCTTTGGGAAATCAGAAACCTGGCCCTGATCGTCCAGCCCATGAACAGGTGCCCCCCGATCCTTGTTTTAAGACCGCCTCCCAACTCCAGCCAGTGGGCCAAAAAGCGCTCAGAGGGGATTTCTGTGAGGTAGTCCCCCCAATAGGGATTGGAAACCCTGATGCCGGGAGCCTGATGATCCAGGCTGCCAAAACCATATCGGATCAGGGCAATAACCAGGTCCTGGTGCACCGGATCCGGCCTTTGAAGAAAGTTGTAATCCGCCCCGAAACGAAAAAACCAGCCCCCCGCCTCATAAGAATGGGTTTCTTTCTCTATGTCCACTGCCATGCCTCCGCCTTCAAGGGCCAAAAACCAATTCTTCCTCCACTCCCAGTCGGCCGAAAACTCCAATGCCCTGTTCTCAGGCTCAAAAAACCGGCGTGCAAAACCGTACATATCGAACCCCAGCCTGGCGGATGGCCTGAATATGGTGTCTCCCTGCCCGTGCAGGCAGGTGCTAGTCGTTGTTAGCAGGAGCAGGAACAATAACCTTAAGGTGCTCATCAAATGAGTTGGTTACCTGGTTTATATTTACTTGTATGCCTGTGATGACGTGACGGGTTGATTCCACCCGTTCAAGGTCATAAAACATGACGAACCCGCATTCGACCGACAACAGCGTAAGCTCTCGCTGGTAAAATAAAAACAGGGTGTCGGACATTTCTGGAAATTGAAGCACGAAAGCACAGGAATCCCTGCCCGGATCCAGCGGAAGTTCGATTCTTGAAACGGCCGATTGCTTGTTGTAAATGGCGTCTTCCGGGCGGTTCAGTCCAAATACGGTGAGGCTGTCAATAAGGGCAGTCACAGACTGCCCGCTTTCTGAAGGCATGTAGAACCCAATCCGTAAAGGGTTTGAAGTTAATTCCTCACAAACCTCTTCCTGCTGGCACCCTGCCAGGAACAAAACCATCAGCGCTGCAAACAGGGCCGGCCCGAAGAAACCCGCTTCCCGATGAGGAGATCCCATAGAAGCAAAAGTAAGAAAAAAAACCACCCGGCATCGGTCTCCTCCTCCACATCAATAAAAGAGAAAGCCCCGTGGATTGTGCATGGCCTCAATGGTGTCGAGTTCATTCCCGTTGGCGTCAAAGACCATCACCTTTCCTGCCTGGGTAAAGTCAATGGCGTCACCCACATAGATCCAGCCATTTTCGGGATCCACATCCAGCCCATAGAAGGTCCGGCCCGAGGCCGGGATGAGCAGCTGCGCCTCCGCTTGTTCTTCCTCAACAGATAGGGCATAAATGCCGTCCCCGATCACATACAGGGTGTTTTTATCCGGACTGGCCGCCAGGGAGGAAAAGGTGCCTCCGAACCCGGGCAAAAGGCGGGTCTGGTTTACCCGGAAGTTGTCTTTGCTGATCTGAACCAGGGCGCCGCCGGTACCGCTCATCCAATCTCCTGCGCACAACACCCACAAATGTCCCCGGGCGTCTTTCTCAAAACTTACCGGGCCATGACCAACGTATATGCTGTCCGTAAGCTCGTCGGATAAGGGGTCAATCATGTAGAGGGATCCCGTTTCGACCCCGGCCACCATGACCATTCCGGAGAGATCAGCCAATTCTTCGTTCCATCCGGGAACCGGGATGGATCCGGTGACTTCGTATGACCCAAGGTCGATGATGCTGATTTGACCTCCGAACAGATTACTGACATAAGCTTTTGACGAAGCGACCGGAAGCATAAACCTGGGAGATGCCAGGCCGTCAATGGTGCCCTGCCTTCGGCAGGTGACAGGGTCAATGACCTCAATCTTTCCTGAATTATTCACCACCAGGTAAGCCAGGTCCTCATGAACAAGCATGGAATGGAAGACATCTCCCAGCTCTTCCCCGTTGGCCCTGGCGTACAGATCGTGATGTATCCGTCCCGTTCCCTTGTCGTAATAACTCAGGGTGGCATTGCCCCATTGAAAATTCCCCTCATTGATGACGAAGGTACCTTCACCGGTCCGGATCCGTGGAAAATCCGGGTCCGGGAGGCCGGAATCCTTCTCGCAAGAGGTGTGGAGCAGAAGGATGAGTAGCAGGTGAACAATGAATGGGCGGTTTTTCATAAAGGCCTGCACGCAATGTCTGAATGTTGTTGTCATTTTTTTGGATTTTCGGTGTTACCATTGAAGATTGATTAATACGCCCAGCCGGAAATACCTCAGCGGCATCGGCCTGCCCGGCATTACAACGTAAGCGCTGTTCCAGAGATTCACCACGTTTGCATAGGCATTGGCCTCATACCCACAAAGCAGGAAGGTATAATCCATACCGATATCTCCATGGTGCCAGGGCTGAAGCCATTGGCTGTTGTCGCTGCTGGTGAAAGCCCTTCCGGTGTGCTGGTGATCGTAAAAGATTCCCATATCCCCCCATGTAAGCCTGATGCCGAAGGTTCCCCTGTTTTTGGGAACATGGATCAGTTGTTTACCCACGGAAGCATCGTTGGGGCTTTTCCCTTTTCGGTTGACTGACACGGTGTGGTCCCAGCCAGCCCTCCAGTCGAGGGTGATCCCGGCATAAGAGAGACTCCCTGCCAGCCTGGCCTCCAGCCCGTAACTTCTTACCTCCATGATGTTCTGAGGCTGCCAGAGCATTCCGCCCCCCGACGGCAACCAGATGATCCAGTCGGTGATAAGCCGGTGAAAACCGCTCAGGGAAGCGTTTAATTTTTTGTCGTCGGATGGGCCGGGCAATTGCTCCCCCCAGGCAATGGTCAGATCCTGGCTCCATCCTGATTCAGGCTTAAGGTCCGGGTTGCCACCCGGCGACCAATACATATCGTTCAGGGAGGGCAGGCGGAAATTCTTCCCTGCGTTTGCCTTCAGGATCCAATCCCTTCCTGCCCGCCATGCGAGTCCGACCGACGGCACAAAGGGGATCTCCAGGTTATTGCCGAACTCTTGCCGGCCGTTTATTTGCAGCTCCAGTTTTTCATCCTGGGTTTTCCATCCAATGGATGAAAAAAGGGCAAGCAGGTTTCTTTCGGCTCCCCGGGGATAGTTGTCGGCCGTTGCATTGGCCGACTGAAGGCGAATTCCTGTGTTGACCATCAGCAGTGATGTGACCTGCCAGCGTGCTTCGGCCTCCTGGGTGAGGGTTTTCCAGCGGCTGACACTTTCAGCGTTCAAACTGTCACCATAGGTCAGGGTTTCGTCGAACCAGGCGCCTCTCCAGGTGAAAACCGCCTTTCCGAACCACGCCTGCCAATTGGCATTCAGGCGTGTGGCTGCGTCCAGCTGGTTGGCTCCGCCATGGGTTTGCTGCAAGGCCGGAGGAATGTTTCTGTCGGCCGATTGCAACCAAAGGTTGATCCCCAGTGTATGCCGTTGGCCAAGCCGCAGATTTGTTTCACTCAGCAGTCCCCTGGCTTGATAAGCGGCATGTTCCTGTATCTGCACGGGCCTGGAAGGAAGGGAGGTGTTGACATAGCGATAGCGGTTTTGGGAGTGCAGGTTAAAAACGCGTAGGCTGGTCCCCGCCCCCCGGCCCTGCCATCCAATTTTTGCCTGTTGGGAAAACCCGCCCGGTTCCTCCGCCTGGAGTCCTGCGTATACGGTAAAGCCCTTCTCCGCAGATGGGTTGTTGTCCAGAAAGATGGTTCCCCCGAGGGCCCCCCCTCCCCAAAGGGCGCTTCCTCCGCCATACTGGACGGATATTTTGTCGAAAAAGAAAACCGGTAACAGGGAAAGGTCATTCTGCCCGTTCATGGAGCTTCGAAGACTGATGCCATTCCAGAGCAACTTGGTTTGGTTTGTGGAACCGCCGCGCATCGACAAACTGGCCAGGACTCCGGGCCCGTAACTTCTGATATACATGCCGGAATGTTTTGCCAGGAGCCGGTCAAGACCGTCAAATATATGCTTGTCCCGCTCCAGGCTGTCAATGGTCTGCTGGCTGTAGCCGGCACCCGCCAACTGGTACCTGGTCCCCGTAATTCGGACTGGTTCAAGGATGATCAGGGTGTCGGCCGCCAGGAGCATTACAGGGGAATCGGAAAGCGTCCGGGGGCTTTCGCCTGGGCTCAAAAGCTTCCCGGTGGGCCCCGGAGTGGCTTCGGGCATGCCACCCAAACAAGCCATGGCAATGGCCAGGATGAAAACAGGGCGGCGCAAAAACATTTTTCCGGGCATGTGTTACCAAATGATCGATTCAATCATTTGCAACAGACGGTAAAAACCTGGTTGAGAAAAAGAGACGCATCCGTTTTTCTTCGCTTTTTTCCCGAAAGCTACAAATATGGCCGGTTAAAGGCAGGTCTTCTGACTTACTCTTTGTTTACCGCCTTCCCATCCGCTTGGTTCCCGGACAGTGGCATTGGAGTGATAAACAAAATGAAAGAGCTTACAGCAGCGGGAACTGTTCAGGATTCTCACCTGATTCCCTTTTCATCCGGATAACCCGAAAGGATCCCGGAACCTTTGACCAAGGCAAATGTACCCATTTTTTATTTTCGGTTGCCGGAAGACTAAAAATAAATTGCTGATCCCAGTTCAAGCAATTCCTTCACCGGTTTGCAGTCGGGCGACAGCAGCTGGCCGTTCAGGTTTTTTGCCAGGGAACCGCAGCCTCCCCCGCAGGCAAGTTGAAGCGAACAGGCAGTGCAGGCATTGATGTGTAACACATCCCTTTCCTGCCAGGTTTTTATGGCGGTATCCCTGAGACTGATGGAGGGGTGGAAGGTCCCCAGTTCCTCTTCGGGTTTGCCTACTGTGGCGGTGCAGGGATAGACAAATCCCCTGTAGTCAAGCGCCCATTCCGTTTTACAGGCAGGGCATGCGTCGAACAATGGTTGGGGAAGGTGGTTGTTTTCACTCAAAAACCGGGTGACCGAGAATGCCGGGCGATGGAATTCCAGAAAATCCGGATGCTTTTTGATCAAATCGTGGATTGCCTGGTAAAGGCCGATGCGGGTAAACAATTTGTCGTTGCCTTCCTGGCATTGATGGAGCTCGTAATTTCTGCCCAGCTGGGTCTTGAACAGCGGGTGTGAGCTCCAGCCCTTTTCCCTGGCATAAGCCGCCAGCGCAGGAAGTCCGCCGATATTGTCCCCATCCACCACCACCCTGAGGTTTACAGGAATCCCGTTTTCCAGGCAGGCATCCAAATTGGCGCTGATCTTGTCAAAGCTTGGACCGCCGCCCTTCAGAGGCCTTCTGCGGTCATGAATTTCCCTGGTTCCGTCCAGTGTAAACTGAATTTCACGCACCCGGACCCGTTTCAGGGATTCCAGGTACAAATCCAGGTGATAGCCATTGGTGACAACCGCCAGGTCGATTTCTTCCTCCCCGCATTGTTCGATGAATTGTTCCAGTGCGGCGCGGTATTTTTTCCCTGCAAGCAGGGGCTCCCCCCCAAACAGGGTAACGTATGTCTTCCGTCCTTTCAGGTGCTGGCGAATGAAATCGAAAAAGGAAGCGGTGATCTTCGGACTCAGGCCATCCGGGGCATTTGGGTAGCCTGACTGGTAACAATAAAAGCAGTCGAAATTGCATTGGTAGGTGGGAACAAACAAAACCTGTACTTCCTCACGGTCGCGCTGTTCGAGAAAATCAATGTATTTCAGACGGTAAGTAATGGCTTCAGCCCCCGGATCTGCCCAATACCCTTTTTGTATGAATTCTTCGGGAATCCCGGTACCGCCTTTTTTCAGGAGTTCCTTCTCATCCCTGCTGATGATGTCGGCCTGCCCGGACAGCAGATTGACCAGCAGGAAACGGGTGTCATCCCTGAAACGGGTCAGGATATTAAACCTGGAGGCTTGCATGTTCGGCTTCACTGGCCCCTAATCGTGGCAACCCTGGGGTGTTTTGCTCTGTTTTGCACAGCATTGGGCCGGCTTGTTTTCCTCCTGCTTGGAGGGTTTGTTTTCTTTTTTGATCAGGCTCTTCATAAGGAATTGGGTTTTGATTGTATGGCGATTTTTTGGTGCCGCCCGTAAGCTCAGGGTTTGAAGCCCCTCAGGGTAAAGCTGGCCACCCTGATGGCTCCTTTTTCATAGGGATCCGACTCTTCGAGAATTTCTAGGTTCCTGAGACCTGCATCCCGGATGTTGGCCAGATAATCCTCTTTCATAACGGCCCCTGCCCAGCATTCTGCAACGGCTTCGGGATCGGCCCTGTATCGATCCGGCACTTCTTCCAGGGCATAAATATCACTGACAACAAAGCGTCCGCCACTTTTCAGGATCCGGGCCACTTCTTTCCATACCCCAGCCTGGTCTAGGGAGTGGTTGATGGTGCAATTGGAAAGAACCAGGTCGGCTGATGCACTTTGAATGTCCAGTTTTTCCAGCGGACACTTCAAAAAGGCCACATTGTTCAGTCCCAGCTTTCCGGCGTTTGCCCGGGCTGTTTCCATCATGCCCTCAGAAATATCGATGCCGTAGGCAAAACCCCCGCTTCCGGCCATGGCGGCCATTCGAAGCACATCATGACCTTTCCCGCAGCCCAGGTCGACACAGACCTGTCCCGTCCGGATATCCGCCAGAGCCAGTGCGTTTCCGCATGACAAACAACATTCCTGTCCGGACAGGCCGTCGTAGCGTTTACCAATGGCTTCGGTGTGCTTAAACATCTTTGTCTTTAAATAGATGCATTGATTACGCAAAAGTAAAGAAAAAAGTCTTAGGGGGCGATGATTACTTTTTGATGATGGCGCCGTTCTTTTCCAATGAACTGGATCAGGTATACCCCTTCGGGCAACGCAGGCAGTGTTATTCTGGCCGTTGTCCTGTGTGGATGGGCATTGAATACCACCATTCCCAAAAGGTTGACCAGGCGTATGCTTTGGATTTCTTCGGACGCTTCGAACATGAAGTTTCCCTGAACAGGGTTGGGAAACACCCGGAGGATGTGTGGTCCGGCCAATTTCCCGGAACTTAATGTTGTGTCTCCCCAAATCTTTCCGACGAATTCGGGGTGGTCCACGAAGGGATTCCGGTTTCCCTGGATTTGATAAACGGCATGGTTTCGGAGCACCTCTTTCTGGCTCACCGGGTCATTTTCGTGCCACTCCACAAGCATGTCAACGGCCCAGGGATGAAAAGCCGGATAGCTGTTCTGAGCCAGTATGCTGTTGCCTTCTGGGCTGCCATCCCACTCAGTCAGTTGGTCCTGGTAGCAGGTTACCATGTAGAACAGGGCCCTTGCCAGGTCTCCCTTATAGGCATCGATGGGCTCGAAGGCCAAGCCGGAATAACCCATTGTTGTGCTGTGTCCGAGCCTGCTCCCGTTGAGGCTTGTCCATTGTGGTTGATCCACTTCTGCGTAAGGGTAATTGTCGCGCCTGGCATTCACCCATTTATCGGATGGATAGATATGGTGCAAGTCAGTGTTCATGGGGCTTATGGCCCCTCCGAACCAGGATCTCGGCATGCTGTGTTCGCGGTTATAAACCTCTCCCTCCTTGTTGCCCGCCAGTCCGACATCCTGGTCAGTAAAAAAAGAATAACGGTAGGGCGGATCTGCGCAGGGGACGTCGGAATACATATCCCAAACCGAACCGTCAAAACGGCTGTCGGTTGATTCAAAATGGGTCCAAATGCCGGAATAAGACTGGATATTATGCCCGTTAATGATCTGGTGTAAACTGGTTTTCAGCTGTATTCCCCCTCCCGTTGCATTGGTGTAGTATTCCTGGGGTATCAGGCTGCCAACTCCGCTTCCTGTGAGTGACAGGCTTTGGTCTTCTGCACCCTCCGACTGATGCACAATGGACCCTTCCTGCAGGCCGGTCTCCTGCGGAAAAAACCGGACATACACCCTGGTGTCCTGCAGGATCCCCTCATCGGGGGTAAGGGACAGGCTCCCGGTATACCCTTCCAGGCAATGAAGGGAAAGCCTGAAGGGTCCGCTGACCGAGACAGTCAGCTCACTTTCCAAGCCATGCCCACCCACCTCATAGAATTGTACATCAGAGAACATCCCCGTTTTGACCTCTGTAAAGCTGAACAGACTTGCGGGGCTCAGAATGATCTGGCCTTCGGGCGCCTCTTTTGCGGCTGCATGGCCGGTTTGGAGATTAACCAGGCATCCGGCGATTAAAAGAAATGCGAGGCGACTGGAAAGGAAGGGACGTGACATCCGTTTTTTTTGTAAAAATAATCAAAACGGGGGTTATTTGACCCTTAATTGTCGGATGGAAATGGCTTCTTCCCGGATCTCGGGTGAAAAGACATCAGGTTTTCCCTCAGGTATTCCCGGTCCAGATGGGTGTAAATTTCGGTGGTGGTGATCGATTCATGTCCCAGCATGTCCTGAACGGCCCTGAGGTCGGCCCCTCCCTCTACCAGGTGGGTGGCAAAGCTGTGTCTGAATGTGTGGGGACTGACGGTTTTTTTGATCCCGGCCTCACTGGCCAGGCGTTTAACGATAATGAACACCATTTCGCGGCTGAGCCCGCTCCCGAAACGATTCAGGAA
>JAWLHS010000043.1:0-12849 GCA_041690235.1 Bacteroidales bacterium
CGTGAACAGATGTCCGCGTTCCCTGTATGCGTTGATCAGGTCCAGGACATTGAACTCATTGCGGAAGACCGTGTTTTCTTTTTTCTGGGGATCTTCCGCTTCAGGGAATTGGGTCCTGGCAAACTCGAAACCTTCAAAAAACAAGCGCCAATCGGCTTCAACCCTGCCTGGATCATCGAGGTACGCCCTGTAAAGGTCTTCGATGTCAGCGGCACTTGTACTGCCCAAAAAGGAAAAGAGTTTCATAAGCACAGTATTATGAACCGTTAACAATTTCTTAATATAGATATGATATTCACTTAATACAATAATTATTCATAAGACCTAAATTTGTGTGAAGTCTAATAAAGGAGAAATAACAGCATAATCCTATAAAAACTCGCTTTATGAAAAGATATTTTATTTTATGTTTGGCTTTTTCCTTATTTACATTAGCTGGAAACAGTTCAAACAGCGCGATTGAAAAAACAGCAAAGAATGAATCCGTTGCCACTGTCAGCTTAAGCGGTAAAGTAATGGACCACATGACCGGCGAAGCACTTGCCGGGGTAAAAGTAACGATTGATAACACCGGAACATCTGCATATACTGATTTCGAAGGGTTCTTTAAAATGATTGGATTAATACCGGCTTCGTATACCTTATCCTTAACCATGATTTCTTATGAGGAAACAAGGGTTCCTGTGAATTTGGAGTCAGAAAATCCAGGTGAAGAGATTCAAATTAATCTTGAGCAGATAGAAGAATAAAAAGAGTCTTTTTGTGTTGTTTAAAAAAGCCAGGCTTTTTCCAAATCAGGAACAAGCCTGGCTTTTTTTTTAGTATTCTTTTTGATTAATCAGCTTCCCGTCGTTGTCAAACATTTTCCAAGTCCCTTCCCTGGTCCCTTTCTTATAGGTCATATCATAAAGCAAAACCCCTTTATCATTCCAGATGTACCATTCCCCATCTTTCATGCCGCGGGTGTATCGGGCTTCTCCTGTTTTGTTCCCTTGCTGGTTCCACATGATCCATAGGCCATGTTTCTCCCCGTTTTTGAAAGAACGCTGTTCGTTTATCTGGCCATTTTTGAAATAAATATGTAAAGTGCCTTCGATTAAACCATTCTTCAATGTCATCCTTGACTGGAGGCTGCCATCCGGAAAATATTCCTCATAAGGACCTGAATAAGGCTGCTGATCTTTTCCATAAAACAAACCATCCTCTCCTTTGTAGATATCTTGTCCAAAGGTGATGAAGGTGGCCGCTATCAGCATCAGGGTAAATATCGCTTTTTGCATTTATATATGGTTTTAATTTGTTTTTGGACATGATCAATATAACAGGCAATTTCTTCTTAATCAGGTCCTTTTGGATGATGGGTTAAAAATACAAAATAATATTGTTTATGGGTTGTGCTAAACTGCAAATAAAGGACTCCGGATTCTATAAGCTATATGCCATACGGAGTTGCAGAGTAGTGCCCTGTGAGATTCTTTGATAGTAACGGTCGCTGGCATTAAAAGATGAAAAAATTGATTCTTTTTTCGCATTTAAAAGGTTGTCAGCTTTGATTCCAACCGTCCATTTTTGGTTTTCCCCAAAACGCTTATTGGCATTAAAATTCAGGCTGTGGAAGGGCAGCGTGTAGATGTCCGGTCTGTCGGTAATACCTACTACATGGAGTGTTCTTCCCTGAACGTTATAAAACAGGCCGGCTTCCAATCCTTTTAAAAAGCCATTTGTACCCCCGTTGTAGGATAAACCCGAGTTAATGATATAAGGGGCCTGACCAGCCATATCCCGGTACTCTTCAATGGTTTGTCCGGTTCTGGCATTCATAATTCTTGAATCAAGCTCAGAAGGACTTAATTGTATATTGGAGCGGGTCAATGTCAGGTTGGTTGTTAGTGTGAAATTTTCAAAGCTCCTTGCAAATATGTCCAAATTTTGCCGAATTTCAAATTCAATGCCAGTAACCTGTCCTTTTCCTACGTTTCGTGGTTGAATAGAAAGATCCTGGACGGCAAACTGAACCATTTCAATTGGATTATCAAACGTTTTGTGAAACAGGCTTAAAGAAATCATTTGCCCCGGGGCATGAAACATCTCCCATCGGAGGTCATAATTCATTATTTTACTGCTTACCAGGTTTCCATCCCAGTATTCTGAACCGGCAATATCATCTGCATCGCGAAAAAGCCCCCCGATAAAAGTTCTTCCTGTTAGTGGGTCATATATTTCGGCATATGACATTTCTTTAAATGAAGGTCGTGCAATGGTTTTTGCATAGGATAGTCTGATATTTTGCTTCTCATTCAAGGCGTATATCAGGTTTACAGATGGGAAAAGGTCAAGATTGTCCAATACGGTTTCATTGTCCAGGATATTATAGCCCTGCTGGTCCTGACCGGTATACTTTTGTACATAGTGTTCCATCCGTACACCCAATATCGCCCTGATGTTTTGCAGGGGATTGATTTCAGTCTGGATAAAGCCAGCCAGGTTTGTGATGGTTGAATTAAATTGGTTTGGGTTTACAGGTATGAAAGGTGTATCGTAGGTGGTGCCTCTGGAAACCGATCCATTGTAAGGCCAAAGATTTTCCTCAAAGAAGAATTCGTTGGGATTACCCGTAAGAGGAATGTTTCTAATGTTTAGCATAAAATTCCGTATCTGGTAATCCCGTTCTTTGAACGTATAGCCCACCCCAAAATCAACACTGTTTTTTTGTCCAAATGCGGAATACATGATGTTTGATTTGAATGAGCCTGCCAGGTTTATTTCTTCAAGTTCTCGCCATATTCTTTCCGGGAACCCCACCTCGGTGCCAATTGACCAGGTTCCCTGCCCCCTGTCTTCGAAACGTGTAAAGCGAATATCCGGGTCTTCAAGGCGGGAGATCGTTGGCGTAAGCTTCCAGTCAATTGTCCACTTATCCTTACTTATGATATGTTTCCCCTCAAGAAGTATATTAGACAATGCGCGTTGGGTATATTCAAGGTTATGCTGTGCAGCAGAAAAATTTGAACCTTTGCTGGATCCTTCATACCTGAAAAGTCCCGCTTTTGACTCCCCATTTTGCAAATGCATGACGTTAAGCCTCAGTTTGGATGATTTTGTTTTTATGGCAAACCCGGTGTTTGCACTAAGTAACACACTTTGTACGCCATAATCTCCCATTTGGTATTCACGGACAACCATCTCAAAAGCATCAGGGTTTCCATCCAATCCGTACCGGCCAAATTCTACATTATTATAAAACTCGGTATTGCTTTTATAGGATAAATTGATGGTATATCCATAAGTTACTGCATTTCTTGGTATTTGATTGCCCACGGTAAACCCCAGGGAGTAATCGCCAGAGCTGCGTTGATTAAACGCTGCCATTTGCGGATTAAATGACCTGAGGATTTCTCTGTATCTCAAACCTTGCTCCCCATCCGGCTTTCCAACTACTTCAGCGAATAAAGGAATATCTTCAGATGCAGGAATTGAACGCGTGCCATCATCAAAACCCAAGAAGTCGTATTTGCCTCCCTTATAGGTTAAAAAATCCTCATTAAAATGGTATTGTGGATTATAACCTGCTGAAAGAGAAAAACTGCCTGATTTTTCCTCGGGGAAGTCTTTAAGAGATATATCCACAACACCGCCAGTAAAATCAGCGGGCAAATCGGCCGTAAAGGTTTTATGCACAATAATGTTGTCAATAATGTTTGTAGGAAAAATATCCATCTGAATGGTATTCCGGTCCGGGTCGAGTCCTGGCAGGTCCATGCCATTAAGAATGGTTTTTGAGTACCTGTCACCCAGTCCCCTTACATATACATACCTCCCCCCCTCAACCGAGACTCCAGGTACACGCTTCATGGAAGCTGCTGCATCACTGTCGCCAATTTTTCTGAAATTGGCTGCGGAAATTCCATCAATCACACCAGGCGATTTTCTCTTAATGGTTAGCAGTGCTGTTTCTGTATTTCTAAGTGCATCGGCCGTAACAGTTACTTCTGACAGTTCAAAGCTGGTTTCCTGCATTCGAATGTTATCGAGAAGGGTTGTTTGGCCCAATTTAACCTCGATCTGGCTTATTGTCAATGTTTGAAAAGAAATAAAGGAGAAACTAAGGGTATATTGTCCCGGGGGCACACTCAGATTGAATTTGCCATCCAGATCGGTTGATGTGCCATTATTGGTTCCTTCAATAAGAATGGTCACTCCGGGCAGGGTTTCTCCATATGAGTCATCGAAAACTGTACCCCGGATATTGCCGTTTTGGGCAACAGAGATTGTCGTCATCAAGCAAAGCAGTAACGCAATACCATATTTATTCATACAATGGAAATTATTATAAAAAATCAAAACTCGCAGAGATAAAACTGCGAGTTTTGAAGAATCATTTATATTGACTCCGTAATATTATATGGGTTGTTTTTATTCAAAATCTGCAAGCTCACCGGCTTGGTCAGCCCATGTCCAGTTCTTAAACTTGCTTATATCAGCACCCACAGTATTTTGGCCTTTGGCAACGTTACTGGCATGTACATGAGTCCCATGTTTGAATACATCACTCAATTCGGTGTCGGCAGGCAAGGTTACCTCCAGGTTGTTAAATACAAGAATCCCGTTGGCAAAGTTGTCGTTGGTTGCTGTCCCTGAAAGTGACAGGTCGCCCCTGCCATCAGATGCTGCAGGACTTGTGAAGTTGAAGAAATAAATATTTTCAAAAGTACCTCTTGCTCCATCGCGGAAGTCTCCAAGCTCAGCAGTTGGATAGCCTTTGACTGAGCCATTCTTGATGGTATGTGCATCAAGGAGGGCGCCTTCAGGTCCGTCAATTTCCAATGCATGATCTGTCGCTGCACCGGCAATTAGAACAAAATTGTCCATGGTGCCAGCCCAGGCCTGGTCGGTATCTAATGCGTCATCACCAGAATTCCAAACAAGTACATGACTTACATCGACTGTCCCTCCAAACCACTCGAGGCCATCATCCTGGTTGGCGATTACTTCAACATATTCAATGACGGTGCCAGCTCCCACGCCACCCATCGTCAAACCGTTGATTTCGTTTCCTTCGCCAATGTTTGCACCGCCATGGCGTATAGAGATGTACCTGATTTCTCCGGAATGATCATTTGCATCATTGCCCCCATATAGCCCATTTTGATCTGAGGGTGGAATCCCTTCGATTTGCATGGGAGAATTCTCTGCAGATATGGGTGCATTTCCCAAAATAATGAGGCCACCCCATAATCCGTCAAGGTCTGGATCAAGGTTTGGACTCCGGAAATCACCTGTTGCTACTTGTTCTGGTGTGATCTCATCGGCCACGGATGTAAAAATGATGGGGGCCTCAGCCTTGCCTTCTGCCATCAGTTTTCCCCCGCGTGCAATGATCAATGCAGTGGCATTGGGACCACTTCCCGCTTCCCCTTTTACTACGACACCCTGCTGAATGGTCAGTGTAGCACCGGCAGTGACCGCGATACGGCCACCCAGAATATATGTCTTGCCGGTTTCCCAGGTTGTATTCTGACTGATATTATCGCCAACAATGAACGTTTTTTGCTCTTCTACAACGGTAACAACCGCTGTGGCATCATCCGTAAGATCTTTCTTATCGGTAATGCTTAAAACAACGGCAGCGGCTCCCGTGCCGCCAGTGGCATTAAAGGTAACAACAATGGTCCCTGATTTTGAATCTGCGGTTCCATCGGTAGTAATGGCAGCGCTGCCATTGGTGCTGCTAACAGAGGAAGATTTGAATCCCGCATCGGTATTGTAGTTAAAAGTGACCTCGATGGCTTCTCCCTGAACAACTGATATGGCTTCAGGATTATTTACTCTTGGGGCTTCGAAAGTTTCTTCTTTACCACAAGCGCTTAAAATAAGGGTGAATACCACTACGATTATTATGCTCGATAAGCTGAATTGCTTTTTCATCATTTTCATCATTTTCATAATTGTCATAATTTCAATGAGTTGATTGTTTTTGTAATTTATGTTATGAACACTACAAATGTATTTTGAGTTTTTAGAGTTCATGTTAAGTCCGTATTATCAAATGATGAAAATTCTGTTAATTCCACTTAAGTAAACTGAATAGAACATATTTTTTGGTTTTTATTCAGGATGAGTATATTTGAAAGAGAATTATGATGACTTTTGTGGCGGTTTTTTTTGAAATGTTCGCAGATATATGACCAAACCCGCAAAGCAAGACATTGCAAGGGCCCTTGAAAAGGCCTGGGATGCCTTTTATAAAAGGGACTTTGATGGTGCCCTTGAGCAGTTTGAGGAGATCATGGAAGAAGACAACAGTGCCGCTGCACTGTTTGGGAGAGCCTGTGCGCTGTTTCGCTGTCAGGAAAACGATGGGGCCCTCAGGGATTTGAATGCCCTTTTGAAGCTGGATCCCAAAAACACGACGGCCCTGCACACGCGCGCACTGGTTTATGGGGATGAGGAGAAGTATAAAGAAAGTATCAGGGACCTCGAAAAGGTGGTTGAACTGTTGCCCGATTCGGTGGAGGCCTGGTGCGATCTTGGGGGTGTTTGTCTGCTGAAGCGGGACTTCCCCAGGGCAAACGACTGCTTTGACAAATGCATTGACTTGGATAAATCCTGTCCCGATGCTTGGTTTGGCAAGGGGATGGTGGCCCTGGAAAAAAAGGAGGCCAGGCGGGCCATCGAATATTTGAACGCCGCCATCAAACTGGACGGAAAGTACCTGTTGGCCTTATTGGCCAGGTCGGAAGCCCATTTCCTTTTTAAGCAGGACAAGGAGGCCCAGAGTGACCTCTCCAAAGTCCTTTCCCTCGATCCGGATATTTTTAAAAATGCCGAACTGGACGGGGAAGACCAGCCGGACGATTTTGAGTCCGGCGACGAAGAGACCCTCGATGATTCATCGGAGCTTGAGTCCTTTTAGGCAGGAATGGGGACTTACTTATTTTTTTCTACTTGTTTTCTGGCGGAATTTTATAATTTAGGGGCCATTAACCCTAAAAAAAAATTTCATGAAGTTTCGTCCAGGTTTTGTTTTGCTTTTTTGTTTCTTTTTTGTCTTTTCAGGGTTTTCCCAGGAGAAGAAAAGACTCTCTCACGATGATTACGCGGGCTGGAAGACCCTTTCCCGTTCCCAGCTGACGCCCGATGGTGATTGGGTGGTTTTTGAAGTCAGTCCGCAGGACGGAGACGGGGAGCTCATCATCAGGCACATTGACAGTGGCCACGAGGAAATCGTTGCGCGTGGATACAGGGCATCCGTTTCCCCCGGTGGCAGCTATGTGGCTTTTCATATCAAGCCACCCCAGGCCGTCGAGCGACAAGCCAAAGTGGATAAGAAGAAGCGGGAGGAAATGCCCCCGGACTCCCTCGGGATTTTTGTGTTTGACACCCGGCAACTGGAGAAATTCCCTGCTTTGGAGTCTTTTTCCATGCCTGAAGAAACCTCCGACTGGATGGTATATGTGATCGACCATGCCCGCATCGTACTTCCGGATGAGGAGGAAGAGGAAGTTCAGCCTGAGGATCCCTCTCTGGAAGAGGAGGAAGAAGAGGAAGAAGAGGAAGAAAAGGAAAAACCCGCCAAGGTGATGAACGTGTATAATCCGCTGACAGGCCAGTCCGCCGCGGTCAAAGGCGTTACGGAGTATGCCGTGTCTCCGCTGGGGAACCTGGTCGCCGGACTCACTGAGGTGAAGGCCAAAGATACCCTGTCCCTCTGGGAGGTGGTGGCCGTGGAAACCGGTGGATTGGAGAGCCGGATCCTGGACAGCAGGCATGGGGAAATGAAACAACTGAATCTGGATCATGAGGGCAGGCAGCTGGCCTGGCTGTTTTCATCCGACACCGTGAAGGAAAAAACATATTCCCTGTATTTATACGGATACGGCCGCAGCCTGCTGAACGAGGTGGTAAATGACGCGACGGCCGGGATGCCCGAGGGACATGGGCCAAGCGAGCACAGCAAACCCTATTTCTCCGACAACGGGCAGCGTTTGTTTTTTGGGACGGCGCCCCTGCCTGAGGAAGCTCCCGAAGACACCCTGCTAAGTGAGGAGAAGTACTCATTGGATGTATGGCATTGGGAAGATCCCATGCTGCAGTCCCAGCAAAAAGCCATGCTTAACAGGCTGCAGAGGCGTAGTTTTGATGCCGTTTATCATATCCGCCAGGCGAAACTGGTTCAGCTGGCCGATGAGGATATGCCGGGTGTGGCCCTGGATCCGGAAAACAATGTATTGAAGGGACTGGGTCAGTCGCCTGCACCCTACATGGTTGAGCGTCAGTGGACGGGAGGGAATCCCCGCGATCTGTATGTTGTGGACCTGAACGATGGGAGCCGGACCCTTGTGGCTGAAAAGGTTGAGGCCAACGCAGACTTGTCGCCCGGCGGCAATTATGTGGTCTGGTACGATACCGGAAGCCGGGATTGGATGGTTTATTCCATCCAGCGGGAAACCACCCTTCAATTATCGGCCGGCATTCCGCACCCCGTGTTCGATGAAGAGAACGACCTGCCCATGTTTGCCCGTCCTCATGGCCTGGCCGGATGGACCGCCGGGGATGAGTATGTCCTGATATACGACCGTTTCGACGTCTGGAAGGTTGATCCCACGGGTCGAAGGCCGGTGGAGAACATCACAAAGGGCTATGGGAGGGAGAATGACATCAGGTTCAGGATACAGAACCTGGATGATAAGGCCCATTTCATTTCCCTGAACGAAGACATCATATTAAGTGCTTTTCAGAACCAGTCCAAACAAAACGGCTATTACCTGCTTTCAGAGGAGGGCTTGTCTTCGCTGGTTATGGGCGATTACAGCTATTCTCAGCTGCAGAAAGCGGCTGAGGCGAACCGCTATTTGTGGCGTCGCAGTACCTATACCGAATTTCCGGATCTGTGGACCAGCACCCTGAATTTTGGCACCGCCCAAAAAATCACCGAGGTGAACCCCCAGCAATCCGACTATTATTGGGGAAGCGTTCAACTTGTTGAATGGCAGGATTTTGACAATGAAACCCTGCAAGGTCTGCTGTACCTGCCTGAAGACCTGGACGAGACCCGGCAATATCCCATGCTGATCTATTTTTATGAGCGCTCCTCCCAGGGTTTGCACCAGCATTTCATCCCTTCACCCAGTCGCTCCACCATCAACCGTTCGTACTGTACCAGCAATGACTATATCGTGTTTGTTCCCGACATCACCTATAAGGAAGGTTTCCCGGGCGAAAGCGCCTATAACGCCATTGTGAGCGGCACCCATGCCATGGTGGAGCGTTATCCGTTTATTGACCGGGAGAATATGGGACTGCAGGGACAAAGCTGGGGAGGCTACCAGATTGCCTACCTGGTAACGCGCACCAATATGTATAAGGCCGCCATGGCCGGTGCCCCTGTCAGCAATATGGTCAGCGCATACGGTGGCATTCGCTGGCAGACGGGTGTGAACAGGCAGTTTCAGTACGAACAGACCCAGAGCAGAATTGGGGGCACCCTATGGGAACGGCCGTTTCGTTACATCGAAAACTCTCCGGTTTTCTTTGTCGACAAGATTGAGACGCCCCTGCTGATGATGCACAATGATGCTGACGGCGCAGTGCCATGGTACCAGGGCATCGAGATGTTTACCGCCATGAGGCGTCTTTCAAAGCCGGTGTGGATGCTGGTGTACAATGACGAGGCACATAACCTCACCAGGTGGCCCAACAGGATGGATCTTTCGGTAAGGATGTACCAGTTCTTTGACCATTTTTTGAAGGGAGAACCCGCCCCCGTTTGGCTTAAAAACGGCATTCCTGCCACCGATAAAGGGAAGGTGGATGGCTATGAGCTAACCGACTAAAGGTCGATGGTTATTGGCTGACCGACTAAGGGGAATTCACTGCCATTGGCGGAATCTGATATCCGTCAGCGGCAAAACCCAAGGTAACCCGAGCCTTGCCTGGCCCATGAGACGCTGCCTGACATCCGCCCTGCACAGCGCCTAACACCCGCCCTGAACCGAAATGACCTCGGTCTTGATTTCGGGGATGGTGGTTGTTGGGTTTTCCTCCCCGGTCTGGACAGGGGATGTTTTCATAAACCTGGGGTAATCAAAACGTGCCTTGTCATCGCGATAATAACGGTAGGCCGGATCAAGTGCATCATTGCCCAGTAACAATGCCTCCAGACTCGAAAAGTCGCCCGGGACGACCCGCATGTTTTCCACGGCTTTTCCGTGCAGGATCATGGCCGCTGTGACGGCGATGTGTTCTTCCCCGGCATAGAGAAGTTTGATCTCATCTTGTTCCATCAATTTGCGGTGTTCACGGGCCAGAATGTCCTGGGCAGGAATGTTCAGTGCCCCGGGAATGTGGCTCCGGGCAAAAGAATCAGAATCCCTCAGGTCGATAAACACCACCTGGTCCGCCTCCTTTTGCAGCCAATGTTCCAGTTCGGCGTATGATATGAGAAAGTCTTCTTCCAAAGCGGCTTCCAATACCCTGCTGTTGCTAAGGGAATAATTTTTTGAGGCAATGGCATTGAAGAGGAGTCCGGCCATGATCATGGCAAAGAGAAGAAAGGCTCCGTTGTTCAACAGTTTTGTCGTCATGGTGTTGATTTTATTTCATTAACAACCTCCGGCCACATCGGGGGCTTTGACTTCGATGATCGTTTTTACGGGCAGGGAACGCGTTTCTTCCTTTCTTACGGCCCCACCCTCCATGAAGTACTGCCTGGCTTCAAGAATGAAACGTTCCGAAAAGGAATTCATATAGCCATTTTCACCGTGTGTTGCCTGATCTGCCTGTCCGACAAACAGCATTTCGAACAGTCCATTCAGTCCGCCGTCCACGATGAAAATGTTTTCAAATCCCTGCCGGCTGGCGGCCGTCCAGACCCTGGCGGGAACACTGGTGCCATCGCTGAAGAACACTTTTTTGCGGGGATCGTTCCTGAAAAAGCTCCGCCATCGCCTGGACAGGATCTCCCCTGGGGGGATATTGACTGCCCCGGGGATGGTAAACCGCTGGTATTGAAGGGGCTCCCTCAGGTCGATATAGATGATGTCTTTATTGCCATACATGATGTCGTAGGCCACTTTTTCAGCATCGACCAGGTGTGACCCGCTCTGCCATTCTTCCAGAAGGGTTTGGGGCCCTTTTTCCAAAATCGAACTGGACCTCTCAGCGGGAAGAAAAAGAAAAACAACCAATGAGCCGGTCAAAAGCATTGCCGGAATGAAATAAGACGGTCGTCTGGCGATGAGCGCGGGTGGGACTTTGTTTACCCTGTCTTCGATCATCTGTGTGATGGCAAAGGCGAAAATGGCCGCCAGGGCCAGCAATAATGCGAAAAACCCTTTTGACATGCCCAGGGTGTCGTATATAAAGGGTTGACCCAGGAAGCTGCCCGTGTATAAAGGCTCAAAGGCATCGTAGAAATGCCCGAAAACAAAAATCCCTATCAACAGGCCCACGATAAAAACCATGGCGTCTACTTTGCCGATCACTGCACCGACAAGGCTGGTTCCCGGACAAAAACCGCCCAGGATGAACCCAAACCCCATAATCAGTCCGCCGACCACCGCCGACCACAGATACAAAGGATTGATATAGACCAGTCCCATATCGATCCAACCCAGATAGCTGAAAAACACCAGACCTGTCATGGCGGTAATCCCTGCCGTGAAAAAAACGCGGAGCACCACGAAATCATACCCGTAAAACAATCCCGCCAGCTTTCTGGAGGAAGAAAATCCGGCCTGTTCCAGAATATACCCGAACCCGATTCCAAGGACCAGCGCAAAGAAAAGGATCAGTTCAGGATTAACCAGACCTTGTGGAATAAATGGAGCCATAGCTTGGTTGTAAGGAATTAAATCCAAAGTTTTCTAAAAAAATATGCGATGGCGTAGCCGGAGCCAAAGATGGCCATCATCGTCAGGATGCCTCCCGTGGATAAAACGCCCATTCCGCTCAGGGCTGCCCCGCTGGTACATCCGCGCCCGAACTGTGCCCCCAGACCGAAAAGGAGTCCGCCGGCCATCGCAAACGCCAAACGTGATTTTCCGGAAATGCGGGGGCCGTGCTCCAGTTTTAGTCCGAGTCTGCCCGACATGGCCCCGCTGAAAAAGCCGCCGATCAGGACCCCTGCTGCCATAAACACCAGGAATGATGACAACGGACTCCCGTCCGGGGTGAAAAAGTCCTGGTAAAAGGCCGATTTTGCGGCATACTCCGGGGCCGTATTTCCCACGGCGGTGATCAGCACATTTTTGGCCGCTCCGCTGGCACCCAGTCCGCGCCCCGTGATAACAAATGACCCCAGCAGCACCAGTCCGAGTAAAAACCCGGCCAGGTAAGGGTTCATATAAGGTTTGGGTCTTTTTTCCATTGTTTTTGTCTTTTTTGTTCCCAATCCCGCATTGAAATCAGGCAATGCGGAGAATGATCCGGTTTAACAACCCCCTTCCACGGAAAGGGTGTCGGTCAGGGTCTTCATTTCATCCGGAACCGGCCCCTGCTCCCCTTGTTTCACCAGGGGGAAGTCCCTCGGGGTCCGGGCATCAAAAGTTCGTGTGGGGATGCCGAAATCGTGCATGGTTTGATGAATGAAGGAGTTGGCCCCATATACCACATTATGGGCATCGTAGCCCAGCAACCTGAGAAAGGCGGTTGCGAAAGCGCTGTGGTGCGCCGTATAACAGTACAATGCAATGGGGCGGTCTGCTGGCAGGGTAAACAGGTCCTGCCCGCTGTGCAGGGAGGCTTTGGGCGTGTATTGAATGGCGCCCTCAATGTGTCCCTCCTGGTAAAGGTTCAGGGGCCAGTAGTTGATCACGTAATACGGGGAGGGATCGGCGGTCAGCGCCGCGG
>JAWLHS010000044.1:0-12809 GCA_041690235.1 Bacteroidales bacterium
TACCAGTTGAAAAACTTTCCTTACCGGGGAGGGGTCTACAATATTTCAGTTTCGGGCCATGGGAATGGCATTGCTTCCTTTAAGGTGGATGGGCGGGAAACCGAATATCCGCATGTCCCGGCGGGCCTGGAAGGTCTAATCCATATTGAAATTACAATGAACGGGAAGGAGTCCGGGGGTGATTTCAATCTCAGGGAGAACCATACGGCCCCCGACACCCCGGTGTTGCGCCTGACAGAAACAGGACTGGCATGGAATCATGTTCCGGGAGCCGTTTCCTATACTTTGTTTCGCAATGGAGAACCCCTTGGCTCACAAACTGAAACCACATCAAGACTTCATGCAGTCAGTATGCTTGAGGAATACCAGGTCCTGGCAGTCGATGATTCGGGGGTGCCTTCCTTTTTAAGCAATCCCGTTATCCACACCAGCGGGGAGTCGGTCCGGCTAATCCAGGCGGAAAACTTCAACCTGTCCGCAGCCAGTTCCTTTGATGGCTATTCGGGTCAGGGATACGTAAAGTTCACAAAGCAAAACAATGCCCGCCTGGTGTTTGAGGCGGACATCCCCGAAGACGGGTTGTATTCTTTTGTTTTTCGGTATGCGAACGGCTCCGGACCGGTGAACACGGAGAACAAATGTGCGCTCCGGTCGATGTTTGTGAATGGGGATTTTGCTTCTGCCCTGGCATTTCCCCAGAGAGGAAGCCTTGAATGGTCAAACTGGGGACATACTGCCCCGGTTTTATATTCCCTGAAATCGGGCCGGAACAGCTTTGAAATCCGCCTGGAGCCGTTCAATGAAAACATGAACATGGAGGTCAATGATTTTTTACTGGATCGCATCACGATCAGCCGGGTCCGGTAAAATTTCTGTATTTTTACCCGTCCGCCAGGCTCATTGCCTCCTGGTACGCACCACATACATTCCAGATACCCCATGATACCTCTGACTGACTCCATCACCAACGAAAAAGCCCTCGAAAATGCCGTGAAGCGGTTCAGGGAAAAAGGAATTCTCCTTCCCACTTTTGAGCAGCATCAGCAGCCGGAACGCATACCACCCTCCGTTCAGGAGCGGCTGAAAAACATCGGACTCTGGGAGATCAACCCCCTCAATCTGTTCCGGATTACCTGGAAGAACGAACCCAATGAAAAAGGGGGATTGTTTGGCCCGGTTAATTATGTGGAACTGCCCAGTGCACTGACCGGGGTCAATGCCCGCATCGTGCTCCTGGTGGGAAAGTGGTTTCCGACGGGCTCCCACAAGGTTGGTGCAGCCTACGGCTGCCTTGCTCCGCAGATCATCACGGGAGGTTTTGACCCAAGCTATCATAAAGCTGTTTGGCCATCGACAGGAAATTACTGCCGGGGCGGTGCCTTCGATTCAAAGCTGATGGGCACTGATTCGGTAGCCATCCTCCCTGAAGAAATGAGCCGCGAACGTTTTGACTGGCTCCGTGACGAGATTGGATCGGAGATCATTGCCACACCGGGTTGTGAGAGCAATGTAAAGGAGATTTATGATGCCTGCTGGGAGATCCGCCGGACCCGTCCCGATTGCATCGTTTTCAACCAGTTTGATGAGTTTGGCAACGCCGCATGGCATTATAACATTACCGGGAAAGCCCTGGAAGAAGCCTACGGCCTGGTGAAGGGAGAAAACAGTCGGATGGCGGCCTACATCTCGGCCACCGGTTCGGCGGGAACCATTGCCGCCGGTGACTATTTGCGGACCATCCACCCCCACCTGAAAGTCGTTGCTTCGGAAGCACTTCAATGCCCCACCCTGCTGATGAATGGTTTTGGGGGACACCGCATCGAAGGCATCGGGGACAAACACGTGCCCTGGGTTCACAACGTGAAAAACACAGATGTGGTCACCGCCATCGATGATGAAGACTGCATGCGGCTTTTCAGGCTGTTCAACGAAAATGCAGGCCGGGAGTACCTTAAATCCTGTGGCGTTGACAGCCACATCATTGACCAGTTGCCGTTGATCGGCATCTCCGGCATCGCCAATATGCTCTCAGCCATAAAAACCGCGAAGTACTATGAAATGACCGCCGATGATGTGGTGCTGACCATTGCCACCGATTCGGCCGACCTATATCAATCGCGTTTGCTGGAGTTGCACCAGCAGCGTGGAGAATATGTTGAAATTCAGGCCGTAAAGGATTTTGAAAAGTGTGTTTTTGGGACGGTCCCTTCCCATATGAAGGAATTGTCGTACAACGACAGGAAAGCCATTCACAACCTGAAATACTTTACCTGGGTTGAACAACAGCAGAAAGATGTGGCCGATCTGAACCAGCTTTGGTACGATCATGAGATATGGCCAAGGTTGTTTAACCAGGTGCACCGGTGGGATGAACTGATACGGGAATTCAATGAGCGGACAGGGGTATTGGCGGTCTTATAGTGGCTTTTGAACCATTTAACAGGATCAGGAATGGGTGAAGACCAGAAGTTTGTTTTTGAATGCATTGACTGCGGCCAGCAATATCACCCGGCACAGGTCCGCTACCTCTGCCCCTCCTGCAGTCTGTCCAACTCAGCGGACTTGCCTCCACAGGGGGTTCTGAAGACCTTGTACGATTACCAGGGCATCAGGCAGGGTCCCATGAAGCGGGGCGATGGTTTTATGTGCCTGAAAGGCAATGGATTCCTTGATCTGCTCCCCATAGCCCACCTGGAATCCATGCCTCCTTTATGGGTGGGAAACACCCCCCTTTATGGGTTTGATGCCTTTGATGGTACGGGTGGATTTCCGGGGCGGGTTTTTTTCAAGGATGACAGTCAGAACCCTACTTTTTCTTTCAAGGACCGGGCTTCGGCCATCGTTTCGGCCTATGCCCTGGAGCAGGGGTTTGAAACCATTGTGGCCGCATCGACCGGGAATGCCGGGTCTTCCATTGCCGGCATTTGTGCTTCCCAGGGTCAGCAAGCCGTCGTTCTTGTTCCGGATAAAGCCCCCCTGGCCAAACTTGTCCAGATCCTCATGTACGGGGCTTGCATCGTTCCGGTGAAGGGTACCTATGATGATGCATTTGAGCTGAGCATTCAGGCAACCAGACACTTCGGATGGTATAACCGCAATACGGCCTTTAATCCCCTGACCATTGAGGGGAAAAAAACGGTGGCTTTCGAATTGTTCGAACAAATGGGTTTCCGGGTGCCCGATCGTATTTTTGTTCCGGTGGGCGACGGGGTGATTCTTTCAGGGGTCTACAAAGGCTTCGAGGACTTGCTGAAACTCGGCCTCATTGACAGGATGCCGGTGGTGGTCGCCGTTCAGTCGGAAGGCAGCGACAATTTGGTTAGAAATCTTGACGCTGCGGTCTTTGAATCCAGGCCCGGTCATACACTGGCGGATTCTATCTCCGTTGATGCCCCCCGCAATTTTTATATGGCCAGGCAGTTTCTACACACCCATGAGGGGGAGGCCATAACGGTCAGTGACAAAGATATTCTGACGGCCGCTGCCTTTTTGGCGCGCAAAACCGGTTTGTTTACCGAACCTGCGTCGGCCGCCGGGTTTGCCGGGTTTCTATCCCACGCCAGGGAAGGCAGGATTTCGGCCAAGTCGGATCATGTTGTGCTGCTGACCGGAAGCGGACTGAAGGATCTGCAGGCCGTGCGAAAAGGACTGCCCCTGCCGCCGTCCATTGAACCCGGCATTGAACAGCTTTCCGGATTGTATGAGCGGTTTATGAATACAGACAAGTCACTTAACGAGCCCGGCAAATTAACCCATTAAACCCCTTGTCATATGATCGGTTTCCTGCTGAACGGACAGTCCCATTCTTTTTCCGGTGACCCCGATACCAGCCTGCTGGATCATCTCCGGCTGGAAAACCGGATCACCTCGGCCAAGGACGGCTGTTCCGGCCAGGGGGTTTGCGGTGCCTGTACGGTCGAGATCAATGGCAGGGCCCGCCTGGCATGCCGAACCAAAATGGGCGGTCTGGATGGGGCCGTCGTTGTGACCACCGAAGGTTTGCCCCCTGATTTCAGGGCGACGATCGGGCGGATGTTTGCCCAAAAGGGTGCCGTGCAATGCGGGTTCTGTTCTCCCGGATTTATCATGCGAGCCAAGGCATTGTTCAACACCAATGCCCACCCCGGCCGCGACGAGATTGTCCGCGCGGTCAGGCCCAATTTGTGCCGTTGCACGGGTTATGTAAAAATTGTGGATGCCATTGAGGCGGCTTTTCACTCTTTGGCATCTCTCCCCGGATCCGGGATGAAGCATGACCTTCCCGGCGAGGCCGGTATCGGCCAGCGCTATCCCAAATACCAGTCGGTCGAAACCGCCCTGGGGGAACGTCCCTTTACAGGGGATATGGTGTTCGATGGAATGGCCTACGGGGTGCTTAAGTTCAGTGATCACCCGAGGGCCCGGGTGCTGAACGTCGACCCGTCGGAGGCTGAAAAACTGCCCGGGGTAATCAGGATTTTTATGGCCGGTGACATTCCGGGAAAGCGGTATACCGGCTTGATCTATCCGGACTGGCCGCTGATGATTGCCCCCGGAGAGACGGTAAATTGCGTCGGCGATGTGATTGCAGGTGTGGTTGCAGAGTCGGAAGCGCTTGCCCGTGAGGCGGCCGGCCTGATTCAGGTGGACTATGAGCTGCTGGATGCCGTCACCGATCTTCAGGAGGCGGCCCGACCCGGGAGTCCGCGCGTTCATGAGGAAAGGTCCAATGTGCTGGAAAACTGCAGCATTCGCTACGGCGATGTGGAGAAGGCTTTCAGGGAAGCTGCTTTTGTTGCTTCGGGAGTCTACGAAACACAGCGGGTTGAACATGCCTTTCTGGAGACCGAAACGGCCATTGCCCAGCCTGAAGGAAAGGGCCTCAAAATGTTCAGCCAGGGGCAGGGTGTCTATGTGGATCGCAGGCTCGTAGCAGCCATTCTGGATTTGCCGGAAGAAGACATCCGGGTAATCCAGGTGTCAAATGGCGGTGGCTTCGGCGGGAAAGAGGATCTGACGGTCCAGGGGCATGCCTGCTTGTTCGCCTGGCTATTGAAAAGACCCGTCAGGGTTCATCTCTGCAGGGAGGAATCCATCCGGATGCACCCCAAGCGCCATCCTGTATGGATGGATATAAGCCTGGCTGCCGATAAAAACGGCAAATTCACGGCCATCCGGCTGAAGGCACTGGGGGATACCGGGGCCTATGCCTCGGTCGGAACAAAGGTGATGGAACGGGTGGTCGGCCATGCAACGGGAGCTTATACCGTTCCTTCGGTAGATATCGAATCCCTTACCGTTTACACAAACAATATTCCCTCCGGCGCCATGCGTGGCTTCGGGGTGCCTCAGGTTACTTTTGCCCTGGAGGGTTGTATCGATGAAATATGTAAGAAAGGCGGCTTTGACCGCTGGCAGATTCGTTATGACAATGCCCTTGTTGACGGGGCCAAAACCGCAACCGGGCAAGTACTGAGGGGTGTGGGCCTGAGGGAAACCCTGCTGGCCGTCAGGGAGCCTTTCCGGAATGCTGGATTTGCAGGCATCGCATGCGGACTGAAAAACACCGGGGTTGGCAACGGAATGATCGATGACAGCGAGGTGATCATTGAGATTGCCGGACCAGACAGGGTGGTGATCCATCATGGCTGGACTGAGATGGGGCAGGGCGTACATACCATG
The DNA here is from genome assembly GCA_041690235.1 of Bacteroidales bacterium. Classification (GTDB taxonomy): domain Bacteria; phylum Bacteroidota; class Bacteroidia; order Bacteroidales; family UBA7960; genus SLSG01. Next base: position 5,662 of record JAWLHS010000044.1, read on the forward strand.
GCCATTCAAACCCTTTTCGAGGAAACGGGCATCGATCCTTCATCGGTTGAGGTGGTGGTGGATACCTCTGCCGGCATTCCCACCGGAATGACCACTTCTTCGAGGGCCACCGCCCTGGTAAGCAACGCCATTATTGACGCGGCAAAAAGGCTGAATGAGGACCTTGCCGGGGATCGTGCCGGGAAGTGGCCGTCCCGACCCGGGTTGGCGGACAACAAAGTGGGCGTGGCGCTTGGGGGACTAAAAGGGCGGCGCTATAAAGGGAAGTATGTTTGCGACTGGACTTCCAAACCAGGGGATAAGGTGGAAGACCCCAAAATTCACTTTGCCTATGGCTATGCCACCCAGGTGGTGATCCTTGATGACAAGGGGAAGATTACCCGTGTCATTGCAGCCCACGATGCCGGGAAAATAATGAACCAGATGTTGTTTGAGGGCCAAATTGAAGGGGCGGTACACATGGGGCTTGGATATGCACTCAGCGAGGACCTGCCGCTCAGGGCTGGCTATCCCGTTGGTTTGATGATGAAGGATTTGGGCATCCTGCGGTCCACCGACATGCCCCGGATTCAGGTAATCGGCATCGAAAAGCGAGACCCTGTCGGACCTTATGGTGCCAAGGGCATCGGTGAAATCGGGATGGTGCCCACGGCAGCGGCCGTGGCCAATGCCTATTGTACATTCGATGGGGTGAAACGGACCAAACTGCCACTGAAGAAAATCACCGGAAACCCTCATCAGAACGGCACGTAAACCCCATGCATTTTGGAGTTTGCCTTTTTTATGCTTTTGGTTTTTTTGTATCAATCATCTCAACCAGTGTTCAACCATGGCCATACTACTCAAAAATGCAACGTTCATAGACTGGGAAACCCTGGCGTTCTACAATACCGATTTGTTCGTTGAAGAGGGGCAGGGCAAGGGCGTGGAAAAATTTGAAAGCAACAGGCAGGGCAAGGATTACGGGGCCTGCACCATGATTGACTGCAGCGGCAAACTGGTCACACGGGCCTTTGCCGTGGCCCATCACCATGTGTACTCTGCACTGGCCAGGGGAATGCCTGCTCCAAAACAAAAACCCTCCAATTTTCCGGAGATTCTCCGCTATGTCTGGTGGACCCTGGACAAATGCCTGGATCCGGAATCCATCAGGTATAGCGCATTGGTTACGGCCATGGCCTCAGCGAAGGCAGGCTCCACCTTCGTCATTGACCATCATGCTTCCCCCAACGCCATTGCGGGATCATTGGAGATCATTGCCGAAGCATTCAATGAGGTTGGCGTCGGCCATCTTCTTTGTTATGAGGTGACCGACCGTGATGGAGCGGACAGGGCCCGGGCAGGCCTTGAGGAGTCGGAGGCTTACCTGGAAAAGGGGCAGGGACTCGTGGGATTACATGCTTCCTTTACCGTCGGGGATGAAACCCTTTACCGGGCTGTGGACCTCATGAAGCGAACGGACACGGGGGTGCATATTCATGTGGCAGAGGACCTGTATGATCAGGAACATTGCCTGAGGCATCACCAAAAAAGGGTGATTCCCCGGCTGCTGGACGCCGGTGCCATGGATTCACCCAAAACCATCCTGGTGCACGGACTTCACCTGGATGGGCAGGAAAGGGACATGATACGACGGTCGCCATGCTGGTTGGTACAAAACATGGAGAGCAACCTCAAAAACAAGGTGGGCTTTTTTAATGGCGCGGGTTTGGGCAACAACATCATGCTCGGGACCGACGGGATGCACAGCGATATGGTACAAAGCCTGAAGGCGGCATTTTTTGTGGGACAACAATTTGATGAGATTGACCTTCAGAAAGCCTACCAGCGCTTCAGGAATGTTCACCGATACATCAGTTCAAACGGGTTTACGGGCAGTGGGGAGAATGACCTGGTTGTTCTGGACTATGACCATCCGACAGAAATCAATAAGGAAAACTTTTTGGGCCATTTGTTGTTTGGATTGAATGCAAGTCATGTCAGGGACGTGATCTCAGGGGGGAAATGCATTGTGAGAAACCGGCGGCTCCAAACCATTGATCAGGAGGAGGTTCTGCATAAATCCAGGGAGGCTGCCACCAGGTTGTGGAAGAGAATGAGGCAGTAGGGGCATTGATTCATGCGAAAGATTTCGTAAATCCCGGTTTTATTGCCTTTTTTCGTTAGTTTAGCAATTAAAATCACCTTTTCTTTTAAAAACGTGGATAAAATTCGTTCACATATCCGGCACGACCAGGAGTTTAAGGAAAACCGGGCGTTTAACCTCAGGCTGTTGGAAACACATCGTGAAATCATGGACCGGGTGATGCTCGGTGGCCCGTCTCATGCCGTCGAAAAGCACCGTCTGAGGAACAAATTGCTTGCCCGGGAGCGCATCGATCTTTTGCTGGACCCGAATACCCCGTTTCTGGAGCTGTCCACCCTTGCGGCATACGGACAGTACGGCGATGGTTTTCCTTCGGCAGGGATCATTACCGGGGTGGGGGTCATCCACGGGCATGAGGTGTTGGTCATCGCCAACGATGCGACCGTTAAGGGGGGTACCTATGTGAAGGAAACAATACGTAAACATATCCGGGCCCAGGAGATCGCCATGCAGAATAAACTTCCCTGTATTTATATGGTGGACTCCGGGGGAGTGTTTCTCCCGGAACAGGCCGAGGTGTTTCCCGATAAGGATGACTTCGGGCGAATCTTTTTTAACCAGGCCCGGCTTTCTGCCGAAGGGATTCCTCAGATCGCCATCGTGATGGGAAGCTGTACGGCCGGAGGTGCATACATCCCGGCCATGAGCGACGAAACCATTATCGTGAAGAACCAGGGGACGATCTTCATCGGCGGTCCGCCACTGGTGAAGGCGGCGACAGGGGAGGAGGTGACCCCCGAGGAACTTGGCGGGGCCGAAGTGCACACCACCAAATCTGGGGTGGCAGACCATTTTGCTGAAAATGACCAGCATGCCATCGCCATTTGCCGGAATATCTTTGAAACCATGCAGCCGGCACAAAAACAGCCGCTTGAGAGGGTGGGCGTTGAAGAACCCGCTTACGATCCTGAAGAATTGCTTGGCCTGATTCAGTCGAATCCCAAAAAACAAACCGATCCTTATGAGCTGATCGCACGGATTATCGACGGAGGGTACTTCCATGAATTCAAAGCCAGGTATGCCACCACGCTTGTGACGGGCTTTGCCCGGATCATGGGTTACCCCATTGGCATTATCGCCAACAACGGGGTGCTCTTTGCAGAGTCATCCCTGAAAGGGACCCACTTTATCGAACTGTGCAATTTCCGGAAAATACCCATTCTTTTTCTGCAAAACATCACCGGCTTTATGGTTGGGAAGACTTATGAGAACGCCGGACTGGCCAGGGACGGTGCAAAGCTGGTTCATGCAGTGGCCAACGCCAATGTGCCGAAAATTACCATCATTACCGGCGGCTCATACGGGGCGGGAAACTATGCCATGGCAGGCAGGGCCTTCGATCCCCATTTCCTGTTTATGTATCCCGGATCACGCATCTCTGTGATGGGGGGAGCCCAGGCCGCCAACGTGCTGGCACAGGTTAAGATTGATCAGATGGAGGCGGCCGGACGGCCGGTGGATCCGAACGAAATTGAAGAAATGAAGGCGGGCATACTGGAAAAATACGAAGAAGAGGGATCCGCCTATTACAGCACTTCCCGTCTGTGGGATGACGGCATTATAGAACCCATGCAAACCCGGCAGGTGGTGGCAATGGCCATTGCCATATCCCTGAATAGGGTTTATGCCCAACCGCGCAGCGGGGTTTACAGGATGTAATTTGACTGGAATGATTGTTTTTCGTCGTATTGAAACAAGTCTAGAGCAGGGGGTCTGTACGATCTTTCTGTCGCGCGAAGAAAGCCGCAATGCCCTTGACGGGCAAATGGTCGGGGAATTATTAAGCTGTCTTGAGTCCCTTAAAGAAGATGAAGCCTGCCGGGTGGTTATCTTAAGGGGTAAAGGTTCCGTTTTTTGTGCCGGCGGAGATCTGAACTGGATGCTGGACAAAAACAGCCGGAGCCAAACGGGAAGGCCGTCTGATTTGCTGTCTAGCTTGTTTTTTGAATTGTATCATTTCCCAAAGCCCCTGATCTCTTATGTGCACGGTTACGCCATGGGTGGGGCACTGGGGTTGATTGCCTGTTCAGATTTTGTTTTTGCCGAGGAGGATGCCTATATGGCTTTCTCGGAAGTGAAGCTCGGATTGATTCCTGCGACCATCTCACCTTACGTGGTGAAGCGGATCGGTGAGTTTCGTGCCCGGCAGCTCATGCTAACCGGCGACAGGATCAGTGCGGCGGAGGCCGAAAGAGTCGGACTGGCAGATGTTGTCGTTCCCTGTCATGAAAACGACAAAGCAGGAGTTGCAGAAGAGATGCTCCAAAAACTCTCGCGCCGGCTTGCCGGGAATGCCCCGCTGGCCCTGCAGGCTTTAAAGCAACTCCTCCCTTTCGTATCGCGGGCTGCCATCGATGGTGAGCTGGTTTCATATACGTCCGACCTTCTTTCAAGGATCAGCCAAAGCCATGAAGCCAGCGAGGGAATCAATGCCTTTCTGGAGAAGCGCAAGCCCCGGTGGGCAGGCGGAGAAAAAAACAGAGACCATGCAGCAGATTAAGAAAGTATTGGTGGCCAACCGGGGTGAGATTGCCGTGCGCATCTTAAAAACCCTTCGTGAGATGGGGGTTGCCAGTGTGGCCATCTATTCAGATGCGGATGCCCGGTCTGTGCATGCCCGGAGGGCGGATGAAAGCTTTCGGATGACGGGGAGCGGACTGGCGGAAACATATCTGGACGCAGGGCAGATCATCAAACTGGCGAAGCAGTCCGGTGCCGACGCCATTCATCCTGGATATGGCTTTTTATCAGAATCGGCCGTGTTTTCTGCCGCGGTCCGCGAAGCAGGCCTGCATTTTATTGGTCCGGGAACAGAGGCCATCCGGCTCATGGGGAACAAATCCGGGGCCCGGAAACTGGTTGCCGGAATGGGCATCCCCATTATTGAAGGAGCCACCGGGAAGGCAAAGGTGTTGGGGAAAAAAGCATCTGAAATCGGCTACCCTGTTCTGGTTAAAGCCGCAGGCGGAGGAGGGGGCAAGGGAATGCGGATCGTTCATTCGTCCGGTCAGCTGGATGAGGTCCTCGAAACCACGCAAAGGGAGGCCCTTAACTACTTCGGGAATGATGAGGTCTATATTGAAAAGTACCTTGAAAACCCGCGCCATGTGGAGGTGCAACTTTTGGCAGATTTCCACGGGCATGTGGTCTCTCTTTTTGAGCGGGAATGCTCCATACAGCGAAGATACCAGAAGATCATCGAAGAGTCTCCCAGTCCGACGATCAACAACCATCTCAGGAAAAAGCTCATGGAGGCCGCGAAGGCCATTGCCGCAAAGATTGCCTATACCAGTGCCGGGACCATCGAATTCCTGGTGGTTGGCGACGACTTTTATTTTCTTGAAATGAATACCCGCATACAAGTTGAGCATCCGGTGACTGAGATGGTAACCGGCATCGATATTGTCAGGGAACAACTGAATATCTCCATGGGAAAGCCCCTTGCCTTTGCCCAGGAAGATTTGCGCATGCAGGGCCACGCCATTGAGGCCAGGGTATATGCAGAGGACCCTGCCCGCAATTTCATCCCCTCCCCCGGCAAAATCATTCACTACCAGGAGCCCGTTATGCCGGGATTGCGGATAGATACTGCCATGGAGTCCGGCGCCATGGTCAGCAGCGAGTTTGATCCAATGATCAGCAAAGTCATCAGCCATGCCTCAACGCGTAAGGAAGCCCTGGAAAAATTGCAGCAGGGTCTGTCCGGGTATTCGGTACATGGGATCCGCACCAACCTTTCTTTTCTTAGTGCTGTGCTTAGGTCGGAAGCGTTTAAAAAGGGAAATACAGATACTGGTTTTTGTGACCGGCTGATGTTGAATGGTCACGAACCGCCGTCGGACGAAAATGATGAGATTCTGCTGGCGGCTTTTCTCTTTGCTTCCAGGGAAAATGGTCCGGGCAAGCCGGGGATTTGGAACCAGCTCGGGTATTGGAGACTGCTTATGTCTCCCGAACTCCTGATCAATGAACGTGTGGTGAAGCGCCGGTTGGTGTCAAGGAATCGTCTGCTGTTCCAGATGGAGCGTCAAGGCAAGCTGGAAAACTATCGTCTGCTGAAAAAAGAACAACATGACCTCGTATTGGAAGCAGCAGGTGAGGTTCACCAGCTGAGATACACCCCTGCAGCAGATCATTCGGTTTGGATTCAGAAAGGTCCGGATACATTCAGGGTCAGGTATGCACAGCGAATTGAGGACCGGGAACTGATCGGTATGGGCCACAACCCTGTTTCGTCCGGGAACAGCGTTGTGAAAGCACCCATGCACGGGAAAGTCGTCAAATTAAACGTAAGAGAATCGGATGTGGTTGACAGGGGAGATACCCTGCTTATTCTGGAATCCATGAAAATGGAGAACCGTATTGTCGCAACGGCCAGGGGCAGGATAAAAAGCATTGCGGTAGAACCCGGGATGTTTGTTGCTGACAATGCCCCGCTGGTTTACCTGTCAGATGTGTCATAACCCGCCTTATTTATGTTGAACAAATTTTTTTTTTTCATTAACAGAACCTTGGGCTTAAAAGTTTGTTAATCTATCCTTAACCAATAATGGAACATATGATAACCAGTCCGTTTTTAACAAAGGCGCATGAAGTACTAAGGGCCAGGGTTCGGGCGTTTGCCGAAAATGAGATCCGGCCCCTTGCGGCTGAACTGGATGAGAAAGAGGAGTTTTCGATTGAACTCACCAAAAAGATGGGGAAGGAGGGTTTTTTCGGGATTCAGGCCCCCACCGAATATGGGGGGCAGGCCCTGGATACCCTTTCTTATATTATTATTGTGGAGGAACTGGCCCGGGTAGATTCTTCCCAGGCCGCCACTGTTGCGGCTGTTAACTCATTGGGAATATCACCTTTGTTAAAATATGGAACAGAGGAGCAGAAAAGAAAATTTATTCCGCCCTTGTGCACCGGCGAAACGGTCTGGGCCTTTGGCCTGACAGAGGACAATGCCGGTTCTGACGCCATGGGTTCAGAAACAAGGGCTGAACTTCTTGACGGA
>JAWLHS010000045.1:0-12395 GCA_041690235.1 Bacteroidales bacterium
TATTAAGCAAGGCTTTTGGAATCGATGCCTATATGGGCGTCGGATTGTTTAATGGTGCGCTGACCAGCACGCCAGGGCTTGCGGCCGCCATCGACAGCACTGGGTCACCCCTGGCTTCGATCGGATATGGAGTGGCCTATCCGGCAGGGGCCGTTCTTGCCATCCTCACCATCCACCTGCTACCCTGGGTTTTTCGTATTGATATGCACAAAGAAGAAGCCAAATACCTGGAGACCATCAGCGAGGACTTCCCAAAAATCACCAACCGTAATTTCATGGTGGAAAACAGGAATGTGGATGGAAAAACCCTTCGGGAGTTAGAGATTGGAAGTATGACCCAGGCGGTCATTTCTCGTGTGCGGCACGGGGAAAAGGCATGCACTCCGGACGGGAATACCAGGCTTTTTCTGGGAGATGTGGTCAAGGTTGTAGGAACGGAATCCTCCCTGCAGAAGGCGGAGCTGATGATCGGCCGAAAAACCGATGAGGAGGTTCCCCTGGACGAGGAGTTTGAGGTTCACTGGGTTCTTGTGACGAATAAAGGGGCCATCAACAAGAGCCTGAATTCGCTGAATTTAACCGCATGGTACGGGGCTACTGTTACCCGCATAAGACGAAGCGGCATTGACCTGAGTCCGACGGGCACCAGCACCCTGCGTTTTGGAGACAAGGTGCTGTTGGCCTGCGACAAACACAACATGCGGAAAGTGATGAGGTTGCTTGGCAACAATGAGAAGCGCCTCAAAGAAACCGATTTCTTGCCAATTAGCCTGGGCATTCTGATTGGCGTGCTTCTGGGCAAGGTTTCCATTCCGTTTTTCGGGCTCTTTGAATTATCTCTCGGCCTGACCGGAGGGGTTTTGGTTGCGGCCATATTGCTGAGCAAACTCGGCAAGACAGGTCCCATCATCTGGTCCATGTCGGGAAGCGGGAACCAATTGCTTCGCAAACTGGGCCTTCTGATGTTCCTTGCGGCTGTTGGCACGCACGCTGGCGCAGACATGGCAGAAACCTTCGCAAACTATGGATGGAAACTGTTATGGATCGGAATGGTTATTACCGTCATTCCGATGATCGTGGCAGCCCTTGCAGGTCACTTTCTCATGCGCATTAACTTTTCCACCTTACTGGGGGTTATTGCCGGTAGCATGACCTCCACCCCCGGTTTGGCTGCGGCAGACTCAAAAACCACCACAGGAGCGGCATCTGTGGCTTACGCCACGGTCTACCCCATTGCCCTTGTTCTGATGATCGTTTTCTCTCAAATTCTCAGTCGTCTCTGAGTGCCGTTTAAACCCCGGGGGCGATATCATTCCTTCCTGGTAATCAGAATTACCGTTTCGTAACCAAATTCCTGCAGGGCCTGCTCATCAGTAATGACCGTCACATCCTCAATATCTTCAGGGGAGATCAGGTCATCAAATGTGGTGGGCTCTCCCGGAGATTTAATAAATACCTCCTCCCCGATCATCACCAGCACCTCCCCTTCCCTTCCGCGGGGAATTCTTTTTGAAAAAGGCATCTCGCCGGCCACAAATCTTACCGGCATATTAAACACAACACTAACCGGGGTGCCATCTGATAAACGGCCCGGAGACCATTCGGGCATCAGGTCCATGACCCGGGTTACCTCCTGATCCAGTTGCGGATCAACACCCCGAAGCAATTTAACATTGGTTACATGCCCGTCATGCCTCACAATAAAGCCAACGAAAACTGTTCCTTCAATACCCGCTTCCAGCGCCTCCGCGGGATAGACCAGGTTGTCCTGTAAAAACGCAAGCCTTTCCGTTTCGCCTCCTGGAAAGGCTGGAGGGACCGGTACGAAACCATACACTGAATCATCTTCGTAGCCGGCCGGTTCGCCATGTTGAGCGGAAAGCACTTCTTCTGTGCGGTCATTTTCGGGCCTTTCATGGCAGGAACCCAGGTAAAGGGCCAGGGCCAAAAGGAAAACCAGGGGTATGGTGCGAATCAGGCCGGACACACAAGCCTGGAAGGTCGTTTCATGTTTCATAAAGCCCAATGGTTGATTAGGATTGCTTTCTGATTTCTTCATCAATGATCTTTTTCAGTTCCTCAAGTTCTGAAACCGTAAGGCCTTTTTCCTGGGAAAAAAAGGACACCATCTGCCGCAGGGAATTTCCAAAATATTTGAGCAGGATTCCTTTCATCATGACCCGGGTATAGGTCGGCTTTTGGATCAGCGGGAAATATTCATGGGCTTTTCCGTAAGCATTGTGTCCCACAAAGCCCTTTTCCTGAAGAATGCGCAGAATGGTTGAAACCGTTGTTATAGCGGGCTTGGGATCCCGGAACTTTGCCCTGATTTCCTTGGCAAAACCCGATTTGATATTCCATAAGATCTGCATGACCTGTTCTTCCGCCCTGGTAAGTTCTTTCATGGTTTGAGGCATAAAGATGACCCTTGGGTTTGATGCAATGGGGGATAAATATAACTATTTTTTTAGTTTTACAATGTCCGTTTGTTTTGTTTTTTGGACAAAGATCCAAAATGACTAAGTTTGTACAAAAACCTGCCATGGCGAACCGAATGACGAACAAACCCGAAGACATCCAAAGAATCATCGATCAATGCGAAGCCTGCTATCTGGGTATGATTGATCCCGAGCACAAGCCATATGTCATCCCCATGAACTTCGGTTTTGAAGACGGAATGATTTACCTCCATGCTGCCCGGGAAGGTAGAAAAATTGAACTATTAAAGAGAAACCCCAATGTTTGTGTAGCATTCAGCACCGATCACCAGTTGTTTCACCGCCATGAGCCGGTGGCTTGTAGTTACGGGATGAAATACCGCAGCGTGCTGGCATTTGGCAAGGTGGTATTCATCGAAGATTACGATGAAAAAGAACGGATCATGAATGTAATGATGAAAAAATACACCGGGCGGGAATTCGCCTACAATGCCCCGGCCATCAACAACGTTTGTGTTTTCAGGGTGGAAGTGGATCGGTTCGAGGGAAAGGAGTCAGGCTACTAAACGCTTGTATGGGAATCCGGCTCCGGTGGCGGCAGGTATTTAGACGCCAGTCTGATCCATATGTAGGATATGAAAAAGCCAATTCCGGAACCAAGCAGGGCCCCGAATATTACGTCGCCGGGATAATGCACGCCCAGGTAAATTCGGCTGTAGGCATTCAATGATGCATAGGCCAGCATCGTTGGCATCATAAAACGGAAACGGTTTTTCAACACCTGGATGGCAAATACGGCCACACCAAAGGTGTTGGTGGCATGGGAAGAGACGAAGCTGAATCGCCCTCCGCAGCGGTTATTTACCAAATGGATCAAGCCCTCCAGCTCCGCCTCATGGCAGGGTCTAAGCCGCATAACCGTATTTTTCAACCATACGGAGGCCTGATCGGTAAAAAGTACGAGAAAAATGGCCAAAATAACAAAAAAGAGCAAGCCCTTCCATTTGTATCGTATGGTAGTCAGGACCAGGAGAAGAACATACAGTGGGATCCATGTCGTCTTCTCACTGATATGAAACATCACCACATCCAGCCAGTCATTGTGCAGTCCATTCAAAAAAAGAAACAACTGCCTGTCCGCCTCCAATAAAAATTCGAGAATGGGGGTCACGTCCTATTTGGTTGATTTAATTCACTTTCATTCATCATCCGCCACAATTCATCCTTGAGCCGTACAATCCCCATGCTTGTGTGGGAGGAAATCATCAATGCCGGCACATCGGGCAATGCCTTTTTTAGTTTGGCTTCCAGTCGACTCAGGTCATCCGGTGTAAGCAGATCGGCCTTGGAGATGGCCAGCAAACGTTGCTTGTCGAGCAACTCCGGATTGTACTGCTTCAACTCATTGATCAGAATGTTGTATTCTTTTTTTATATTCGGATTGTCTGCCGGAATCATAAACAGCAGCAAGGCATTGCGCTCAATATGTCTCAGGAACCTGTGACCCAGTCCCTTGCCCTGGTGGGCACCTTCAATAATACCCGGAATATCTGCCATCACAAAAGACTGCCGGTCCCGGTAAGACACCATGCCAAGGTTCGGAACCAGCGTGGTAAAGGGATAGGCGGCAATCTCAGGTTTAGCGGCAGAAAGTACGGAAAGCAATGTTGATTTTCCCGCATTGGGAAAGCCCACCAGTCCAACATCCGCAAGTACCTTCAGCTCAAAAATGACCTGCAGTTCCTGTCCTTCTTCACCTGGTTGGGCAAAACGGGGGGTTTGCCGTGTACTGGATTTAAAATGGGTGTTGCCGAGTCCTCCCCTGCCTCCTTTTATCAGGACATGGGTTTGATCGTGCCGGGTAATTTCAGTGATTACCTCTGTTGTTTCGGCATTTTTAAGCACTGTACCGAGGGGAACCTCAATAAAGACGTCTTGGCCGGCGGCTCCCGAGCTTTGCTGCTTGCCGCCCCCCCCACCGTGTCCTGCCATGACATGCCGGGTATATCTCAGGTGCAGCAAGGTCCAAAGGTGACTGTTGCCCTTCACGATCACATGTCCGCCCCTTCCGCCGTCTCCTCCATCAGGTCCGCCCTTGGGAATGTATTTTTCACGCCTGAGATGGGCCGAACCAGCCCCACCCTTTCCGGAGCGACAAAAAACCTTCACATAATCTATAAAATTGGCATTCATAAAGCCTGTTTCCGTTTATGGAGGGCAAAGGACGGCAGAAAAAGAATAGAAACCTACCGAATCTCCGGAACGACTTCATTTTTGGTCAGGAAGGTATCAATGGCCATAGAGATCTTTCCAAAAACCTTGTCAACGGGATCCATGCCGTTCACCGAAACAATCTTTCCCTGCCTGCGGTAATAGGCAAACAACGGAAGGGTCTGGCTTTTATAGACATCGATCCTTTTCCAGATAATCTCTTCCGTGTCATCCGAGCGGCCGGAGTCCTCCGCCCTTCCCTTCAGGCGCTTGACCAACTCCTCTTCATCTACATCAACAGAAATGACCAGGTTAATAGGAATGCCATGTTCTTCCATCATTTTATCCAGCATCTCAGCCTGGACAATGGTGCGGGGAAATCCATCAAAAATAAAACCGGCCGAATCCATGTGCTGCTCAGCGGTCTGCTGCAATTCCCTGATAACAATGTCGTCCGGCACGAGCATGCCCTTGTCGATGTATCGCCTGACCTCCTCCCCCAGGGGGGTGCTTTTATCCATTTCTTCCCTTAGCAGGTCTCCCGTGGAAATATGGGTGAGCTGGTATTTTTCCACAATCTTGGCCGATTGGGTGCCTTTCCCTGAACCGGGCGGACCGAAAATGATCAGATTTAGCATATCACCTAATTTTTGCCCACCGGGCCAGGTTAAAATTTACGATTCAACGATCTTGTAAATATCCTTCAGGTTTCGTCCGAATCCATTATAATCCAGTCCGTATCCCACAATGAAATCATTGGGAATTTCCAGCCCGACATAATCCGGATTTACCGGACTCCTCAATGCGTCCGGCTTTAGGAGCAGGGTAGCGACCCGTATAGACTTGGGTGCATAAGCCTTCAGATCTTTAACCAGGTGGCTGATTGTGATGCCGGTATCTATAATGTCTTCCAGTATCACTACATCCCTGCCTTTGATGTCTTCGTTCAATCCGATGATGGTTTTCACCTCTTCGGTGGTGCTTGTGCCCCGGTAAGAAGCCAGTTTGATGAAACTTATTTCGCAGGGTCCTTCATAAACCTTGAACAGGTCCGCGGCAAACATGAACGAACCGTTCAGTACGCACAGGAACAAGGGCACGGATTCGCCCACATCGCGGTAGATGGATTGCCCCAATTTCCCGATGGCCTCCCTAATTGTGTCGAAGTCGATGCTTTTTTCGAAGGTTTTATCCAAAATGATCACCCTGTCCATGCAGAAAAGCTTATTCAGGCATCATAATGGCCTGGTTTCTTACAAAATTAAGCCAATGCCCTGCACCGTGCTTAAATAATCATGAAAAATATTAACAAATTGTGAATTAATAAAATGTTTTGGCAATTATTTCGCAGGTTCATCTGCCCCGCTCCGGGTTGGGTGCAAAATAACACGGCCGGTGGGTTGTTTTTTGTATTTTTATTGCCTTATGACCAGAATCGGTTTGCTTTCTGACACCCATGGATTCCTACACCCTGAACTGCCGAGGATCTTTCAGGATTGTGACGAGATTTGGCATGCAGGAGATTTCGGCACCCTGGAAGTTGCCCGCCACTTGCAGGCCATCAAACCATTGCGTGGTGTTTTCGGGAATATCGACGGACAGGATCTCCGTTTGGTTTTTCCCAGGCACCTTCGGTTTTCCTGTGAAAAGGTCGATGTGCTGATGACCCATATAGGCGGCTACCCGGGAAAATACACACCCGAAGTGCTGACTTTGTTAAAGTCCTGTCCGCCAACCCTTTTCATTTCTGGTCATTCCCATATCCTGAAAGTGCAATTCGACAAACGCTTCAATCTGCTTCACATCAACCCAGGTGCTGCCGGAAAAAACGGCTTTCATACAGTCATCACAATGATCCGCTTTGTCATTGATAAAAACAGGATCAGCGACCTGGAGGTGGTGGAGTTTCCCCGGTAATTACCTGAGTACCTCCTGAATGGCCCGGTCCAACTGAGGATCTCTGCCAAGAAGCCGGTCTTCAAAGGTGTTGTGTACGGGGATGTCGGGACTGACCCCGGTAAATTCCAAATTGTCCCCGTCCAGGGTATAACACCCCCAGGCGGGAAGCCGGCAAAATGAGCCGTCCACCATCTGTTTTCCGGATGTAAAGATGATCCAGCGATAGGTTTCCGTTCCGACTATGGGCCCGAGTTCCAGTCGCCTGAATCCTTCTGCGGTCATTTCAGCATCGCTTAAGCTGCGCTCGTTGATCAGCAAAGTCATGGGTTTTCCCGAAGGGGAGAAATTCGGCTGAGGAGCCAGACTGCCTCCCCGGTATTTCCATTTCAGATAAGGCCTTTGAGACAAGAACTGGAGGACGTCGTCATGCACATTCCCGCCCCGGTTAAACCGAATATCCAGGATCAGGGCCTCTTTGTCCAGGGCATGGGTGGTCATATCGATCATAAACTGGTTCAGCGACCCGGCTCCCATATCTTTCATAAACACATAGGCCACGCGTTCATCGGTCTTTTCACTCACATAACGGCGGTTCTCCCCGATCCACTCATCATACAACAAATTGTTGATTTGTCCGGTACTATGTGGCTCCATCCTGACGTTAAAATCCTGTTCCCCGCGCCTGAATGTCATGTTCAATTCCGAAGGGCGGTCGGGAAAGTAGAAATATCGGTTTCGGTCGTTTCCGGGAACCACCTGAACGCCATTGACAGAAACAAGCAAGTCTCCCGGCCGGACAACTTCCCCGGTCAGATCCAAGTGACTAAAGGCAATCACCCGCTTTACCCGGAAAGGTTCAGTTTCTTCAAAGAGAAGGCCCGTTTCAGCCGTAACTGCAGAATAAAAGGGTTTTTCCTCCTCTCCGCTGCTGGAAAACCCCATATGGGATGAATTCAATTCTCCCAGCATGTCATTGGTTAACCGCCTCAGGTTTTCACGGGTCCGGACAAAAGGCAGGTGTGTCTGATAGCGTTCCCGCATCAGGGTCCAGTCAATGCCATGAAAATCATCGGCATAAAAATTCTCGTCAATGGCCGCCCAGGTTTCAAAAAAAATCTGGGCAAATTCCTCTTCCAGGTTTTTATAAAAAGAATGGGAGATATCAATGGCTTCCATTTTATTGGCGGTCAGATTGATTTTCTGAATGTTCCCACCAGCCAGGACAAACAATTCATCTCCGGCAGGAACCAGGCGAGGGTTCATCCCCGTGGATGCCCCTTCGATGCGAACCGGTCGGTTGGTTTCAAACGGCTTCTGCTCCAGCTTCCAAAGGCCCCATTCGCCCTTGTCGTGGTTGGATGCAAAAAACAGGACATCGCTGCCCTTGATTCTCAGGACCTGAGGCAACCACTGGCGCCCCACCCCTGCGATGCGTATCTCCTCCCACCTTTCTTCGATGCGCGTGCGATCAATGCGAACTTCGGGGGGCAGGGTGTCGGCTTTCTTCCCGTCGGCAAACAAGGCATCAAATTCCTCTGAACGAAGTGGCCCGCTGAAGCGATAGAGTGGAATCCGAAAAATGCGATCCTGGGTATTTCCTCTTGGATAATTGGGTTGCTGCCGGTCGCTGACAAAATAAATGTATTTCCCGCAGGGTGACCAGGAGGGGGTACGCTCAGAAACGCCCGTATTGGTCAGGGCAAAGGTTTCACCTGTGGGGAGATGATGCACCATAAGGTTTTGCTCAAAATTGCGGAAGGCTGTAAATACCACGTAGTTTCCATCTGGAGAAAAAGCGGGGGCGGAATTTTGAAAGCCCCAAAGTTCCTCCCGTGCAATGATCCGGGTTCTCTGGCTCTCCAGGTCAAGCAGCTTCACTTCATTGCGGCCGCTCAGGTACACGCCTTTGCTACGGTCCATATTCAGGGCAATGATCCGGCTGGTGGCATCTGCCTGTTCGATTTGCCGTTCTGTTCCACTCCCGTCGGCTTGAATGCTGTAAAGGTTTGCCCAACCTTCGCGCGTCCTCATGTAAAACAAGGTTTTGTTATCAGGGCCCCACACCAGTTCGGTCACCCTTTCCCCGGGATCGGTTTCAATTTGTCTGACGAATATCCCTTCGATGTCCGACACAAACATTTTGCCCCTGGAAACAAAGGCCAGCTTTTTTTTGTCGGGAGACACATCAAAGCTGGTGATATTGCCCTTCACCTGAAAGGATTGTGACAATGGCAGGGTATTCTTGGTGGACAGCCGGAATTCAGGGAAATGGCTTTGCCCGGTTTCGACATCAAAGACCATGATCTTGTAGTCCTTCTCAAAAACGATCTTTCTTCCATCGGCACTGACCTGGGGCCTTCCAATCGAGCTTTCAAAATGGGTAAGCGCCTGTTTCTCCCCATTCACGAGCGTGTAAAGATTGTACTCATCATTCAACTCGTCGGAAGCAAAATAAAGACGCCCGTCCCGGTCAATGGACGGCCACAGGTCCTTGCCTTCATAGTCGGTCAGTTTTTCAAAATGCCCGTCATTCCTGTTGTAAGAGAGGATGTCAGGCCGGTGGGGTCCTTTATAACGTTTGCGGTGAGGGAAGTTGAGACTTTCCCAGGATTCGGTAAAAACCAATGCGCCGGTCAACGGATGTTCCACCACATGATGGGGAACGTTCTGGTAGTGGCCGAAAACCCTTTGGGGTGTTCCTCCCCCCACAGGCACAGTGAAAATCGTGGCCATATTGTAACGGGAAGAATGAAAATAAATATGCTGGCTGTCCCACGACCAGCTGTCGACCAGGTCGGCACTCTGGTGAAAGGTGAGCTGGCGGATTTCACCCCCGGCAGCCGGTACCACAAATACATTGGTATTGCCGTCAAGGGTTCCGGAGAAAGCGATCCATCGGCCATCTGGCGAAAACCGTGGCAGAAACTCCCTGCCATCCATGGCCGTGATCCTGGAAGCGGTCCCTCCCGAAGCATGAATGGTCCACAGATCGTTCTCATAGCTGAAAACAATGGTTTCTGCACCCGGAGCAAGGCTGGGATCGGAGGCGAATCGCACATCATGCTCGGAGGCATGGGTGGAATAGAAGGCCAATAAAAAGGCCACACAAAAGAAAAGTGTCAGGCGCATGATGGTTTAAGATTTGATAACATTTGGAAAAGTTAAATGATGCAAGGTTTGCTCAGCCCTGATAAAAGGGATAATCGACATACCCCTTTCTGCCGCCGTGGTAGAAGGTGTCCTTATCGGGGCTTGTCAGCGGAAGATTTTCCCTGAGCCGCCTGACCAGGTCGGGGTTGGAAATAAAGGGCTTACCAAAAGCGATCAGGTCGGCATGCCCTTCCCCAAGCATTTGTTTGGCGCTTTGGAGGGTGTGGCCCCCGCAGGAAATCAATGTTCCCTGGTATATTTCCCTGTAGTAAGGAACAATGGATTTTCCGGGTTGCTGCAGGCGCTCTTCCGTATCCATTTTCTCGCTGATATGGAGGTAAGCCAGTTTATAATCGTTCAATTTGTCCACGATGTAGCCAAAATGTGTTTTGGGGTCGGAATCGGACATTCCCTCCTTAAAAGGATTCGGAGATAAGCGTAAACCAGTGCGCTCAAGAGGTATATGAAGGGCCACTTCATTAATAACTTCAAACAGTATCCTGGATCGGTTTTCGATATGACCCCCGTATTCATCCAGGCGCTTATTTGTTCCGTCAAGCAGGAACTGATCAATCAGGTAAGCGTGTGCCCCATGAATCTCCACACCGTCAAACCCAGCTTCCAGGGCATGTTTTGCGGCCTGACCAAAGTCCGATATGGTTTGCTGTATCTCCTGCAGGGTCATGGCCCTTGACTTAACATAGGGAAGTCGTCCTTCCGGGGTGAGCACCTCCCCCAGGGGCTTAACGGGAGAAGCGGATAAAGGGGCTTCTCCACCGGGTTGAAGCAAGGGATGTGAAAACGGGCCGACATGCCAGAGCTGCAAAAATATTTTTCCGCCTGCTTGATGTACTGCTTTCGTTACCCGTTTCCAGGCCTGGATCTGGGCAGGCAGGTAGCAGCCGGGAGAATGGGTGTACCCATAGGCTTGGGGAGATATTTGGCTGCCCTCTGAAACAATCAGTCCGGCCGAAGCCCGCTGGCGATAATATTCTGCAATCAATTCATTCGGAGCCAGGATTTCGTTTTCAGCCCTTCGGCGTGTAAGCGGTGCCATCACAACACGATTGGACATGACCGTTGCACCCAGGCGAAATGGTTCAAATAATCGGGTCATATTTCTCGTTTTTATTCATTTACACAAAGCTTGCCCACCCGGACCCGGATGGGAGCCAAAGCCAGGATCAAAGTCCAAACCATCTGCATCCTGAAAAGCCAACAAATCTACAACTTTTTTTTCCGGTTTCACAGTCCCCCCTGAGCTGCCCTCGCCTGGTCATGCACAAAAATTACCTGTTGTCCGGATTATTATAATTAATTATAACGTATTTTTACGTCATATTAAAATATTGAATACATTTGTGCTGTATAAACGATGAAAACAAGCATGCCATGAAAGAGAAAGACTTAAAAACAATCGTCAGGGAAAAATATGGTCGAATAGCAGCCCATGCAGATGCCCTTTCCGGGCAATCTGGCTGCTGTTCGGGATCCGGGTGCTGCGGACCGGCCTATACTACATTTAACGAGAACTACGAGGAACTGGCGGGATACGCTGCAGATGCCGACCTCGGCCTGGGTTGCGGACTGCCCACAGAGTTTGCCGGTCTCAAACCAGGACAATCTGTGCTGGATTTGGGAAGCGGTGCCGGAAATGATTGCTTTGTGGCACGTGCCATTGTGGGTGAGTCCGGATGGGTTACCGGACTTGACTTCTCTGATGAGATGCTGGAAAGGGCCAGGAAAAACGCCAAAAAACTTGGCCATCTAAACGTGGATTTCATTGCAGGAGACATCGATGAAATGCCCCTGGATAACGACCGGTTCGACGTGGTTTTGTCCAATTGTGTGCTAAACCTGGTCCCGGACAAGACAAAAGCCTTCTCAGAGGTCTTTCGCGTGCTGAAACCCGGCGGACACTTTTGCATTTCGGATGTGGTTCTTCAAGGGGAATTGCCCGATGCATTAAAAACGGATGCCGAAATGTATGCCGGATGCGTTTCCGGGGCCCTGAGCCATGAAGAATATATGGAAAAGATCGGCCAGGCAGGTTTTTCCAATATCCGGGTACATAAGGTCAGGCAAATTGAAATTCCCAAAGAAATTTTTTATAAGTACCTGAGTGTGGAGGCATACCACCAATTCAATAAGGAAGGCAGGGGTATTTTTTCTTTGACCATCAGTGCAGACAAGCCGGCCGTGTAAGGCGAATTCACTTCCTTGAATCTGTGATTCTGGGCGTCCATATCAAACAAAAGACGGGATTTTTTCGTTTGGTTGTTGGGATCACACCCCCGCAGACAATCATTCAGGACTTTTTATGACATTCTTTTCAACGCTTTTCTTTATCCTGTTTGTGATATCATTTGGGACTGCGCCCCCGGTCGCCGATCCCGTCATTCCCTCGGGGCGCTTAAGCAATGGGGCCTATGCTGATTTGTTGGAATCCGCCGGCTGGCCTGTCGACATGTTGAATACAGGGTCGGATAATGCCTATTTATCCGACGAAGAAAAGAATATGATCCTGGCCATGAATCTGATTCGCCATGATCCTGAAAAATATGCGGAGATGTTTGTGGGTCCGGCCATTTCATATTATCGTGGGACAGAATACCATTTCCCGGGGAGAAAGGAAGTGCTGATGACCCGTGAGGGGGTGGCCCCAGCCCGTGAACTATACCTCCAGTTGGCTTCCAG
>JAWLHS010000045.1:12405-12714 GCA_041690235.1 Bacteroidales bacterium
CCTGCCCCTTTTCTATCCTTCGGAAGGGATGAGCCGGGCCGCCGGCAAACATGCCCGGGAACAGAGCCGTACGGGCCTTACAGGGCATGGCGGGCAAGGGGGCATGCAGGCCAGGATTGAAAGGGAGGGGCAGTGGAGCGGCCGCATCGCCGAGAACATTGCTTATGGCAACCCTTCTGCCCATGAGGCCATTCTCGGGCTGATGATTGATGATGGGGTGCCGGGACGCGGACACCGCGACAATATGCTCAACGAAACATTCCGATTGGTTGGTGTGGCCTGGGATACCCATCCACGGTTTCCCGGAGG
>JAWLHS010000046.1:0-12491 GCA_041690235.1 Bacteroidales bacterium
TCGCCAACAGGGGATATTATCATATCCCTCATATGGTGCGGGCCATTGAAGATCCGGACGGCACGGTGAAAGCGCTGGGCGGGGAAAGGAAGCAAACCACCATAGAGGAAAAGTATTTCGAGGCCATGGCCGAAGCCATGCATCTCGTGGTGAAAGAAGGAACAGGCGCTTTTTCGCAAATTCCAGGCATCGAAATGGGAGGAAAAACGGGAACGGTACAAAACCCGCATGGGGAAAACCATTCCGTTTTTGTCGCTTTTGCCCCTGTCAAGAACCCCAGAATCGCCATTTCGGTGATCGTCGAAAATGCCGGCTATGGCTCCACCTGGGCTGCCCCAATCGCCAGCCTCATGGTCGAACAATACCTTAAGGGAAGCGTCGATCGCAGCTGGTTCGAGCAACGCATTCTGGAAGCCAGGTTTTAATCCAAGCCAATATGAAGCGACAACTCAGCCTGTATAAAAACATAGACAAAACCGTGGTGATTCTGTTCCTCATCATGGTTTTGATGGGCTGGTTCAATATTTTTTCTGCCGAGATCAGCGAAACCAACCGGAGTATCTTTGACCTGAGTCAGAGCTACGGAAAGCAGTTAATATGGATCATCACCGCCCTGCTTCTTGCGGCCACGGTATTGATGATCGATGTCAAGTTTTATCCGACCTTCTCCTACTTAATTTATGGGTTGATGGCCCTGGTGCTGATAGGGGTATTGTTTTTCGGCACGGAAATCAATGCCTCCAGGTCCTGGTTCCGCATCGGCGGGTTTGCCATTCAGCCGGCTGAATTTGCAAAATATGCCACGGCACTGGCCCTGGCCAAATATACCGGAGATTTAAAAACCAAAACACCGGGATGGAATCAGCGCCTGAAGGCTTTTGCCATCATCGGCTTTCCCATGGTGTTGGTGTTGCTTCAGAATGACATGGGCACGGCCCTGGTATTTACATCCCTGCTGCTGGCCCTTTACCGTTCGGCCTATGTGGGCAGCACCCTGCTGATCGTGGGGTCAACGGGGGTGGTCCTGTTTGTCCTGACCCTGTTGGTCAATGAGTTGATTATTATCGGGGCCCTGGCAGCCATCACCCTTGTTGCGGCCATCGTGATACGGAAAAAACGGACGGAACTCATCCAGCTCATCGGACTTTTCATCCTGCTGTCGGTATACGTCTATTCGGTCGATTATGCGTTTGAAAATGTGCTCCAGCCTCACCAAAAGCTTCGGATCGAAGTATTGATTGATGAGGAAGTTGACCTTCGCGGGGCCGGATACAACCTCCACCAGAGCAAAATTGCCATCGGATCAGGGGGGTTCTGGGGCAAGGGGTATCTCCGGGGCACCCAGACCAAATTCAACTTTGTTCCGGAGCAGGGAACGGACTTCATTTTCTGTACCATCGGCGAGGAATGGGGTTTTGCGGGAAGCACGGTCATTATCATTTTATTTATATGGCTGCTGGTTCGCCTGACCAATATGGCAGAACGGCAAAGATCCACTTTCAGCAGGGTATACGGCTATGCCGTTGTGTCCATTATGTTTTTCCATTTCGCCATAAACATAGGCATGACCATTGGATTGTTTCCTGTGATCGGCATTCCCCTGCCCTTTTTCTCCTACGGAGGATCATCCCTCTGGGGCTTTACCATCATGCTGTTTACCTTTTTGAAGCTCGATTCCAGGCGCCTGGACCTGCTTTGATTTTAAAGCATTTTCCCGGCCGGTTTCAGAAAAGTTTTCATACTTTCGAAGAAAAAAAAATGCAGATAGCGCTTTTTGGACGGGAAGTCAATCCGGATTTTCTGGAAAGTTTCCAGGAGATGATCCGGATTCTCGAAGCCAGGGTAATCCGCTTCCTGGTCTACGAGCCCTTTTACGAACAGATAAAAGACCGGATAAGGTTCACCAAAGAGGCCCGTTCCTTTGTCAGGCCCGGGGAGATCGAACCCGACACCTTTTGCATGATCAGCCTGGGCGGTGATGGAACCCTTCTGGACACCATTACACTGATACAGGACTCCGGGATCCCGGTACTGGGCATCAACACCGGAAGACTGGGGTTTCTGGCGGCCGTTTCAACCGATGAGGTGAAACAGGCCGCAACTTCCCTGATCACGGGAGATTTCACCCTTGACCGGCGTTCCCTCATTTCCCTGACCGCCCCGAAAGGCTTGTTCGGCAGCGTGAATTACGCCCTGAACGAACTGGCTGTTCTCAAAAGGGACAGTTCGAGCATGATCACAATCAGTGCTTATGTTGATGACAAATTTTTAAACACGTATTGGGCCGACGGACTAATTGTGGCGACTCCTACCGGCTCGACAGGTTATTCGCTGAGTTGCGGAGGTCCCATTATTTCTCCGGATGCGAAGAACTTCGTGATCACCCCCATCGCCACCCACAACCTGACGGTGCGACCCATTGTCATCCCCGACGAATGCACCATCAAGCTCAGGATATCAGGGAGAGCGCAGGACTATCTGGTGATCCTCGACTCCAGATCAAAGCCATTGTCTACCACCGTGGAACTGGTGATCCAAAGGGCGGAATTCACTATCAACCTGGTGTGTATCGGCCAAATGGATTTTTTCAAGACCATCCGGAACAAATTGGCCTGGGGATTGGACAAAAGAAATTGATTTTACACCCCGGAAACCGAAAATAAAAGGCCCTGAAGGGCGTTATCTTAGTGCAACAAAGAAAACCGCATACCTGTGATGCCTTTACCCCAATTAAAACACCCTGCTCCCGGCGCCTGCATCTCAGGTTGTCTGATGGTTGCCCTTCTGTTTTTCTCTGTCTTTTTGACAGGAAACAGGGCGATGGCCCAAAGAAATGAGTTCGGCTTCTTTTTCGGGGGATCCTACTACCTGGGAGATTTCAATCCTTCCCGGCAGTTTGCCCTGACCCGCGTGGCGGTTGGGGGCCTTTACCGGTTTAACATCAGTCCGCATATCGCCATCCGCGCCAATGCTTTTTATGCAGAAGTTGAAGGCAACGATGCCCTGACCCAATACAAACCCCTGCGTGACCTGAACTTTGAATCATCTATCACAGAATTCTCAACACAGCTGGAAATCAATTACCTGCCTTACCAGCCCGGGAATCCGGCCACACCGCTCACCCCTTTCCTTTACTTTGGAGGGGGCGGGTTCCTGTTCCACCCCCATGAAATCCTACCCAACGGGGGAAGGCTCGACCTTGCGGAGGCACAAAGGGAAAGTGTGGCCTACGGGACCTCCTCCTATGTCCTGATGTTCGGGGCCGGCCTGAAATTCAACATTACCCGCAAACTTACATCAGGCATTGAATGGGGCATGCGCCGGACAGGCACCGACTACCTGGATGATATCAGCCTCCGGGGCAACCCAAAAAACAATGACTGGTATTCTTTTGCCGGATTCGTGCTTACCTTTAAGTTTGCCGATGAAAGCCAGGCGATTTGTCCTTACCTGGATTAAATATTCTTAAAGTTTGTGGTTTGATTTTTATTTGTCGAAACAATTTAGGAAATTTGTGCCACTTTTCCTGTGGCTTAATTTATTGATGGAATGGATTTAATGGAGCGGATAGATCAAGGCAGGCTTCCCCGCCACGTGGCAGTCATTATGGACGGAAACGGGCGATGGGCCAGACAGCGGGGCGAGGAACGCGCTTTTGGCCACGAGAACGGCGTGGAGGCTGTCCGACAAACCGTAAAAGCCGCTGCAGAAATCGGCATTCCCTACCTGACCTTTTTTGCTTTTTCCACAGAAAACTGGTGCCGGCCACAAAAGGAAGTGAAGACATTGATGAATCTGCTGGTAAATGCAATCCGGGACGAAACCCCCGAGTTGAACGAAAAGGGGGTGCGTCTGATGGCCATCGGGAACCTGGATGAACTGCCCCAGTCCTGTCGCAATCAACTGCAGGAAGCCATTGAAATTACCGCACACAACACCAAGCTCACCGTATGTGTGGCTTTGAGCTATAGTGCACGATGGGAGATTACCCATGCCGCAAAAATCCTGGCAACGAAAGTTCATAACAAGGAGTTGAAACCTGAGGATATCAACCAGGAACTGTTTGCCCAACACCTTCAGACCAGCCATCTACCGGAACCGGATCTTTTAATACGGAGCAGCGGTGAACTCAGGATTAGCAACTTTTTGCTTTGGCAACTTGCCTACAGCGAATTGTACTTCACCCCGGTGCTTTGGCCGGATTTCCGAAGAAAGCATTTTTTCCAGGCAATCATAGACTTTCAGCGCAGAGAAAGACGTTTCGGAAAGATTAAAGAACAATTGCCTTAAATCAGGAAACCCTTATATGTTTAAAAACCTTATTGTCTGTTTTTCCCTCACTTTTGCCTTTCTGTTTCAGGGCTTCTCACAGGAAATCCTTACCGGCGACCAGATCCGGTTCGACCACCTCAATCCCGTTGAATATGTCATAGGAGGTATTTCCGTGAGCGGAGCCGAGTTTAATGACGACAACGTCGTGATTATGGTATCCGGGCTCACCCTGGGTGAACGCATCCTGATTCCGGGGGAGAGAATTTCAGAAGCCATCAACAACCTTTGGCGGCAGGGCCTTTTTCAGCATATTGCCATTTCGGCCACTTCCATACAAGGGGAAATGGTATTCCTGGACATTGAGTTGGTTGAGCGGCCGCGGCTTACGCAGTTTGAATTTTTGGGCGTTAAGCGTTCCGAACAAGACAAGTTACGTGACCTTCTGAACCTGGTCCGCGGGGATGTAGTGACTGAAGGCCTTTTGTACCGGGCTGAAAGTGCCATCCAGGACTATTATATCGAAAAGGGTTTCCTCAGGCCGGAGGTTACCGTCAGGCAACTGGAGGATACGATCCGGGTGAACAGCATCATGCTGGAGTTTGAAGTCAATAAAGGCAACCGCACACGCATCAGCAGTGTGAATGTATACGGGAACGAGGCAATCAGTGACAACCAGGTGAAAAGGCTGTTGAAAAACACCCGTGAGCGCAGTCTCCGGTTCCTGTTCTCTTCCTCCAAACTGGTCCAGGAAGAGTTTGAGGAAGACAAGCAGAAACTCATTGAAAGATACAACGAACTTGGGAAAAGGGATGCCGTCATTGTCAGCGACTCCATCTATTTCACCGATGAAGACCGCATTGCCATTGACCTGGTCGTCGATGAGGGGCCAACCTATTACTTCCGTGATATCAGCTGGGTGGGAAACACCGTATACCCCTCCGAAGTACTTGATGAGGTACTCGGAATGGGAAAGGGGGACCTTTACAACCAAAAGCTCCTGGAAACAAATCTGTTCATGAACATCGACGGTCTGGATGTCAGCTCCCTCTACCTGGACGATGGATACCTGTTTTTCAACCTGGATCCGGTAGAGGTCAGGGTGGAGAACGACTCCATTGATATGGAGATCAGAATATTCGAAGGAAAGCAGGCCACCATTAACAGGGTCACCATCCGGGGCAACACCCGAACCAATGACCATGTAATCATGCGGGAGATCCGAACACGCCCGGGAAAATTGTTCAGCCGCAGCGATATCATTCGGAGTCAGCGGGAAATCATTCAGCTCGGGTATTTCGACCAGGAAAAGATCGACATCGTGCCCAAGCCCAACCCCAGTGATGGCACCGTAGACATTGAATACATCGTAGAGGAAACCTCTTCCGACCAGATTGAGCTTTCGGGGGGTTGGGGGGCCAATCGCGTCATTGGCACCATCGGACTCACCTTCAATAATTTCAGTACACGGAACCTGTTCAAAAAAGATGCCTGGAGACCACTTCCCACGGGGGACGGTCAGAAGCTTTCATTGCGCGCCCAGACATACGGCAGGGGTTACATTTCCTACAGCATGTCATTCTCTGAGCCCTGGCTGGGTGGCAAGAAGCCCAACAACCTCAGCATTTCACTGTACCAGACGACCCACAGGCAAAACCTTGCCAAAAGCCATCCGAATTACGGGTATTACTCCATTTTTGGAAGTTCCATCGGATTGGCCAAGCGGTTGACGGTACCGGATGACTGGTTTTACCTCCAGCAATTTATTTCCTACCAGCATTACGACATCCTGAACAGCCCGATACGTTTTGCCTTCGACAATGGTCAGTCGAACAACCTGAGCTACAATATTGTATTCGGACGAAACTCAGTGGATGCCCCGCTGTTTCCCAGGAGTGGTTCGGAGGTGTCTTTGTCGCTGCAGCTGACGCCCCCTTATTCAAGATTGTCCAATAAGGATTTTTCTGATGCAACCATCCAGGAGCGATTCAAATGGCTGGAATACCATAAATGGAAGTTTAATACCTCATGGTATACAAGTTTGGCAGGAGATTTGATACTTTCTACCAGAACGAGGTTTGGCTTTTTGGGTTTCTACAACCGTGACATCGGATTTCCTCCCTTTGAACGGTTCTACCTTGGAGGCGACGGACTCTCCGGATGGGAAATTGATGGCAGGGAAATCATCGCGCTCAGGGGATACGGAAACTACTCCCTGACCCCCGTTGGTCCCGACAATCAATACGAAGGCGCCAATATCTACAATAAGTTTTCTGTGGAGGTGCGCTATCCCATTTCGCTCAACCCCATGGCCACCATTTACGCCCTTGGGTTCGTGGAAGGAGGAAATGCCTGGAGAGACTTTAAAAGCTATAACCCCTTCGACATTAAACGATCGGCCGGTGTCGGCCTGAGGGTGTTTTTGCCCATGTTCGGTTTGCTGGGGGTTGACTGGGGATACGGTTTTGACGAGATTTCCGGACGACCCGGCGAGAACAAGGGCCGGTTTCACTTCTCCATCGGCCAGTCCATTGATTAACGCATTAAATCATTCGGAGGAAACATTATGAAAAGAATTGCCATTATTTTCACACTGATCTTTGCCGCAGCCCTTACGTCTTACGGGCAACGGTTTGCTTACATCGACTCCGATTATATCATGGAAAATATCCCTGAATATAAAGCAGCCGAAATGGAAATCGAACGGATTTCCATTGAGTGGCAGACCGAGCTGGAGGAAATGTTCGCTGAAATTGAACAAATGTTCCGTGCTTACCAGGCAGAAGCACCCTTGCTGCCTGAAGAGATCAGGCAACAACGGGAAGATGCCATTGTGGCGCGGGAACAAAGCGCCAAAGAATTGCAGATGAGGCGTTTTGGCCGCGACGGTGAACTCTTCCAGAAACGTCAGGAGATGATCCAGCCCATACAGGATCGCATTTTCGATGCCGTGCAGACGATCGCAACCAGGGGCAACTATGCCGTGATTTTCGACAAATCAGGGGGCCTTACCATGCTTTACACCGACGTGAGGTACGACCTCAGCGATGAGGTACTCCAGAGCCTGGGTTACAGGAGATAATAATTTTTCCGAAAAATTATTTTCCCAGCAAACGCTTAATCTCATTGAGTTTCATCAGGGCCTCAACCGGAGTCAGCCTGTCAATGTCCGTATTCAAAATGTCTTCCTTGATCTGCTCAAGCAGGGGATCATCGAGCTGAAAAAAACTCAGCTGGAAATCATCGGCACGATGCTTTCCGCCCCCCTTGACCTTCCCGGTCAGCTCCTCATGGCTGTGTGTTTTCTCCAGATGGGACAAAATGGTTTTGGCCCGGTCGATCACTGAGACAGGCATGCCGGCCATTTTCGCCACATGGATGCCAAAGGAATGTTCGCTGCCGCCCGAAACCAGTTTGCGCAGGAAAATCACCTGGTTGCGCACCTCCCTGACAGACACATTAAAGTTCTTGATCCGGGGAAACGAAGTCGCCATCTCATTCAGTTCGTGATAGTGCGTGGCAAACAGGGTCTTTGCCCTGAACAGGGGGTGTTCATGAAGGAATTCCGCAATGGCCCAGGCAATGCTGATTCCGTCATAGGTGCTGGTTCCCCTCCCGATCTCATCCAGCAGAATCAGGCTGCGGTTGGAGATATTGTTTAATATACTGGCTGTTTCATTCATCTCGACCATAAAAGTCGACTCCCCCGAAGAAATATTATCGGAAGCACCCACACGGGTAAAAATCTTGTCTGTTAAACCGATTTTTGCGGATGCGGCCGGAACATAACTCCCCATTTGTGCCATGATCACAATCAGCGCCGTTTGGCGAAGCAGGGCTGATTTGCCTGACATATTCGGACCCGTGATCATCAGGATCTGTTGCTGTTCAATATCCAGGAATACATCGTTGGCCACATATTCCTCCCCCGGCGGCAATTGCCGTTCAATCACGGGATGCCTTCCCCCTTTGATATCAAGCACATAAGATTCATTGATCTCCGGCCGCACGTAACGGAATTGCCCGGCAGCCGTGGCGAAGCACAACAGGCAATCAAGCCGTGCAATGATGCCGGCATTGCGCTGGATCGGCTCCACATATTCCGCAATGGACAAGACCAGATCATGAAACAGTTTTTCCTCAATCTCCAGCATCTTTTCTTCAGCGCTGAGAATTTTCTCCTCGTAGGTTTTTAATTCCGGTGTAATATACCGTTCCGCATTGGCAAGGGTTTGTTTCCGTTGCCAATCGTCCGGTACCTTGTCCTTATGGGTGTTGGTTACCTCCAGGTAATAACCGAACACATTGTTGAAGGATATCTTGATGGAGGGAATGCCGGTCCGCTCAATCTCCCGCAGGCGAAGCTCCGCCAGATAGTCTTTGCCGGAATAAGCAATCCTCCGGAGCTCATCCAGATCTTCCGATACCCCGTCAGCCATCACATTCCCCTTGTTAATGGCCACGGCCGGCTCGGGTTTGATCTCCCGGGCGATCCGGTCGCGGATCAGGGCGCATGGATCCAGTTGAGCGGCGGCATTTTGCAGGGCCTCACATTGTGTCTCAGCACAAAGTTCCTGTAAGGGTTCTATGGTGTCCAGGGCTTTTTGGATCTGAAGCACCTCCCTGGGGCCCACTTTGCCGACCACCACCCGGGAAATCATTCGCTCCAGGTCCCCCACCTGCTTGATTAACAAAGCCAGGGATTCCATCAGGGAGGGGTGATCTGCCATATAACCAACCACATCGTGCCGCTCCCGGATCATCGCTATGTCTTTCAGGGGCAGAATGATCCAGCGTTTCAGCAGGCGTCCGCCCATGGGCGTGATGGTATGGTCAAGTACCTGAAGCAGGGTCGTTGCATTCTCGTTGAGTGAGCCAACGATCTCCAGGTTGCGCAAGGTGAACCTGTCGAGCCAGACGGATTTGCGTTCGTCGATGCGTGATATTTTATTGATATGGCCCAGCTGGTCGTGACGGGTTTCGCGCAGGTAGTGCATGACTGCCCCTGCCGCGATGATTCCCAAATCCATTTCCTCAATGCCAAAACCCTTTAATGAAACGGTACCAAAGTGACTCAAAAGGATGTCGTCGGCAAAGTCGCGCGTAAAGACCCAGTCGTCGAGCGTGGTCGTATGATATTTCGCAGGGAATGCAGTATGCAGAAATTTCTGCCGGTCCTTCCGGACCACCACTTCGCTGGGCCGGAAACTCTGGAGCAGCTTATCTGCATACTCAGGCGTACCCTGGTCGGCGAGGAATTCTCCGGTCGATACATCCAGGAAGGCCACACCGACCAGGTTATCGGTAAGGTGCACAGCAGCCAGAAAATTGTTTTCTTTGTGGTTCAGAACCTTATCACTGAAGGCAATACCCGGTGTAACCAGTTCAGTGACACCCCGTTTGACGATTTTCTTGGTTTGTTTCGGGTCTTCAAGCTGTTCGCAGATGGCGACACGATATCCCGCCTTCACCAAGCGGGGCAGGTAGGTATCCAGGGCGTGATGGGGAAACCCTGCCAACTCAACAAATGAAGCAGCCCCATTGGCACGGCGGGTCAGCACAATACCCAGGATCCGGGAAGTCATGATGGCATCCTCGCCAAAAGTCTCATAGAAGTCCCCAACCCTGAAGAGCAAAAGGGCATCAGGGTATTTGGCCTTGATGCCGTAATACTGTTTCATCAAAGGTGTTTCCACCTGGTCTGATGCCGGTTTTGCCAAAATGCGCCGATTTTATTTCAACCTATCCCACAAGAAACAAGGGCTTGTCGATAAAGGATTCATAGACCGGCCTCAGGCGGTCGGCATTGTAATGCTTTTCGACATCGATCAGCTTTTTGGTGCTGCTGATAATATCGACGGGAATATTGTCGTAACGCCCGTTCTTAAGAATGACCAGCCTTCCGTGAATGCCTTTCAGCACCAGATCCAGGGCCAGGTTGCCATAAGCCATGGGCACGATGCTGTCTATGGCGTCTGGATCGCCTGAACGCACCAGGTATCCCAGGTGCTGATTGATGGTCTCCACACGCTTGCCCTTGTTGTACTTGGGACTCAGCTCCTTGATTTTGGCTGAAACGGCATCGCCGATGCCGCCCAGTTTGGCATGCCCGTACATGTCTGTTTCGGTGTTTGTAAACATCATGTCCACCCCTTCGAATGCGGCCCCTTCTGAAACCAGGACCACAGAATATTTGCTCGGGTTGCTCGCGCGGTCCTGAACCAGTAATTCCGTCAGGTGGTCCACCGAAAACTTATACTCCGGAATGACGCAACGATTGGCTGCTCCGGCCATGGTGGGCAGCAGGGCCGTAAACCCGGCATAGCGTCCGAACACCTCCATGACCAGGATGCGTTCATGCGATCCGGCGGAGGTCCGCAGCAAATTGGTCATATGGATGGTACGGGTGATGCAGGTACTAAAACCGATGCAATAATCGGTACCAGGCACATCATTGTCCATGGTCTTCGGGATGGCCACCACCTTCACCCCTTCCTTGTACAACCTGACAGAATAACTCAGGGTGTCGTCACCGCCGATGGGAATCAGGAAATCAAGATTCAGGAAGTCAATGTTCTTTAACACCTCCGGGGTCAGGTCATTGATCTCGGCCTTATACTTGTCTTTCAGATGCTCCGGCACATGCCGGGCGGGCAGGTGGCTTGGCCGGGTCCTGGATGTATGCAGGAAGGTGCCCCCGGTACGTCCCGCCTTATTGACGATATCCTCGGTTAATTCTGTGTAGTTCAAGCTGTTGTCGACATTTTTGTCACGCACAAGCTCCATCAGTCCGGCCCAGCCCCTTCGAAGGCCGATCACCCTGTACCCTTCGCGAAGCGCCCTTATGGTAATGGCACGAATGGCCGGATTCAGTCCCGGAACATCCCCGCCCCCTGTTAAAATTCCAATTGTTCCTTTCACTTTTTTGTCGCTCATCTTTTTCGAATTATTGATTTATAACAGACCCGGATCCATTGGGCCGGGCAACAGAACCATTTCCCTTTATGATGACCTGGACTGGCGTCCATTTTTTTAACCACCATAAAAATATACATTTCCCCTGATAATAAGGGGGCTTTTCGGGGTTTTTTTCATTCCGCACCAGGGGTTGAAGCAGGGGAAATTGTGTAAGTTTGTGCATAAAAAACTTACCATGGAAAATTTTGTGTCATACAATCCGGTGAAACTGCATTTTGGCAGGGGAATACTCGAAAAACTCGGGGATACCGTTTCTCTATATGGGAAAAGGGCCTTGATGGTTTACGGCAAGGGTTCAGTAAAATCGAACGGGGCTTACGATGCTTGCCTCAAGGCTTTGGAAGGGGCCGGACTGACCGTTTATGAGTACCAGGGCATCAAATCCAATCCCGTTATCGGGGATGTTGACGAGGCGGCAGCCCTGGGCAGGGAGAAGAAGGTGGACATGGTCATCGCCCTGGGCGGAGGAAGTGTCATTGACAGCGCCAAAGTCATTTCGATCGCCATCCCTGTCGAACATTCGGCATGGGACTTTATCGACGGAGACCGCAAGCCTGCTTCCGGTCTTCCCCTTATTGCCATTCTGACCCTGGCCGCTACCGGAACGGAGATGAACCCCTTTGCAGTGGTTCAAAACGATGCCGTGAAGAAGAAAATCGGCTATGGGAACCCCCTGATGTTTCCCAGGCACAGCTTTCTGGATCCCTCCTTTACACTGAGTGTGCCGGCAAATTATACCGCATACGGCATTGCCGACCTCATCGCACACAGCCTGGAGGCCTGGTTTGGAAAGGGCGATGCCAGTCTGAGCGACCGGTTTATCCTGGCCATCATTCACGAGGCCCTGCAATACGGCCCCGACCTGATGAACGATCTAAACAATTACGATCTCAGGGCCCGCATCATGTATGCGGCCACCTGTGCCCTGAACGGAATGACCATGCCGGGGAAAAAGTCGGGTGACTGGGGGGTGCACGGCATTGGGCATTGCCTGAGCGTGGTTTGGGACGTTCCCCATGGTGCTTCACTGTCCATTGCCTATCCCGCCTGGTTCAGGCTGCAGCAGAACCGCATTCCTGACCGGATTGCGGCGCTTGGGAAGGGATTGTTCCAGGTCCACACTCCACAGGAAACCACCGCCGCCTTCGAGGCATTCTTTACCCGCCTGGGCAGCCCCGTGCGCCTTCAGCAACTCGGAATCCATCCGACGAAAAATGAGCAAAAAGAGCTGATCAATATCATGG
>JAWLHS010000047.1:0-12444 GCA_041690235.1 Bacteroidales bacterium
GTAAAATCCCTGGTGCAAAAGCACCGGGGATTTTTGTTTTCAGACCGAGCCGGGCTTGCTCAGGTGAGGAATGGAAACAGAAAGACCGTAGACGCCGCAGGCGTATGCAGGGGTTTTACTTTGTAAAGCAACCCCTCCTAAGGATCACGAGCGAAGCGAGTAATCTTGTCCCCGCTACTAAAGAAGCATGGTGAACTGAATTCATCGGGCTTTATATTTAGATATTAATTTTTTGAATACTCTTCCAGGAAATGTAATTGCCGCTTGAAGTTTTCAGATCCTTTTGTCCTCCGTATATCACATTCAGGTTTTCGGTTTTTTCACCTGATAGCTTCTGCCAGTATCTCAAGTTTGTGAAGTAGTTGTCATTCATAGTCATACCGGACTTAATCTCATATGCAACCGGTCCCGTGGGTGTATCAATGATTAAATCAACCTCCTGTTTGGTTTTGTTTTGCCAATAATAGAATCTGGGGTTCGTACCTTTATGAAGTCTGCTCTTAATAAGGTCAGTAATGATCAGGTTTTCGAATAACGCTCCTTTTGAATGAAACGTTTTAACCTGGTTCGGAGAACTTATTCCGAGCAATGAGCAAACCAGTCCTGTGTCATAGAAATAAAGTTTCGGCGATTTGATAATTCGCTTATTGAAGTTTTCGTAATAGGGTTGTAAAAAGTAGATAATGAAACTTGCTTCAAGGATTGACAACCATGATTTTGCTGTATTCGGTGAGATTCCTGCATCAGTTGCTAAAGAATTGAGATTGACAACCTGTCCTGTTCTTCCGGCACAAAGTTGAAGAAAATTTGAAAAATTGTTCAGG
This sequence comes from Bacteroidales bacterium, assembly GCA_041690235.1. Taxonomy (GTDB): domain Bacteria; phylum Bacteroidota; class Bacteroidia; order Bacteroidales; family UBA7960; genus SLSG01. Next base: position 825 of record JAWLHS010000047.1, read on the forward strand.
TTCTCAATATTTTTAATCTGTCTTACATCTCTTTCTATATAAGTGCTAATATATGATGGATAGAAGAATTCCGGGTCAATATCACGGTCATAGATTCTTGGATACATTCCCTTAAAGATTAATTGTTCGTAAGAGTCTGTAATCAGCTTTTCAGCCTGCAATTCAGAAATACTAAAAGGCAATAATTTTAAAATGGCTGCACGACCCGCAAGCGACTGAGAAATGTTTTCAAGTAATAGAAAGTTGTGAGAACCGGATAATACAAAATGGATCTTTTTATTTGTATCGACAATGCCCTGTATATATGAAAAAAGCTCGGGTGTTCGCTGAACTTCATCCAGAACAGCTCCTTCAGGAAAATTATTTAAAAATCCGCGCGGATCTTTTAATGCTTCATTTCTAAGGTCAATATCTTCAAGACTGGCATAGGGGAGATCAGTGTATATCGATTTGAGCAGAGTGGTTTTACCGCTTTGTCTGGGACCAGTCAGGGTAATTACCGGGAACTGCTTCCTTATTTTACCAATTATTGTTGACGATTCTCTGGGTATCATATTGTAAAAGTAATAAAATACGGACAAATATGCAATCAAATTGAAAATATGTCCAATAATTATCCTCAATTATTTAATGGTTATTCAGACATAGTAAGAGAATCAATCACTTCCGCCAAATCATTCACCAAATCCAGGTTAGATATTTCAAACACCTTGTCTACCAAAAAAGCCTGATTGTCGACTAACAGTCAGGCTTTTGTTTTTTGTCCCTATTTACAAAGTACTGAAAGACGCAAACTTTGCTTCCGAAACAGACGATTTTCGGATTGATCAGCAACCCCAATTTATTTCGTTTAAATGGATGTTTGCGTCGTTATAAAAATATAGCAAAATAGATTATTGAGCTTAAATAAGCTTTATATTTACTACGTAAGGTTATTTTTTCTCTGCTAAAAATGTTTATATTTCGCTATATCCATTTTCTAAATTTCTAATTTTTGGATCTGTAAGGCAAGCAAAATGCCCAGGCCGCAGGTTTTAAAATATATTGAGATGAAAACAGCAAAACCTCCTTATCCCTTACGGCTGTTTCCGCTGCTTCTGATTCTTTTTTCGTTCCCGGCTTGCGAGAAATATGCCTCAGGTCCTGACATTGAATGGGTCCAGGGATGGTCCATGCATTACAGCTATTCGGGTGGCGTCATGTCGGGCGTTACCCTTTATAAGGGGATTCGTGTGACTGGAAATAAGTCGGGGGAAATTAAAATTACTGCAAGTATCGACGGCAGCACCAAATCCTGTGTGATGTTTGTCGAAGAGGGGCATCAGTACAAGGTTTCAGTTGGCTGCAGCCTGGGAAAAAAAGGGGGTAGCTCCACGATTACATTGGATTCCCCGACGGTTATTGAACCTTTTAAAATGAAAATTTCAGACTATTCATTGATACTGAAAGGAGTAAGTATTATTTGAGCGTGAATTAATATCCCGTATCATGAAAAAGCCATTGGGTTTATTGATGCTGATTGTGGTTGTTGTGTTGGCTGGTTGTGAGAAGGAGGAAGAAATTTCCGGAGATTCATTTCTGCAGATCCTGAATGAAAGCAAGTACAGCATGAAGATCTATTTTGACAGTAGTTTTATCGGCAGGGTCAGTAGCGAAGAGTCTGAGACCTGGTCTGTTCCCTCCGGACGTCACACAATCAAAGCAACATGCAGCTTTTCCCAAAATTATGAGGGAACCCACAATTTTGTTACTGGTCTTACCACGGTGATTCGACTGGAGATCGAAAACAAATACAGTGAATCATTCATTGTATTGAGTGGGTTTGAGCCCGCCTGATGAGCAGGGCAGGGGGACAGGAATAAACCCCGGGCCCTGATTCCCCCGGTGCTTCAGGGATTCAGGTAGGTTTCAACGACCCGCTTTTCTTCATCGCTGGCCAGGGTTTCCATATAGGTCCTGACAATTTCCGGGGGATTTTCACCCAGGGGTACAAAGATCAGTGCCGCGCTGTTCATACAAAACCTCAATCCGGTGGGCGGCGGCCCATCGTCGAATACATGTCCCAGGTGGGATCCGCTGCCGGAGTCAATCACCTCGGTACGCAGCATGCCGAACGATTTGTCTGTGCGATAGTACACGGCATCCTGGGTGATCGGCGCATAAAAACTGGGCCAGCCACATCCCGAGTCGAACTTGGTGTCCGAAAAAAATAAAGGCTGTCCCGTGGCCGCAGAATAGTATATTCCTGCCTGGTCGGTGTCATAATACTTTCCCGTAAACGGCCGTTCCGTTCCGGCATTTCTTAACACATGCAGTTGCATGGAGTCAAGCTCCCGCTCCCATTGCTCCATGGCCTTTTTTATGGGGTAGGTTCCCGGATCGTTATCTTTTACATTGACAGTCATGTTGTGGGTTTTAGGGGTTTGACATTGTGAGAGGGCGGGAAATAGTACCACCAAAAACAGAAGGCTCATCAATCCAAGGGCTCGGTTCATTCAGATCAGATTATTGGGTATGTAATTATGGTTTTTTAAGAATCATCTCTTGTTATTTATAACGATTTTAGATAGCTTTGTGTTCAAGTATTTAACTATTTATTTAAATAAATTATGAAAGCCATTACTTCCATTGCATTATTCAGTATAGTACTTCTTCTTGGCGGGATGAATCCCTCCTTTTCACAGGATACCCAGGAAAACGCCGAACAGGGTGAATCCACCTTTGCCGTTTTGGGCAACTGCGGGATGTGCAAAGACCGTATCGAAAAGGCCGCCTATAGCGTCAGGGGGGTGAGGGATGCCTCCTGGGATCAGCAGAAACAGGAACTGTCCGTTGGCTTCCGTCCCGACCGCGCCACCCGGGAGCAGGTAGAGCGGGCGGTTGCCAAAGCCGGCCATGATACCGAATATTTCCTGGCGGATGACGAAACCTACGCCAATCTGCATGCCTGCTGCTTGTACGAAAGAGACCCGGAAATGCTGAAAAATAACAAGCGCCACGACGAAAAATAGGGGTTTGCCCATTTGTTTATTCATTGAATTTTAATCCCCAATTTTGGTATTTTTGTGCCCGGTATGACAAAAATATCCCGATGTCTCATGGCCCTGCTGCTGGCCGGCCTGTTCCTCTTGTCATTTACGGGGATCAGGCTGATGGCACATCATTGCCTGGGGTGCGAAACCACCGGGATTGTCTTTGCATCCTCTCCCAATGCTTGCTGTGGGACGGTCCATCAGCACGAGAATGACAAGCCTGAAAGTTCCTCCTGCTGTCATTCAGGGGGGGAGACCAGTAAGGATGGTCTGCCATCGTCCGGCAACAGCCCTTCATCTTGCGATGCAGAACAGGGGTGTTGCGACTTTGAAGTCATCTACCTGAAAAATGATTTCGAAGTCACACAGGACCGGGTTGTTGTCAGGATTGCATCTCCCATCACGGCGGCCTTGTTCATGTTTTCTGATGATGTGGCAGGTCCCGCTCTTGATCGGCTTTTTGAATCGTACCCTTCCTTTGAGCATCCCCCGCCAAGGTTATCGGGCCGGGATTTCCTGCTGTCTACCCATCAGTTGAAAGTTTTCTGAGTTTCTTTTTTTTGTCATGCATCCTTGTCTGCATAAATCCAGCCGGATGGGCTGATGCGTATGCCTGCGCCTGCAGGCGCCCTCAGGTTTTCATTTCAAAAAAAACAGAATCCATTATGCAATTTCAACTGATTTATTCATACGGGCCTGGTTTCTCTGTCATCCGTTCTTATTTTCTGCGTATGCTGGGGATGGGGTTTCTTTTTTTCTTTTTCGTCGGACAGGCAGCTGGTCAAAGCCACATACAGGGAAAGGTCCTGGAACGCCAGGTGCATGGAAACATCGAACACCCGGTGCCCTTGATCGGGGCCAATGTGTTCTGGCTGGGAACCACCCTGGGCGTTGCGACGGATACAATGGGAGCATTTCGCCTGGTCAAGCCGGAGCGATTGCCTCACAAACTGGTGGTCAGCTATATGGGCTACCAGAGCGATACCATTGACATTGCCGCGGTCCATCGCGATATTGAGGTTATTCTGGTTCCTTCCCGGGATCTTGATGAGGTGGTGGTCGCCGGGCGTCGTCCAGGCACACATGTATCCACCCTGGAACCCATCCTTACCCAGGTCATTACTTCAAGCGAACTGCAACGCGCCGCCTGCTGCAACCTATCGGAAGCCTTTGAGACCAATGCCTCCATAGATGTGTCTTACAGTGACGCGGTTTCCGGGGCCAAGCAGATACAGATGCTCGGATTGGCGGGTATTTACAGCCAGATCCTGACAGAGAATATGCCGACCATCAGGGGACTGGGTCAGCCTTTCGGGCTCGGTTTTATTCCCGGGCCATGGATGGAAAGCATCCAGATCTCCAAGGGTTCTGCCAGCGTCATCAATGGCTATGAGTCCATCACCGGGCAGATCAACGTGGAGCTGAAAAAACCAGAAAAGGAAGAGCGCTTCCATTATAATTTTTATGCCAATGATTTTGGTCGACTGGAAAGCTCGGTGAATGCTGCTGTGCGGTTGAATTCCCGCTGGAGTACCATGATTTTGGCCCATGGGGAGTTCATGAACAGCATGATTGATCACAACCACAATGCCTTTCTGGATCATCCGATGATGAAAAAATACAACATCATGAACCGTTACCGCTTCGACAAACCCGGGGTATTGGAATCGCAATTCGGATTCCGCGTACTTCAAGAGGAGCGGGAGGGCGGACAGCTGGCTTTTTTCGACAATGGGGAAGAATGGGGCTCAGAACGCTTTTACGGGTTTGGTGTGAATACCAGCCGTTATGAGGCTTTTGCGCGCACGGGTTTCTTTTTTCGCCGCATGCCGGATGCCAGCCTGGGCACCCAGCTCAGCTTCACGCACCACAGCCAGGATTCGCACTATGGGAAGACCCCGTATGCGGGAACGCAAAACTCCGTGTATGTCAATATATTGTTTGAAAACACCTTGGGGCATCCCGATCACCGTTATACGGCCGGCCTCAGCTATCTGTTCGACGATTACAGTGAAAGCCTGAATGACTCCCTGTTCGAACGCAGGGAATCCATTCCCGGTGCTTTTTTTCAGTATACCTTTCTGCGGCCCGATCGGATCACCTTGTCCGGCGGACTAAGGCTTGACTTCCATAATTTGTACGGGACGTTTTTCACCCCGCGGTTTCACCTGCGCTATATGATTGATGAACAAACCACCCTGCGGGCTTCCGCAGGCAAGGGATATCGCGTGCCCAACCTGATTGCCGAGAATACGGGTTTGCTGGTCAGCAGCAAGCGAATGATTGTAAAGGAAGATATTCTTCCGGAGGAAGCCTGGAATTTCGGCGGAAGCCTGACCCGGCAACTGATGCTTTTCGGCAATGACGCTTCAGTATCGGCAGAGTTCTACCACACCAGCTTTATTAAGCAGCTGATCGTCGACATTGACACAGATTACCGCCAGGCGGCTTTCTACAACCTGAACGGGAAATCTTACGCCAGCAACTACCAGGTGGAGTTTAACTTTGAGCCCGTCAGGCTTTTGGAAATCACAGCGGCTTTTCGCTACTCCGACGTGAAGACCACCATCAATGAGGAGTTGGTGGCCAAACCCTTTGTGAACAGGTACCGCGGACTCCTTACCGGGTCTTATGCCACGCGCAACAACCGCTGGCAGATCGACGCCACGGCACAGTTGAACGGTCCCGGCCGCATTCCGATGGTCATCAACCATACGGATGCCTTCCATTTTCCCGAAGAATCACCCTCCCATGTTCTGCTGCTCGCGCAGCTTACCTACCGCTGGCGCAACCTGGATATTTACCTCGGCGGAGAAAACCTGACCAATTTCCGGCAGGAACATCCGATCATCGACCCGGGCAACCCCTTCGGGGAGCATTTCGATGCATCCATGGTGTGGGGACCCATTACCGGCAGGATGATTTACATGGGATTGAGGTTCAGTATTGAACGCGGATAAGGCTCCACCCGGGGTATTTTTTTTTCGACGAAACACCGAAAAATTTACAAATTTTGTGTAATGAATGCATGAATTCATTACATTGCCGCCATATTTGTAACCCCAAATCCCATTTGAAATGAAACCCAACGCAGACCATTTTATGAAAAAAATGCTTTTGATGGCCAGTTTGCTGGTACTGGTATTGGCCGGCCATTCAAGCTCCCAGGTTTATACGGGGGCTGAAAAACCCGAGGGGGTTGTTATAGAGGCTTTTGAATCGGTCGTTCCCCTGGAATGGACCGGTTGCCCGTCATTTGCCATTCCTGAAAATGAACCGCCTATTCCGGATGGAGGTGAGGATGTCATTAACGGTGGATGCAATTCCACGCCGCCGGTTTTCTCCCCGATACAGATCGGGGATGTTATTTGTGGAGCGGCGAACCAGTACAATGCTTATTCTTCCAGGGATACCGACTGGTATCGCCTGGTGCTGACAGAGGCCGCACACCTTTATTGGACAGGAACAGCCAACTTTCCCCTCACTCTTTTTATCATTGAAGGACCGTGCCCGGCCACTCTTTTGAGTAATGCGATAATCCCGGCAGGTGAAGTCGGACAAACCGATTACATGCTTTCTCCCGGAGAATATTATTTCTGGGCAGGGCCTTCTTCCTGGGGCCCCGGATACGAAGGAGACTACCTGGTTACCCTTACTGAAGGCCCTCCGTCCGATACCTGGTATTCTGAGCCCCCTTCTGTTCCCCTGTCGGCCATGGCCGTCTACGTTGGAATTGGGCTCATCCTTGCCCTGACGGTTTTTCGGTTCAGGCACCTTCTTTAAAGGCCAGGATTGTATGATGGATTGTTCCGCCCCGGGCCAATGACCCGGGGTTTTTTATTCCCGGGCATGCATGTGTTTTCGTTCCGGGCGCGGGTTCCCAAAACCCGCCTTGCCTAAGGCCTTAAAGCCCGCCTTCCGGGGGAGAAATTTTTGGATGTCCCTCGGTGGTTCTCACAAAATCACTTATTTTTGATTTTTCGTGGGACAAATCCGGTGAAACCCTCCCAATATCCGAAGCATGGAACACCAGGCCTGGGTCGACAAATTTTTTATCTGGCGGCAGAAGCATATCAGTGACAAGCATTTTATCCTGGTGCTTTGTGTGGTCATTGGTTTGCTCGCTGCCATCGCCGCAGTGATCCTGAAGACATCGGTCCACTACCTGGAAGGTTGGGTTCGCAGCATTCCCGGAAGGCATATGGAGAATTATTTCTTCCTGGTATTTCCGCTTGTCGGGATCCTGATCACCGTGCTGTACATCCGGATTTTCGTCAAAGAGGACATCAGCCACGGGGTAAGCAAAATTTTGTACGCCATTTCGCGCAACAAGGGCGTGATGAAGCTACACAACACCTTTTCCTCCATTATAGCCTGCACGTTTACCGGGGGATTCGGCGGTTCGGTGGGGATGGAGGCCCCGATCGTATCCACGGGTGCGGCCATCGGGTCGAATGTGGCCCAGGCGGCGCGTTTTGGCCATAAGCGCACCACCCTGCTGATCGGATGCGGGGCCGCCGCGGCCATCGCCGCCATTTTTAAGGCACCCATTGCGGGACTGATCTTTGCATTGGAGGTGCTGATGCTCGACCTGACCATGGCGTCCATCATCCCCTTGCTGTTTGCGGCCGTTACGGGTGCCATCTTTTCAGCCTTTTTCCTGGGTGAGCAGATAGAATTTTATTTTACCCTGAAGGATGCATTCAGCTTTGGCTCCATTCCTTTTTACGTAATGCTGGGGATAGCTACGGGAGGGGTTTCCCTGTATTTTGCCTGGATGAACGGAAAGGTCGAATCCCATATTAAAAAAATCGGGAGGCCATACATGCGTGCATTGTATGGCGGTCTTACACTCGGTGTGCTGATCTTTTTGTTTCCCCCCCTTTTTGGTGAGGGGTACTATACCATGCGAAGCATGCTCTCCGGACAACCGGAACAATTGCTGCAGGACAGTCCGTTTGGTCACCTCGTGGATGAAACCGGGCTCGTGTTTATTGGTTTCCTGATTCTGGTGCTGTTCTTTAAAGCCATTGCCACCAGTCTGACAACAGGAGCGGGAGGGATCGGCGGCGTATTTGCCCCCAGCCTGTTTATGGGCGGAATTACCGGGTTTGTATTCTCCAGACTTGTGAACTCTTTCAGCGGGCTCAGCATTTCTGAATACAATTTCTCTCTTGTGGGCATGGCGGGACTGATTGCCGGTGTCATCCACGCACCCCTGACGGCCATCTTCCTGATTGCCGAAATTACCGGCGGCTATGAATTGTTTATCCCACTGATCATCACGGCTTCCATATCCTACCTGACGGTGGTGTATTTCCAGCCCCATTCGCTGTACACCAAAAAACTGGCTCAACAGGGCCACCTGCTGACCCATGACAAGGACCAGACCGTGCTTACCCTGCTCAGCGTTGAATCCGTTATTGAAACCAATTTGCGGACGGTGGCCCCCGATCAAAGCCTGGGCGACCTGGTAAAGGTGATCGCCAAATCGAACCGAAACATCTTTCCGGTGGTCGATGAGGGTGGTCATTTCCTGGGTATCGTGACATTGGATGATGTCCGCGAGGTTATGTTCGACCGAAGCAAGTACGAGGAGTTAACGGTCCGCAACCTGATGTTTCAGCCCAAGGCCACGGTCAGCCCGGACGACAGCATGGATGAGGTCATGAAAAAATTCCGGACCTCCGGGTTGTGGAATATGGCTGTTGTTGATAAGAGTAAATACAAAGGCTACGTATCCCGTTCCAATGTGTTCAATGTTTACCGTAAGATGCTGATCGAATATTCGGAGGAATGAATATGGCCCGACCCGAACACAAGCACTGGAAAACCTTGCGCCCCCTCGTACAAACCCTGCCTGCTCTCCCGGGCGTATACCAGTATTATGACGACCAGGGCCGGATTCTGTATGTGGGTAAGGCCAAAAACCTGAAAAAGCGGGTGTCTTCCTATTTCAACCGTGACCACTCTGACAGCGGCAAGGTTCGCATGATGGTCAGACGAATTGCCGATATCAGGCATATCGTGGTTGATTCCGAACTGGATGCCCTGCTGCTCGAAAACAACCTGATCAAGAAGTACCAGCCCCGCTATAATGTCCTGCTCAAGGATGACAAGACCTTTCCGTGGATATGCATTAAAAATGAGCCATTCCCGAGAATTTTTCCCACCCGAAACCTGGTGCGTGACGGCAGCAGGTATTTCGGGCCCTACGCCTCGGTCAGGATGATGAATACCCTACTGGAACTGATCCGGCAATTGTTCCAGTACAGGACCTGCAGACTGAATTTAAGTCAGGATAACATACGTGCCGGGAAGTTTAAGCGCTGCCTGGAGTACCATCTCGGTAATTGCAAGGGTCCCTGCGAAGGGCTTCAGACTGAGGCGGATTACATGGCCACCGTTGACCAGGTTGAAGAACTCCTGAAAGGAAACCTGTTCAGGGTCATGGAACATTTAAAGCTTTTGATGAAGGAATACGCCGGGGAATTTGCATTTGAAAAGGCCAACCTGGTAAAGGAAAAGATTGAGCTGTTGAAAAAGTTTCAGAGCAAGTCCATGGTGGTGAGCGCAAAGATCCATAATGTCGATGTTTACAGTATTGTCAGCGACCAGGAAACCGGTTATGTGAATTTCCTGAAGGTGGTCAACGGAGCCATCGTGCAGTCACATACCATTGAGATCAAAAAACGGCTTGATGAGGAAGACCGTGAATTGCTGGAACTGGCTGTAACAGATTTGAGACAGCGCCTGCAAAGCAATGCCCGGGAAGTCATTGTGCCCATCCGACCTTCCATCCCCATTCCGGAGGTGAAGTTTACCGTTCCAAAAATGGGCGACAAAAAGAAACTCCTGGAGCTTAGCGCCCGTAACGCCAAATACTACCGGCTGGAAAAATTCAAGCAGAAGGAATTGGTCGATCCGGAGCGGCATTCGCGCCGGGTTCTGGAACAGATGAAGCAGGATTTGCGCTTGCCACAGGCCCCCTCATATATTGAATGTTTTGACAACAGCAATACCCAGGGAACTTATCCGGTGGCGGCCATGGTCGTATTCAGGCAGGCCCGTCCCAGTAAAAAAGAATACCGGCATTACAACATAAAAACAGTGGAAGGTCCGAATGACTATGCTTCAATGGAAGAGGTGGTGTACAGGCGGTACAGGAGACTTCTGGAAGAGGGGCAGGAGTTGCCGCACTTGGTGGTGGTTGACGGGGGAAAGGGACAGTTGAGTTCGGCTGCATCTGCCCTTGACAGACTGGGACTGGCAAAAATAATTCCTGTTATCGGCATTGCCAAGCGGCTGGAGGAGATTTTCTTCCCTGGCGATCAAATCCCGCTTTTTATTGACAAGAAGTCGGAGACCCTGCGGGTGATACAGTATATGCGGGACGAGGCCCATCGTTTTGGGATTGCCCACCACAGGAAGCGTCGTGAAAAGGGAAGCCTGGGATCAGCCCTTTCAGAGATAAAGGGCATCGGCCCCAAAACCATCCAGGTGTTGCTGCATACTTTTAAGTCGGTGGCCGGAATAAAAAGGGCCGGCCAGGAAGAGTTGGAACAAGCCGTCGGCCCTTCCAAGGCCAAGATTGTGATGCATTTCTTCAACAAATAGCATATATTTGCTTTTGTTGGTCCGTTCGGTTCTTCTCAAACAAAACATAAACCTTAAATGCCAGTAAAATGAAGGGAAATCTATCCAGAAGGAAATTCATGGGGAACACCGCCCTTGCCGCAGCAGGTTTTACCATTCTGCCCAGCACGGTGATCAGCGGTTTGGGCCACAAGGCCCCCAGTGATAAACTCAACATTGCCGGAGTTGGTGTTGGCGGTCGCGGTTTTGCCGTTCTTCGCCAATTGGAAAGCGAGAACATTGTGGCGGTTTGTGACGTGGACTGGCGGTACAGCAAGGGGTGCTTCGACTACTTTTCCGGTGCCAGGAAATATTGGGACTGGCGAAGACTGTATGACGAAATGGGTGATGAAATAGACGCCGTGGTGGTCGCCACCTCAGACCATACCCATGCGGCCATCGCAGCACACGCCATCGCTATGGGAAAACATGTGTACGTCGAAAAGCCGCTTACCCATACGGTGTATGAATCCCGCTTGTTGACCCGTTTGGCCGATAAATACCAGGTGGCGACCCAAATGGGCAACCAGGGCGCCTCGGGTGATGACGTCAGCACCATTTGCGAATGGCTTTGGAACGGGGAGATCGGTGAGGTGACCAGGGTCGAGGCATTTACCGACAGGCCCATTTGGCCGCAGGGCCTTGCAAGGCCGGCGGAGGAGCAGCCCATTCCCCCGACAATGAACTGGGACCTGTTTATCGGACCCGCCCCGATGCGTCCCTACCATGAAATCTATACACCCTGGAATTTCAGGGGTTGGTGGGACTTTGGCACAGGGGCCCTGGGCGATATGGCATGCCACATCCTGCATCCGGTTTTCAAGGGCCTGAGGCTCGGTTATCCTGTGAGGGCGCAGGGAAGCTCGACCCTGCTGCTGAAGGATTCCGCACCCACCGCCGAGAAGGCACGCATTGTATTTCCCGCAAGACCGGGCGATGATACCTCGAAAATT
>JAWLHS010000048.1:0-12367 GCA_041690235.1 Bacteroidales bacterium
CTTCCAGTGTGCTGCACCAGGCCAATTTTAATGGAGTAGTCGTTGAAGCCGCCATCGCATTTTAACGCCGGTCATTCGCCCGAATTTCGTCGATAATGACGAGGTTTCGTCGGTTTGTTTGCCAGCTTTTCAGCCCCGCAGATGTTTTTGCGGGGCTTTTTTGTTAACTATCAAGAAGTTGCGGTTTATTTTGAAACTGGCTTCTTATTTTGGTCAGGTTTTTGTAAATTTAATATAGACATATGTAATAGTCTGGATTTAAAATCCGGAGTCATTCAATCAACCCATTCATGCGTAGCCTTTTTGCCATATTGATCGGTTTCCTGCCCCTGGTGGCCATTTCGGCCTCCGGAAGCCTTTATTTTTATGAGGTGCGTGAAAATAGTTGGATTGCTTTGTCCGGAACAACCAATGTGAACAGTTTCACCTGTGTCTCGGAAGGGGAGATTCCACGCGGATCCATTGTGGCAGACGTCCTTCCCGGAAGCAACGCCATTTATTTTTCTGAGGCGGAGCTTGAACTTGCGGTGTCTTCGTTTGATTGCCATAACCGGATGATGAACAAAGACCTTCATGAAAGCATGGGCGGAAAAAACCACCCCAGCATTCACATTGAACTGGTTGAAATCAGGCCCCATGAGAGCGTGGAAAGAGGTTCTGAAGGAAAGGTCCGGGCCAGCCTGGCCATCACAATGAACGGGAAAACAAAACATACCGACCTTACCGTGGATTTTCATCAGGGCAACCCTTTCAATATGCTGATTTCCGGTTCAAAAGAACTCCTGATGTCTGATTTTGGCATTGATCCGCCTTCCCCGGCCCTTGGCCTGGTCCGTGTCCGTGATAAGGTTACCATAGCGTTCCGCCTGGCGGTTGAAACCAGCCTGATTACCCAGACACAATAGTCCGCCTTTAATTTAAGACCATTCTGTTGTCACCTTCTGAAGCGGGTCCTATGCCCGCAAGATTTACACCCATCGGTTCGAGGACCTATACGAAAGCACTGCCTTCACGTTCTGGAATGCGCCCCTGCCCTGATCGTCTGGCTATTCGGTGATGACCACCCGGGCCCATACCGGCCAGTGATCCGATATGAACACCCCGTCCTGCTTAAAGCGATCCACCTGGTAGGCAGCCACCCGGAAGTGATCGCTCACAAAAATATAATCGATGACCCGGGCTGCGACTTTTTCCCGGAAGGCGTTAAAGGTGGATTCGGCCCCGACCGCCGGGGTACGAGAAATGAGTTCCGCATTTTGCAGCCGGTTGTTTCGGTAAAAATGCGCAAGCATATCATCGTATAGTTCGGATCCCCTGGTGATGTTGAAATCACCGGTTACGATGACCCGGTGGTCCCCGGCGATCTTCCGGATCTGTTCCGACATGAATTCCATGCTTTTTCGCCTGGCCAAGTCGCTCACATGGCTGAAGTGGGTGTTGAATACATAAAGATCCAGTCCGCTTTCCCCGTCTTTTAGCCTGGCCCAGGCCACCACCCTGGGAAGAACGGCCTCCCAGCCAATGCTTCCGGGTACGTCCGGGGTATCTGACAGCCAGAATTGTCCGTACCCAAGGAGCTCAAAGCGATCGCTGCGAAAGAATATCGGGGAATATTCACCTCCTTGCCGGCCGTCATCCCTGCCGGTGCCGATATACTGGTAGCCGGGCATGATTTTTATCATGTCCGTGTTCTGATGGTGAAGGCTTTCCTGAATCCCGATAATATCTGGCGCCACCTTAGATATGTATTTCTCTGCCAAAGGGATGCGGTGCTCCCAGGCATTGATGCCGTCGCCGGGATTGTCAAAGCGCACATTAAAGGTCATCACCTTCAGGTCTGATTCCCTTTGAGACTCCTGGGCCGGCAGGTGAATTACAGCAAGAAAACACATGGCAAGCAAGAAGATCGTTTTTTTCATCTTTCGGTTTGCAATTGGGTGGGGATTTCAAAATTCGGAAATTTTACCTGGATCCTTTCAATCTACCGGCAAAAAAAATCGTAATATTGTGATGGACTTACATACCGCGAATTATGGGAAAAGCCATCGTAAAATGCATTATTGAGACCTATGCGCGGGACCAGTACGTGGTGGATGTTCCCTGCGACCCCGAGGATGTGGATGAGATCATCATTGCCAAAGCCTGGAAAAAACTAAAGGAAGAGGAATCGGCACTTCCTTACGGGAACCGGACAGCGGAAATCCTGAAACGCATTGACTGAAACCAGCAAGGCTTTTCACCCCATTGGTTCAGTGACGGTTACAGCACAATCCTGGTCGGGCCTGGCTCAGTCATTGTCAGGCGTCAACTGCAAGCTCACCGGCAGTCCCTTTCCGGGTCCCACGATAAAATTATCCACCTCCAGGCGCAGTTCTATCGATTCACGGGCTGAAGCATTGTCCATGTAAACATTCAAATTGCGGTAGCCCCTGGGCGGCACGGTCACTTGCCTGAAGAACTCCAGTCCGACGTCATTGCCCGCCACCTTAGATAATTCCAGGGGAATATCGGTGGGATTGTACAGTGTAAAGCCAAACCGGTTGGTGAACCGTGTCACCGATTCCACCACCAGGGATTCCCGGAAAAGCGCATCCAGCAATTCTTGTGGGCCGGCCAGGCGATCTTTGAAATATACGGCAGTACGTCGCTCCTCCAGCGCTTCACGAATGCCCTCGGCGCTGCGCTCCAGGGCGAATACCAGGGTCATACTGCGGCGCTGCCCCCCGCCAAGGTCATAATCCATGCTGCTGGGATTGTGCAGGTCCGACGACCCCATCATGCTTAGATCATACTCCAGGCACCATTGGATGGCTTCAGGTGCATAGATCCAGCCGTTGGCCACCTCGATGCCGTGGAGCATACCGTTCTCCAGCAGCCAGGTGTGCTCTTCCCACCAAAGGGTGGTATCCGGCTGCTGGCGGTCCCATCCCGGGTGGTTCCAGAAAATGAACGCACCCTGGTCCCGTGCCTCCTGCAGGGCAATCCGCCAGTCATCCTGTTCCAGTGCATTGGCATCCGACAAGAATAAGGCATTGAAATGGCCAGGGGGCATGCCACGGGTGACCTCGCTGCCATGGATCAGGATGATCCCCATCTGGTCGGCTACCGGGCGTGCAATGTCGTAAGCCCGGTTGTGGTCACCGGGTACGTCCTGCAAAAATGGCCGGTATTCAATGTGCTCGGTAATGGCAATGGCATCCAGTCCCTCCCGCCAGGCTTCGTGGACCCTGACGGTCGGCCAGACCATTCCGTCGGAGAACACAGTATGCAAATGGGGATCCATTTTAAGGGTCTGGAAACCGGGGATGTCAGGGATCCGGAATTCATCCCTTACCTGCGCTAAGAGGGGGATTGCGGCAACCACAAGGAAAACGCAAATGGTGGCAAATGTTTTTTTCATGGCAAAAAATGGTTTGATTGAATGAACGGTATATAAACCAAGGGTAAAAATAAGGATTTCATCTTAGCCGCAGGTTAAGTTTGTTTTAAACCCATAATGTTAAAAATTCAAAAAAAATTACGAATAACGTTTGATATTATAAAATTCGTATATTTGAAAAAAAAATGTAAGTTATGGATGCCGAACGTAACAACCCAAAGCATCAATCAATCCTGAATGCGGCAAAAACACTCTTCTGGAAGCATGGATTCAGGCGGGTAACCGTGGAGGAGATTTGCCGGGAGGCTGGCGTGAGCAAAATGACCTTTTACAGGCATTTTGGAAATAAAATTGACCTGGCCAAGGCGGTTTACGAAATGGCTGCAGAAGAAGGGGTTGAGCAATTCCGTCAGATTATGTCTGACAATGCCACCACCACCCGGCAGAAAATGGAAGCCATACTTAGGATGAAAATGGAGGGGACCTCTGATATCAGCAAGGAGTTCCTAAGTGACTTTTACCAATCGCCCGAGCTTGGTCTGTCGGGTTTTGTGGAGGAAATTTCCTCACTTACCTGGAATGAGATCGTTGCAGATTTCAGGACCGCCCAGGAAAATGGCTGGTTGCGCAATGACTTTAAGCCGGAGGCTTTCCTGCTGATGTCTTACAAACTGCTGGAACTGATCACCGATGAGCGGATGCTTCAAATGTATGACAGTCCGCAGGACCTGGTCATGGAGCTCTCCCGGCTTTTTACCTATGGCATTGTTCCGTATGAAAAATAAAGCATCCGACGTATATTGAAAACCTGCGTATTCATATGGTGTCTGATTTGTCTGGTTGCAACTGAGGGTGCAGCACAGCTGGGGCAGGTCTTGTCCTTTCGCGGACAGGCCTCTGCCTGGGCCAATGTGAACCCCGGCAATGATATGCCCCTGTGGATGGGCGCAAGGTATCTCCCCCAGGCAAACCTGGACCTGGACCTGGGCGAAGGCCGGCTGGCCGGGTTCGAGGTCTCTGCCAATCTGAACGGAAGCGGAGGCTTGCGGTTTTTTGACAGCCTGTCGGTCGAAGGCCGGATGAAACCCTACCGGGTATGGGCGCGTTATGCCACCAATCAGCTTGAGCTGCGCATCGGCCTTCAAAAGATTAACTTCGGGTCGGCATCCATGCTTCGTCCCCTGATGTGGTTCGACCAGGTCGATCCGAGAGACCCGCTGCAGCTAACGGATGGTGTATGGGGACTGCTGGGAAGGTATTACTTTCTGAACAATGCCAATATCTGGGTATGGGCCCTTTATGGAAACGAGGGCCCCAAAACATGGGAAACCGGTCCCACAACCAATAAAAAACCGGAATATGGCGGCAGATTCCAAATGCCTGTGGCGCGAGGGGAGGCAGCAATTTCTTTTCACCATCGCAAAGCCGATCAGCATTTCGAATCCGTTCTTATGCCACACGCTTCCTGCCTTCCTGTCTTTATGACCAATATCCCGGAAAACCGGTATGGTTTTGATGCCAAATGGGATGTAGAAGTGGGGTTGTGGGTGGAAGCCACATGGATCAATAAAAGGCAGGAAGCCGGCCCTTTCACCAATATGCAACTGTTCAACCTGGGGGCAGATTACACCTTTGGGATTGGGAACGGACTGCACCTGGTGGCCGAACATTTGCTGTTCTCATTAGACCAAAAAGCCTTTGCTTTTGAGCGGAAAACGAATTTTACGGCCACTTCGGTATCATATCCGATCGGAATCCTGGACCATATCAGCGGCATTTTTTATTACGACTGGACCAATGGCAATCTATACAGCTTTGCCAATTGGCATAGACAGTTTAACCGTGTGAGCTTCTACCTGATGGCATTCTGGAATCCCGAAACTTTTCAGTTGCCACAACAATCAGCTGACACCCGGCTTTTTTCGGGCAAGGGTTTTCAAATCATGTTGGTGTATAATCACTAAACCGGAATTTAATAACTGAATGAAAATGGAAATCATCCAAATCAAAGAACTTACCAAGCGCTTCCCGATGGGTCGGGGGACATTTACGGCACTCAGGGACGTCAACCTGGATTTTAACAAAGGGGAGTTTGCCGGACTCATCGGACCAAGTGGGTCGGGCAAGACCACTTTGCTGAATATCATCGGCTCGCTGGACTCCCCTTCAGACGGCGTGGTGGAGGTGCTGGGCCAGTCGATTGGTGCCCTGAGTTCAAAAGAGGCGGCAAGCCTGAGAAAGGAGAATATGGGTTTTATCTTCCAAAGCTACAACCTGCTGCAAGTGCATACGGTTTATGAAAATGTCGAGTTCCCTTTGCTGCTGCTGAAATTTGGAGCAGACAAGCGCAGGAAGATGGTGATGGATGCATTGGAATGGGTGGGGCTGACCGATAAGGAGAAGTCCAAGCCACCCCAACTTTCGGGCGGGGAATGCCAACGGGTGGCCATCGCACGGGCCATGGTCAAGCGGCCGGCCCTGGTGCTGGCAGATGAACCAACGGCCAATCTGGATGCTGCAAACTCCCATAATATATTGAAAACCATGGAGAAACTCAACAGGGAGCTGAAGACGACCTTTGTTTTTGCCACCCATGACGACAAGGTGATCAACTACCTGCACCGGAAGATCTTTTTGCTGGATGGCAGGGTCGACAAAGACGAAATCTTACAAACACCTAACAAGCAGTAAACATGTGGCTCTCAATTAAACTGGCATACCGCAACCTGATCGGCGCAGGATTACGAACCTGGCTGAATGTGCTGGTTTTGTCCTTTTCCTTCGTGGTGATCATCTGGCTCAAGGGGATGATGACGGGTTGGGACCACCAGGCCAAAACAGATATGACCCATTACGAGATAGGGGGCGGGCAATACTGGCATGAGGCCTATGATCCGTACGATCCGCTGACCCTATATGACAGCCATGCACCCATTCCTGAATCAATCCGGACTGAAGTAGAAGCTGGCGACATGGAACCCATGCTGTTTCTGCAGGGGCATATCTTCCCCCAGGGCCGGATGATGCCTGCGATCATCAAGGGCATCCGCCCGGGGCAAAGCATTTTCAAACTGCCCACGAACTTCCTGGACACGCTCACAGATGCCATTCCAGCATTCATCGGGGCCATGATGGCCAACAGCAGCCGCCTGGAGGTGGGAGACCGGACCACCCTTCGCTGGCGCGATGCCAATGGTACCTTTGATGCAGCGGAAATCCTGATCACGGCCATTTTCCATTCCAATGTGCCTTCGGCCGAAGCGGCCCAGGTTTATATCCCGCTGGAAAAGCTCTGGGAGATTTCCCTGCTTGACGGGGAAGCGACCCTGCTCACGTTCCGGGACAGCGAGGCGGAGAGGGAAGAATTGCCGGGCTGGACCCTGAAGCCCAGGAGGGAGCTGACCCGGTCGGTGGACGAAATGATCAAAACAAAGACTGTCGGCCAGACGGTCCTTTATGGGATCTTACTGCTGCTGGCCATGCTCGCGATTTTTGACACCCAGGTGCTGTCCATTTTCCGCCGTCAAAAGGAAATCGGCACATACATCGCCCTGGGGTATACGCGCCGGGAGGTGGTCGGATTGTTTACCGTGGAAGGCACCATGCATGCTATACTTGCAGCTGTCGTTTCTGCTGCCTACGGCCTGCCTTTCCTTGCCTGGATGGCCAGGGTCGGATGGACCATGCCCTTAGATGCCAGCCAGTTTGGCATGGCCATGGCCCAGACGCTTTATCCGGTGTATAGTGTCGGACTGGTGGTTGGTACCGTGGCGGTACTGACGGTAACCACGGCCGTTGTCAGCTATATACCGTCCAGAAAAATTGCCAGAATGAGTCCAACAGAAGCATTAAGGGGGAAACTGCAATGATAAGGTTTTTGATCAAGGGATTAATGCGGGATAAAAGCCGCAGCCGGCTGCCGGTGATCGTGGTCTCCATCGGGGTGATGCTGACTGTGTTCATGCACGCCTACATCAACGGCTTCATGGGAGACACCCTGGAAATGAACGCCAGGTTTTCTTACGGACATGTAAAGGTAATGACCCGGGCCTACGCAGAGGAGATGAACCAGAATCCGAACGACCTGGCCCTGATTGGGGTGGAGGAATTAAGGGAGGAACTGGCCGAAATGTTTCCCGGCATGGATTGGGTTGCGAGGATACAGTTTGGCGGACTGGTGGATGTGCCGGATGAAAATGGGGAAACCCGGTCGCAGGGAACCGTGATGGGCATGGGCCTGGATCTGCTTACAGACGGTACCGGGGAGCTCGATCGTCTGGGCATTGGAAGATCCCTGGTGCGTGGCAGCCTTCCGAAAGAGGCCGGACAAGTCCTGCTGAGCGAGACCTTCTCCCGCAACCTGGACATTGACCCCGGGGAAACCATCACCCTGATCGGTTCCAGCATGAACGGCAGCCTGGTTATGGCCAACTTCACGGTGATAGGGACCTTATCCTTCGGCGTGGAGGCCATGGACCGGGGCACCATCATCATGGACATTGAAGATGCGCGCCTGGCCCTGGATATGGAGGATGCCGCCGGGGAGATCATTGGCTTCCTGCCTGGGGGATTCTACGATGATGAACAGGCCCGGAGGTTTGCTCGGGTGTTTAATGCGCAATATGCGGATGATCCGGATGCATTTGCCCCGGTGATGAAAAGCCTGAGCCAGCAGGGAAGCATGGGCGCCTACGTAAAGATTTCGGAAGTGTGGGGGCTGTATGTATCGGGGATCTTTATTTTCGCCATGTCCCTGGTGCTGTGGAATGCGGGTCTGCTCGGCGGACTGAGGCGGTACGGAGAGGTCGGGATACGTCTGGCCATGGGAGAGGACAAGGGACACGTTTACCGGAGCATGATCTATGAATCCATTGTTATTGGTTTCGTCGGATCGGTATTGGGAACAGCCGTTGGCCTGTTTTTTGCGTGGCTTTTGCAAGAATACGGAATCGATATTTCCGGCATGATGGAAGGCGCCTCCATGATGATGCCATCGGTAATCAGGGCCAGAATTACCACGCCTGACTTTTTCATCGGGTTTATACCCGGGGTCGTTTCAACGGTAATTGGAACCATGCTGGCGGGGATCGGGATTTACAAGCGTCAGACGGCAAGGCTGTTCAAGGAGCTGGAGGCATAGATCCATGGAACTTAAAATAATTTAAAATTCAGGCATATGAAAACTTTTCAGGCATATATTCTGTTTATCATACCAATGCTTTTTCTGAAGGGGCTCGCTGCCCAGGATGCCGGTGATATTCTGGAGCGGGTCGACCAGAATATGTTTTCCGAAAACCGCATCGTGGAATCGAGCATGACCATACACGGCAGAAGGGGAAGCAGGACCATCATCTCCAGGACATATTCAGTCGGTGATGAGAAGTCCTACACCGAATACCTGGCTCCGCCCAGGGAACAAGGCACCAAGATGCTGAAGCTGGAGGATCAGCTTTGGATCTATTCCCCATCGACCGATCGCACCATACAGATCTCGGGGCATATGCTCAGGCAATCGGTCATGGGCTCCGACCTGAGTTATGAGGACATGATGGAGGACCGGAAACTAACCGATATCTATGAGGCAGAAGTGATTGGTGAAGAAACCATCGATGGTCGTCCGGCCTGGATTCTCGAACTTGTTTCCAAAGTTGATGATGCCACCTATCATTCCCAGAAAATATGGATCGATTCTGAACGTTATGTACCCATAAGGCAGGAGATGTACGCAAAAAGCGGACAAATGCTAAAACATACCGAATTGAAGGATGTGAGGAGAATAGAGGGAAGATGGTTTCCGACAACAATCATTTTCAGGGATGCCTTAAAACAGGGGGATGGAACCGAATTTAAAATGACAGCCATCCAGTTTGATCAGGACATTCCGGATCATTTCTTTTCCAAGGCCATTTTAAGGCGTTAAGGAACAGAGCGAATTTATGATAAACTGGCCCCGTTTTTGCGGGCCCGTAGAACCCAATACTGAATGACCAGCTAAATGGATATAAAGCAACAGATTTCCCAACGGGCAGAGATCCATCCCGGTGCCATTCTTGGCGAAAATGTGATCGTAGAGGCATTTGCAAAAATAGACCGTGATGTGGTCATAGGCGATCATACCTGGATTGGTTCCAACGCCAGCATTTACCCCGGGGCCCGGATCGGATCCCATTGCAAGATTTTCCCGGGAGCCATCATTGCTGCCGAACCCCAGGATCTGAAGTTCAGGGGAGAGTACAGCATGGTGGAGATCGGCAACCATACAACCATCAGGGAATATGCGACCATCAACCGTGGCACCGATTCAAAGGGTGTAACACGGGTGGGCAGCCATACCCTGCTGATGGCTTATTCCCACCTGGGACACGATGTGTCGGTTGGTGACCATTGCGTGATCTCCAACAGCGTTCAGGTGGCCGGAGAAGTGGTCATTGAAGATTATGCCGTGATCGGTGGGATGAGTGCCATCCACCAGTTTTGCCGCATCGGGACCCATGCCTTTGTGTCGGGCATGACGGGCATTTTGTCTGATGTGGCCCCCTACACCAAGGTGTTCGGATTGCCAGCCAGCTATATGGGCATCAACACACTGGGGCTGACCCGCAGGGGATTCTCCAAAGTCCAGATCGAAACCATTGCAGAAGCTTATCGCATTCTTTACCATAAAGGCCTGAACACCACACAGGCTGTGGAAGCCATGCGGTCATACATGGAAGCTTCCCCGGAGCTGGAGAGAATCATTCAATTCATTCAGTCCTCCGGCAGGGGGGTTATCAAAACCGTTTACCGCAACGGAGCCGTTCCGGCATCCGGGCCTGTGCGTGAATAATGTTGTGGGAATGCTGCATTCCCCTTAAGATCTGGTTTTCCATAGATTGGATTTTCCCCTGAAATGTCCTATCTTTACGATTGATATGAGAAAAGGATTCTCCGTTTTCCTTGCCTTCGGTATATGGGTTTTTTCCCTTTATCCCGGCCTTGCCTCGCACTACTGCAGTGGTGAACTTGCCGCGGTGCGCCTGGTATCGGGTTATGGAACAGCCAGTTGTGGAATGAACGGGTCATGCCAGACCTGGACAGATCATCCCGGCGAGTCCTTACAGCAGTTGCCTTGCTGTGGGGATGTTTTTCTTGACATGGCCCTGGATCCCTTCCAATCAAGCCCGGTTTCCGGTTGGCTTATTTACCCGATTTTCCTTCCCGGAAACAACCATCCTTTTATTCCCTGCTTAGTGGAAGGGTCGGTGAGTGGGTTTTATTCACTGTATCGCCCCCCACCCGGCATACCCAAAGTTGAACTCTCCGCCATCGGCGTCTTCATCATTTGATTTTCTTCGGTTCACCCGGTGATGTAATGGTTCCATTGATCAGGAGCCAGCTTCACGATTGAAACATCAGCCTCTTTCTTCTTTATAATTAAACTTTTTCATCATGCTGAATAAATTGATCCGGTTCTTCCTTGAGAACCGCCTGGTGGCCTGGTTGCTCATTATCTTTTTCGTCGGATGGGGCATTGCTGTTGCCCCGTTCAACTGGGACATCGACATACTTCCCCGGGATCCCGTCCCTGTGGATGCCATCCCCGACATCGGTGAAAACCAGCAGATCATATTTACTGAATGGATGGGCCGTTCTCCCCAGGACATTGAAGACCAGATTACCTATCCCTTAACTTCGGCATTGCTTGGAATACCTGGGGTTACCAGCATCCGGAGCACTTCCATGTTTGGGTTCTCCAGTATATATGTCATTTTTGATGAAAACATTGAATATTATTGGAGCCGGTCGCGCATCCTGGAAAAACTCAATTCCCTTCCGGCGGGATTGCTCCCGGGAGAAGTAACTCCTCAACTGGGTCCGGATGCCACCGCCCTGGGGCAGGTATTCTGGTATACCCTGGAAGGCCTGGATGAAGAGGGAAATCCCATGGGCGGATGGGACTTGCATGAATTGAGGTCCATTCAGGACTTTTATGTGAGGCTCGCCCTGAACAGTGTAGAGGGGGTTTCAGAGGTGGCAAGCGTCGGGGGATATGTGAAGGAATACCAGGTGGACCTGGATCCCGATGCCCTGAGGGCCTTCGATATTTCACTCATGCAGGTGGCCTCCGCATTGCAGAAAAGCAACAGGGAAACCGCTGCGAATACCATGGAATATAACCTGGCCGAATACCTGATCCGGGGGCTCGGTTATATAGAGTCTTTGGAGGATATCCGCGAAACGGTGGTTGCGGTGCACGACAATGTACCCGTGCGCATTCAGGACATTGCCAGGGTAAACATCGGGCCGGCTGTCAGGAACCACGGCGGGATTCTGGATAAGGGAGGCGTGGAGTCCGTCGGGGGAGTGGTGGTGGCCCGGTACGGGGAAAACCCCCTGGAGGTAATCCAGAATGTAAAAGCCAAGATCCTGGAGATCAGCCCCGGGCTGCCGTCGCGCGAACTGGAAAACGGATCCCTGTCACAGGTAAGCATCGTGCCGTTTTATGACCGTACACAGCTCATCTATGAAACCCTTGGCACCCTGAACGATGCCATCATACTGCAGATCCTGATCTCCATCATCGTGATCATCATTATGGTGTACCACCTTCGCACCTCTCTGCTGATTTCTGCCCTTTTGCCTCTGGCCGTGCTGATGAGCTTTATCATGATGAAGTATTTCAGGGTGGATGCGAATATCGTCGCCCTTTCAGGCATTGCCATCTCCATTGGTACGATGGTGGACCTTGGAATTATCATGAACGAAAACATCCTTCGGCACCTCCAGGAGGCTGCGAAGAACGGGAAAAACCGGCTGGAGATCATTTATGAGGCTTCTGCCGAGGTTGCTCCAGCCATTATTACTGCTGTTTCCACCACCATTGTCAGCTTTTTGCCTGTTTTTACCCTTCAGGCTGCAGAGGGGCGGCTTTTCTCCCCGTTGGCGTTTACCAAAACCTTTGCCCTGGTGGCTTCCCTGCTTATCTCGCTCGCTTTTATGCCCATGCTG
>JAWLHS010000049.1:0-12351 GCA_041690235.1 Bacteroidales bacterium
ATCGGCTTCTTCACCGTACTGCAGCGCCTGGAGTTTTTTGAACAGGGCGGTGGATACGGGGCCGGCCTTACCGTCCTTGCAGAACTCGTAGGTCTTTCCCGTTTCGCGATCCACAAGGGAGCAGATGGGTGAGATGATGGCGGCCGTGCCGCAGGCACCGACCTCCTCAAAACCTTCCAGTTCTTCAACCGCCACCGGGCGGCGTTCCACTTCCAGTCCCATATCACTGGCAAGCTGCATCAGGCTCATATTGGTTATGGAGGGAAGAATGGAGTCCGACTTTGGGGTAATGTACTTATTATCCTTCACGGCGAAGAAGTTGGCCGGTCCGGCCTCGTCGATGTATTTTTTCTCCTTGGCCTCCAGAAAGAGTACGGCGGGGAACCCTTCCCGTTTGGCCCGCTCGCTGGCATACAGGCTTCCGGCATAGTTGCCGCCCACTTTGATGTGTCCGGTGCCCAGGGGGGCTGCCCGGTCAAAATCGCGAACGATCTGCATCCTCACCGGACTAAAGCCTTCCTTGAAATAAGGACCGACGGGCCCGACGAACACCATGAACAGGTATTCTTTCGCCGGACTGACTCCGACCTGTACCCCGGTCCCTATCAAAAGGGGCCTGATGTAAAGGGCGGCTCCGTATCCGTATGGGGGGACGAATTTTTCGTTCAGCTTAACGGCTTTGACAACCATTTCATGGAACAGCTCTTCGGGCACCCTGGCCATCATGATGCCGTCGGCCGACCGCTGCATGCGCTTGGCGTTTTCTTCCCAGCGAAACAGCCTGATGCGACCGTCTTTCCCCCTGTAAGCCTTCATGCCTTCAAACGCTTCCTGCCCGTAGTGAAGACAGGTGGCGGCCATGTGAATGTTTATGGTTTCGGAGGATGAAACCTCGATTTCACCCCATTGCCCGTTGCGATAATAGCAGCGGACGTTATATTCTGTTTTGTAGTAACCGAAAGGGAGTTTTCCCCAATCTGTGTTTTGCATGACTCAAAAAATTTAGAGATTGAAACAAATCTGGCGACGCCGCTAAATTATAATAATATTTCAAAACCCTGGGTGTTTTGGGGTTTTTTCTTTGCCCGAGGGCCCCGAAGCCGCCGGTTGCAGAAACGCCTGATCCGGATCGTGAACCCGGGCGATGAACACAAAAGAAAGTGGCAGGACCCCGGAAAATCATTGGTGGTTAACGGGTGACTAACATGGCCGTTTCAGTGGCGGGTAATCGCATCCATCAGCAGAAACATTTTTTCACGCATGACAGCCGGTGAGCCGTCGTAGTCATTCACGATCAGAACGAAAGCCGCGAGGTTGCCATTCTGAAGGTTTGTGTATCCGGCATATGCCCTGACATTGCCAAGATACCCGCTCTTGGCCCTGAGGATTCCTTCTGATGGGGTATCCCGGAAATGGTTTGCCAGTGAACCGGAAAACCCTGCCAGGGGCAGGCTGTTTAACAGGGCGGGAAACATTTGGTCACGGGCGGCCGCCTCGAGCAATTGCCCGAGTTGGCGGGCGGTCAGGCGGTTGGAAGGGGAGAGCCCGCTGCCGTCGTGCAAGGACATACCCGTCAAATCAATGCCCCTTTCCTGCCAAAATCCGCGAATGGCTTGTATCCCGGTATGCAGGTCGCCACGCCCCCCAACCTCTTTCCCGATGGTTTTCAGTAGGTTCTCGGCATAGGTGTTTACACTGGCCTGGTTGGTGCGGAACACGATCTCAAAAAGGGGTGGGGACGCCCATCCCCCCAAGGTGACGCGGCGAAACCCAAGATCCAGTCCGGCGAGTCCGGCGCTTCGCCAGGAGTGGCTTTCACCGGCTACTTCGATGCCGTTTTCAATCAGAAAGTTGCGGAAGGCTGCAGCCATGAACAATGGGGGCTCGGGTATGGAACCCCTTACCGGGAAATTGGTCGCGCCCAGGGGGACGCTGCCTGTCAACAAACGTTCCTGTATATAGGGGGCCCCGAATATATACACCTGGTCGCCCGACCCCCTTTCCCCGGTGGTTACCTGGTTTATATACGACATGCCGGGAATGACCGGCCGGGTTGATAAGACATGGGCCCGGTCTCCCAATGCAGCTCCGGCCCGGAAATACACCGTATACGCATTTTCATTCACACTCAATCCACTTGAACCGGCCCCGAAATAATTTCCCATGTCTTCCCACAACCACTTGCGGGGAACAATTTCCTGATCAAATATCGTTTCGTCGGCCACGATGTGGCCAGCAACCTGCTTGATTCCTTTTTCCCTCAGGAGATCCAGAAAATGTGCGAACACATGCTCTAACGACAGGGTGTCGCTCATCGCGGCAGAACCCAGACTTGGGTCTCCGCTTCCCTTAATGAAGAGATTGCCGTGCAATATCCCTTCCGGTTCGATGCTGCCGTCATGTTGCAAGTCTGTGTGATAGGTATACCCGGGTCCAAGCATGAACAGGGCGGAAATGGAAGTCACCAGTTTTTGGGTGGAAGCCGGAACGATGGCCTTTTCGCTGTTGTGCATGGCCAGGGGCACGTCCCGGGTGACATCCGAGAGATAAAAAGCCCATTGGGCGTTTCTCAGGTGGGGATCTTCTGAAAAAATTGAGAATGCCCTTTCAAATCCGGAACGGGATTCGGTTGCTTCCTGCTGGTGGGGGGTGCTCTGCGCCGGAAAAGGGAAAGTCTGTCCGGTGCGTGTGCAGGCGAACATCATAACCGACAGGCAAATGGTCTGTAGAATGGGTTTTGTCATGGGCTATCTTCCAAACACGGAAACCGAGAAATACTTTCCGGGGTTTTCTTTGATGTCCTCCAGCAACAAGTCAAGCTGCCGAGATGACCGTTCCAGGTTCAGGTAAAGCGCCTGGTCGTTCAGCAGCAATCCGAAGGTGCCTTCCCCTCGATTGATTTTATCCATGGCCAGGGCAAATTCTCCGAGGGATCCCTTGGCTTGTTCGATGGTTGAGACCAACTCAAGAGAGACCAGGGTGTCGCTCAGGGTGGAAAAGTTATGAATGATCCGCTCGATGGCGTCGTTGTTTTCCTGTATGTTCCTTGAAATGGAAGCGGCATTGCCCAGAATTTCTGATATCCTCCCGGCCTGTGCCACAAGGGTGGTGTCCATCACCAGGCTGGCATTCTCCAGATTGTCAAGGGTGTTGGAAAAATCACTGATGCCTTCAGATAAGCTTTCGCGGGTGGCCGGGGTGAATACCTGGGAAAAGATGGTTAAGACGGTATCCATTTGTGCCAGGAGGCTTTCGGCCTGTGCTTTAATGGGAAGAAGCTGGGTGGCCACCTCATCCTGCAGGGAAGCCTGAAATATTCCCTCCAGTGTATCCCCGCTGGATATAAAATGTCCGGAGTTCCCAAGCTCAATTTCTATCTCCCGGGAGCCAATCAATCCAGGAGAAACCAAATGGGCAATGGAATTGTCCGGTAGGGCAATGGCATTCCCTACCAAACATTCCACAAGGATCCTGCCGCTTCCGTCCGGATGAAAACTGATGCGTTTTACCTGCCCGATGGGCAGACCATTCAGTGATACCGGGTTGGATTCTATCAATCCGGTTACTTTATCGTAAACCACATAAAACTCCAGCTGCTTTTGGAATATGTCTCTCCCTTTCAGGTAGTTCACTCCCCAAATAAAGAGGACGAGGGTGATGACGGCCAGCATTCCGAGTTTGACTTCTCTTCGTATTTTCAAGACAAGGGGTTTAGGTTCTGGGTTTTTCTAGGGTTTGGTTTCCTGTTGGCTGACCAGCCGGATGGCCTCTGCGGGGGAGATGCGCTCTTCATTGACAAAGGCAACGACAAAGGCATCCTTATACCCGGCTTCATGCATCATGGTCTGAACCGCCGCGGCCTCCTCAAGGCTTGTTTCGTTCCCAACGGTGTATTTGTACATGCCGTCATGAAAATAGAAACCAAGGTCGGGAAGTCCCTGGAATTCTTCCGAATCCAATGACTTCTTCACACTGGTGCTGGCAAATTGTACCCGGAACACAATGCCTTTATGCGGGGATTCCTCTTCTTGCGTTTCCGGTTGTTCCTGTGCGACTTCCTCGCGGAGGTCAACACCCGAATTTCCGGAGTCAGCCACTTCAGCGGTATATTGTCGCCTTGAAGCGGCCAGTGCGTCCTGTTCGGTTTTATAATCCCTGAAAGCCCTGAAAATGGCGGAAGCAATATGGGCCTGACCGGTTTCAGATTTCAGGTACTCCTCCTCCCGTTGGTTGCTTAAAAATCCGGCCTCCACCAAAATGCCAGGCATGGTGATCTGGTACAATACCAAAAAGGGGGCTTGTTTTACCCCGCGGTCAACGCGGCTGGCCCTTTCCCTGAACTGGTTTTGCACAAGGGATGCCACCGATAGACTCTGGTCCAGGTAAGCGTTCTGGTAGAGGGTAAAAATGATATTGGCTTCTGGGGAATGGGGGTCAAATCCTTCATAGGTTTCCATGTAATCCTCTTCGTAAAGGATGGCCGCATTTTCCTTTCGGGTTACTTCCAGGTTGGCCTTGCTCCGGTCGAGTCCCATGACGAAAGTTTCGGTTCCGATGGCGGATCTGGAGCTGGCCCCGTTGCAATGAATGGAAATGAACAAATCGG
Source organism: Bacteroidales bacterium (assembly GCA_041690235.1). Taxonomy (GTDB): domain Bacteria; phylum Bacteroidota; class Bacteroidia; order Bacteroidales; family UBA7960; genus SLSG01. The sequence goes on from JAWLHS010000049.1 coordinate 4,607, forward strand.
CCTTGTTTTCATTGGCAATCTGGGCCCGTCTGTACAACGCCACGAATTCGTCCGTGGTTCGGGTGTAAATAACCTCCACTCCGGGCATGTACTCATTGATATAGGCCCCTAGTTTTAGTGAAATGGCGAGGTTGATCTCCTTCTCCTGAACCTGGCGGCCCAGGGTTCCGGGGTCCTTTCCCCCGTGTCCCGGGTCAATGACCACCGTATTGACAAAGCCGCGGCGATCGGCTGTGGCTCCCTCCGGCAAAACGGCCAGCAAGGCCAAAATACCAAATAAAAGAATCAGACGTTTCATCTGTATGTCATTCGATTCACTCGGCTCACCCGTGGTACGCCTATTTTGATTAGTTTTGCCTTCGGTCACTGGCTTTGATAATAACGATAAACAAGGCAATTATTATACAAAAATAACATTAATTAGAGGTGCTCACCAAATTGGGCTTTAAGTTTTCGGTCCTGATCCTGGGCATTTTCCTGTGGGGGAGCTTCTTACAGGCCCAAATCCCTGTCTCTCCCGAAGGCAGAATTCCTGCAGGGATTCCACCCGATACGGTGGCTCCGGTTATGTTGCCTGCCGATACCCTGGAAGCAGAAGTGGTAAGGCAAGCCGGTTCCGGGGTTATACTGGACGCCCGGGTGGATTACTCGGCCTCAGATTCCATTTTTTTTGATGTCAACAACCAGAAAGTTCTTTTATATGGGAATGCTGATCTGACATACGGTGAGATCCACCTCCAGGCCGCTTTTGTCGAGATCGATTTCAGGAAAAATGAATTGTTTGCCAAAGGCATGCCCGATTCTATGGGCGTGGTTGGCGGACACCCTGTTTTTACAGAGGGCCCCCAGAGCTTTCAATCGGTCGAACTCAGATACAACTTTGAGAGTAAACGGGGTCGGACCATAGAGGTGATTACCGAAGAATCGGAAGGATACCTCCATGGTGGCATTGTTAAAATACAACCAGACAGGGTGGTGCATGTTCAGGACGGGAAATATACGACCTGTGACGATCCTGATCCCCATTTTCACATTGCGTTCCGCAAGGCCAAATTGATTCCGGATGACAAAATCATTTCCAGTGTGGCTTTCCTGGTTATAGAGGGCGTACCCATGCCACTGTTCCTTCCGTTCGGGTTCTTTCCCAATAAACGCGGGCAGGCGTCGGGGATCCTTATGCCGTCGTACGGAGAGAGCAATAACAGGGGTTTTTACCTGGAAAATGGTGGTTTTTACTGGGGCATTAATGATTATATGGACCTCTCTATCCGGGGCGACATTTATTCGAGGGGAAGCTGGGCCCTGCGGCTCGGCTCCAATTACCGGGCCAGGTACCGCTATAGCGGGAACATCAACCTGAGCTATGCAATCAATATTCTGGGGGAAAGGGATTTGCCCGGTTATTCCAGGAACCGCGATTTCCGCGTGGTCTGGAGCCACAATCAGGATCCCAAAGCCCGACCCAACAGTACCTTCAGGGCCAATGTGAATGCCGGAAGTTCCCAGGCCAGCCGGTTCAATCCCACATCAGACCAGGACTACCTGACCAACACCTTTTCATCCAATATATCATACACCGCCTCCTGGGCGGGCAGGTATAACTTTTCTGCGAATGCCAGACATAGTCAGAATACCCTGAACCGTTCAGTCGACCTGAGCCTGCCGGAGCTTGCTTTCAGCGTCAATCGTTTTTATCCCTTTCGCCGCGCCCAGGCAAGCGGACCATCCCGTTGGTATGAGGATATCAATATGTCCTATACAATGAACGCCAGAAATGAACTGCGAACCCTCGATTCACTGCTTTTCGAACCGGAGACCTGGTCACAGCTTCGCAACGGGGTCAATCATGTCATTCCCATTTCCCATTCAACACAGCTGCTCAATCATTTCAACCTCAGTACCAGCATCAATTACAATGAGCGCTGGTACTTCCAAACCATTGAGAAGCATTGGGATCAGGAAGCTTATACCATCCAGGGCGGAGATACACTGTATGGCCGGGTGCGGGTAGACACCATCCAGGGTTTCCGGGCCGCAAGGGATTTTAACCTTTCCACCGGCCTCAGCACGCGCCTCTATGGGATGGTTCAATTAAGACGGGGGCCTGTCAGGGCCATTCGGCACGTGATGTCTCCCAGCATCAGCATGTCGTTTCGCCCCGATTTCGCCGACCCCTATTGGGGCTATTACCAGACGTATTTCAATCCGGTTGACAGCATTGATGTGCGTTATTCTGTGTTTGAGGGGGGGATTTATCCGGGTCCTCCGCCCAACAGGTCAGGCAATATAGGGTTCAACGTGACCAACAACCTCGAGATGAAGGTGCGTGACCGGAGTGATTCACTGGGTGGGGAACGAAAAATTGCCCTGATAGACAACCTGACCATCTCCGGGGGATATGACATGGCCAGGGATTCGCTGAACTGGTCTGACATACGGGTGAGTGGCCGGACCCGCCTGTTTGGTGATCTGAACATCAACTACTCCAGTTCCTTTACCCTGTATGCGAGAGACTCCCTGGGAAATTACATCGACCGTTTTGTTTGGGAAGACGGGAATAAATGGCTCCAGCTGAATAACACCAGTTGGTCCTTTGCGCTCACCTACAGCCTGAGGTCAAAAAATGGAGGGCAGCAAGGCGGGGGTGACCCCGGAGGCGGGCTGACCGCTCCCCAGGGCGCCGAAACACATGGGAGGGGTGATCAGATGCCAGGGGGGGAGATGGGAATGACCCCAACCAACGGCCTGATGGAAACCGCAACTGCAGGCGTGGATTATTCCGTTCCCTGGTCCCTGAATTTCAATTATTCCTTTGTTTACAACTCCCGTTATATTCATAACCGGCGAAATTACAATCGTGACGTCATCCAGAATCTTGGATTCTCGGGGGATATCAGGCTGACACCGAAATGGCGCATCGGGTTTCGCTCAGGCTATGATTTTAACCAAAAAGAGTTTACCTACACATCTGTAGATATTTACCGTGATCTTCACTGTTGGGAAATGACCCTGAACTGGGTTCCTTTCGGGTATATGCAGCGCTATATGTTTACCATTCGGGTGAAGTCCTCGGTGTTGCAAGACCTTAAACTTACGCGCCAGACCCACCATCTCGATCGTGCTTTCCCGGAGTTTTGACGGGAAAGGAAACACCAGGTCACTTCTGATGCACTTCCTGATTGAAGGAGGATGAAAACATGTTTTTGTGGAAAATTTATGCGAAAAAAGCCACCGTTTAAAAAAAAAGTTGAATATTTGCAGTGGTGTTTTGGCAGCTTTGCTGGCCCGATCTCAATGATGTCCGACACCAAAAAGAACCATCCCATGAAAGGATTCGGTCACAACCGGCCGGTTAGGATTCCAAAGTGGGTTTCAATCACTCAATTAAAACAAAATATTTTCTGATGAAGACAGCAATTCAAATCGGTTTGGCCCTGATTATTGTGGTGCTTGTTTACTTGATTTATGAAAGCATTATGGAACCGGTGCGTTTTAACCAGGAAGTGGCAAGGAGGGAAGCGGCAATTATCCAGCGTTTGAAGGATATCCGTTCTGTGCAGCTTGCCCACCGATCCCGTTACCAGGCATTCAACGGCGATCTTGACTCACTGGTTCAATTTGTTAAAAACGATTCCCTGCCCATTATCATGGCCATCGGAACCGTTCCCGATACCATCACGGAATCGGAGGCCGTCCGGCTCGGACTTGTCAGAAGGGACACCATGTGGATGCCTGCCAGGGACAGCCTGCTGATCAGGGCAAGGTATACCGTTGATTCTCTGCCTTTTATTCCATCCAGTGGCGGTAAGCGATTCACCATGGAGGCCTCCATGATTGAAAGGGGTATGGTTCAATTGCCCGTTTTTGAGGCCTACACCCTCCCTGAGGAGTACCTTTCGGACCTTGAGAACTGGAGGGTCTATTACACCCGTGAGCTTCTTAAGGTCGGTTCCCTTGTGGAGGCCTCTGTTGACGGCAACTGGGAGTAACGCCTTCATAATTCATTGTTATGCCTGTTCCCCCTGGAAAGACCATTCGGATCGCCGATAAAGATTTTTCTCCGGGATCAGATAACAAGGAAATATTATCCATCGAGCTGATGCCCGATGGATTTTCTTTTGCCATCCTTGATGCCAATGCCTTCAAATACCAGTTTTTGCTGGCCAATACGTTCGATGGGGAACAGAAAGACTTTTCCCTGCTTCCGGATCGCTTATTGGCCGATCCCGAAATCCATGACTTGCTTTCAAGGAAATACCTCAAAACAACGATTGCGTGCTTTACCCCGCAACTGACGCTGCTTCCAAACGAACTGTTTATCAAGGAAGATCAGGAGGCCATGCATCGATTCAGTTGTTCTGTTCCTGTGGATCACCTCATCAGAACCGACCGTTTAAACAATCTGCAGGGATACGGGGTTTATTCCCTCCCTGAGCGATTGGTCGGCAGACTCGGGCAGTTATTCCCTGGGCACAGGCTTTGGCATTCCGGCAGCGCATTGATTGAAAATATGCTGGCCGCATCTAGGCTGGAGGACTGGCCGGGAGATCTCATTCTGCATATCAGGAAGTCTTGTTTTGAGGTATTGCTTCTTGACAAAAAGAAACTCGTCTATTTCAATGTCTTTCAATATCGTGATTTTGAAGACCTTATGTATTTTCTGTTTTATGTACTGGAACAGTTTGGACGAGATGCCAAATCCAGCTGGGCCATTCTTGCCGGGGAAATCAGCATGGATTCCCCGGGATTTACCAGCCTGGCCAGTTACTTCGGGAAGGTTTCCTTTACGGGACGCAATGATGCTTACAGGTACTGCCTGGGATTCGACAATTACCCCCATCATTACTTTTTTCATTTACTTAACCTGAACTTTTGCGGATAATCGGGGGAAAATACAAGCGCAGGGTCCTGAAAACACCCTCAAACCTCCCGGTGCGGCCAACAACCGACCTGGCCAAGGAGGCTTTGTTCAACGTGCTGAATAACCAAATTGACTTTGAGGCCATACAGGTGCTTGACTTGTTTTCCGGTACCGGAAACATTTCCCTGGAATTCGCTTCCAGGGGGGCCATTCATGTCCTGGCGGTGGACAAAAACCCTTTGTGTGCAGCCTATTTAAAAAGGGTAATCCATGATCTTGGGTTCTCCAATATGCATTTTCTCCGGGCAGATGCCCTGAAATTCCTCGGATCATGCAACACCCGCTTTGACCTCGTTTTTGCCGATCCCCCTTACGACTTTGAAGGCACGAGAAGTATACCCGGGTTGGTTTTCGACCGGGGCCTTCTGGCTGAAAATGGCCTTCTGATCATCGAACACGGTCCGACGACCTCCTTCAACGACCATTTGCGTCTTACGGATAAAAGAAAATACGGCAAGGTTCATTTCAGCTTTTTTCAATAGGTGACTACCTGACCGGAATTTCTTACATTTACGGTTGTTGACCAATCACATCTTTGACCAATCATAAAACACTTCGCTTGAGATGGAAAGAATGGCTGTTTTCCCGGGTTCGTTCGACCCGATTACCAAAGGGCATGAATCCATTGTGCTCAGGGCACTTCCTTTGTTTGATAAAATCATTATTGCCATTGGGACCAATGTGGAGAAGGCCTCCTTTTTTCCCATTGAAAAACGGGTGCAGTGGATCCGGGACGTATTTAGGGAGCATTCCCGGGTTGAAGTGATTACCTATGAAGGGCTGACGGTTGATTTGTGCAGGCGAAAGGGGATCAGGTACATCCTCAGGGGTTTGCGGACCTCTGCAGATTTTGAATTTGAGCGAAGCATCGGGCAAATGAATAAAAAGATGATGGCAGATCTTGAAACGGTGTTTCTGCTGACCACGCCTGAGTACACCGCACTGAATTCATCCATTGTCCGGGACATTATCCGCAACGGGGGTGATGTGGACCAATTTGTTCCCACTCAAATAAAAATTAAATAGAAACCTAGGTATATAAAAACATATATTCCCTGACCACTTCCGCGATCGATTGATAGGATTTGGCCACCAGGTGTTTTACACGGGAGGGAGGGATCCACTCAGCAAGGGTGATGTCCTCCAGCTGCTGGGGGGTCGGCTGTTGGTTCCCAATGGCTGTCATTTTAAACCAGTAGGTCTTTTTCAGTACCCAGTCCCCCTTCGATAGCTGATAAACATGGTAGGTTGTCGGAAGGTTTCCCCCAATCTCCAGTCCACTAATCCCACATTCTTCCCCGACCTCCCTGATGGCTGCTTCTTCCGGCTTTTCACCCGGATCGATTTTTCCTTTGGGCAAATCCCACATGCCTTTTCGAAAGATGAACAGGATCTGCTTTTCGAGGTTTTCTACCACACCGCCGGCAGCCTCAACAATAGGCAGCATGCTGGCCAGTTGCCTGAATAACCGGGCCGGATCCCGGCCGACCAAACCCATGTTTTGCATGCCGGGATTGGTTGCCCAATCGGTGAATAATTCCCATAATTCGTCCTGTTCGCCGCTCGGGATTTTCAGGGTAATTCCGAGCGGAAGCCTTTCCCCGGTACTCAGGAAAACCAATTTCTTGCGTTCATAGTATACCGTGTGCATCAGGCGTATGCTTTTGATAAATTTTAACGTAGTTTTGCATGGTCAACATCAACCACAATTTTCGTCATGCCAGGTAAGGAGATGATTGCATACAAAACGGCCGAGGCCTTGATGCAAATTAACGCAATTAAATTGAATGTAAGCCAACCATTTGTCTGGGCCTCCGGTTTAAGGGCCCCGATCTATTGTGACAACAGGCAGGCCCTTTCCTTCCCTGCTGTTCGCCGGATGGTGTCGGAATACCTTGTCGGACTCGTTCGCGAGAAATTCCCCGGGGCTGAAGTGATTGCGGGGGTGGCTACGGGGGCCATCGCCCATGGGGTATTGGTGGCTGAGCGCCTGGATCTGCCTTTTATTTATGTGCGAAACGCAGCAAAGGGACATGGGCTGGCAAACCGGATCGAAGGCCGGTTAAGTCCCGGCGCCCGGGTGGTTGTCATTGAAGACCTTATTTCGACCGGTATGAGCAGCATTGATGCAGTAAAGGCAATCAGGGATTCCGGTGGGGATGTGTTGGGTTTGGCGGCCATATTTTCCTATGAACTCCCCGCGGCCTGCCAGGCATTTCAGGCGAATGCCTGTATGTTCTACACCCTCAGCAACTATAGCAGTCTCGTAATGCTTGCAGAGAGGGGGAAGCTGATTTCTCCTTCTGAATTGAAGGTTTTGATGGAGTGGCGTAAAGATCCGGTAGGATGGTCTGAGAAATACTAAAATCCAATATATGGCAAGTTTTGAGAGCGAAGTGCATGATGTGAAGGCCCCCTGCAGGAAGGTGTTTGACTTTTTGAGCGATTTCCGAAATTTTGAGAAACTCATGCCGGAGCAGATACAGGACTGGCAGGCAACGGAAACCACCTGCTCTTTTCGCATACAGGGGGTGGCAAACCTTCATATGAGAATCGCCGGCAAGTCGGCCTGCAGAAACATTCATATTGTTTCTGACGGGGCCAATCCGGTGGAATTTTCATTGGATATTTTCCTTAATAAAACGGATGATGAAACTTGCCGGGTGTCTGTATTATTCGACGCCGAACTAAGTCCGTTTATGAAAATGATGGCATCAAGGCCGTTGCAATCGCTCGTTGAAATGCTTTCGGAAAAGATTGAAGTGCATTTTTCCTCCTAAAAAAGCATGCTTACCTCTTTCATGTCGAATTCCAGCTGCCGGCC
>JAWLHS010000050.1:0-12334 GCA_041690235.1 Bacteroidales bacterium
GGCTTCGTCAATCATCGCGGACACCTGCTTTTTCTGATCTTTCGTCAGATGGGGAAACCAGTTGCTCCCTGCCTTTAATCCCGATCCAATGACTTCCTTCACGGTGATGGGAAAGCTTTTGTCGATCTGCGATATCTGCGGAAGATAGCCGGTTTTGGGTCTTCCTCCCGGGAAGCTGAGTTTTCCGCCAAACAGCGGAAGGAGTCCGAGCAGCACTTTTACCAGGGTGGTTTTCCCTCCCCCGTTCGGTCCGATCACCCCGATGAAGTCTTCCGGGTGGATTTCCAGGTTCACCTCCCGCAACACCGGTTCGGAGTCGTACCCGGTGCTCACATTGTTAAGAACCGCCAGGGGCTTGCTCATTGGAGATGTTCTTTAAAGGTTTCGGCGAGTGCGTACATGGCTGCCATCCAGTCATAGTCCATGGGATTGATCCGTATGAGGGCTGCGCCTGTTTCTTCCCCCACCAGCGCGGCGCTCCGCATATCATATTCTTCCTGGATAAAAACCACCGAAATCTGATGATCACGGGCTTCCCTGATCATTCTCCCCAGCATGGCCGGGGATGGCTCCTTGCCATCATGCTCGATGGATATTTGTTCAAAGCCGTAGTCTCTTGCCAGGTAGGTCAGGGCCGGGTGGAATATCATAAAACTATGGTTGGAGAGGGTTCCGGAGAGTTCCACAAAGATCCGGTGAACTTCCTGAATCTCTGATTCGAGCAGGGCATGGTTTGCCTCCACCACTTCCCTGTATCCTGGATAATGCGTATTGATGGCATTTTTAATCACCGGGAGGAGATCGACCATCACCGCGGGTGACATCCAGATATGGGGGTCAATGCCGCCTTCATGGACATGGTCCCCGTGAACGACCTCCTGCCCCCTGATGAGCCTGACGTGATCAGATAAATTGACCACTTCCATGGCCGGGTTCAACTCCTTCAACCGGCCAATCCAGGCCTGTTCATACCCAAGGTAGCCGATGCGGAGATACAGTCCGGAATCGGAAAGCCGCTGAAATTGCTGAGGGGTCGGGGAGTAGGTGCCGTGGCTTGCCCCGGCAGGCACCATAACATTCACTTCCAGTGCACCCCCTGTCAGCCGGTCAACAAAATACTGAACCGGCTCAATACTGACCGATAACACCTCCCGGGCAGGTTCCTTCTTTCCGCTGCGGCAGCCGGAGAAACCCGGCATAACTATCAATCCGACGAGCAGGAGCATCATCCTGCCGCCCATCATATTCAGTTGACCGAAATGCATATATACGAGTTAAGTGTTTCCGTGAACCAATTCCCGGTTCATTAGTCCCCCGGGTATTTTTCCATAAAAATACCATGGATTTTTGAATCCCGGAAAAATTTGGGCATTAATTTGGCGGGGCAATCTTTGCCGGCCATCCGGGGGGTTCACCCGGGCCTACCACCGCCTGGGGAAACTGGAAAAGATCCGGCATTTTTCCTGCATGTAGCGGAAGTAATAAAAGAGCTGGTAGTTCAGTGTTTTGCCGTAGTCTGTACCCGGCTCATAATTGAGGTAGGTTTCCGGCATACAGCCCCCCCTGCCCCTTTGGCCTAGAAGGGCGTTCCACTGGGTAACCAGCTGTTGGTTCCAATTCTCAAGGTAAGCCTGACTGTACATGCCTTCCGGTTGGCGGTTCCTTATGAACCAGGTCTCAAAGGCAGGGTCAAAGATCACCAGCTCATATTCCAGGCTATCACCCTGTTCTTCAGCGGGTTCTTTCAGATGAAGGGTGTCGGTGGGGAGGGTCTGGAATCCGAAGGCCTTCGTTCCCATGCCACAAAAGAGAATAATCACCGATGCAATAAATACCAGCCTTCTCATACCGTACTCCTTTCTTTAAGAAAGCATGAAGGTACGAAATTCCGGAGGCCTTCGAAAGCGCCGCTCAGCCTTTAACACTTAATTAACAAGCCGGTATTTTCAAAGTTTGCGATACCATTGCACCATGGGGATGGGGGTGGCAGCGAACGCCCCGTCGAACCGTATTCCGGCAAAACCAAACTGGAACGCCCTGTCCGGATCGGTCTGCAGCCGTATGCCGGGGATCAGCAAGGCCAGTCCCTCCCTTCGCTTTCGGCGGGTTACCTCGGTGAAGTAGTAATCACCGGTAACGGGATCATATTGATCTATGAATTCCAGGTGATCGTAATAGCCACCCCGGGGAACAATGAAGGAATCGAAGACCAGGCTGAGCTTTTTCCCGACTTTGGCCATGCCCGCCAAAGAGATCAGCACCCTGCCCTGGCTGACCCTGTTGGAGGTGGTCCTGTCCCTCACCGGATCATAGTCTTCCTCCTTGTAAAAAACACCTCCATATCCGACGGACAAAGTCATGTTCTTAACCCGGTCGCCCAGGGTGATTGCCCCGAATGGCAAAAGGAGCCCAAAGTCGGGTGCGGCCCACGAACCCGTGCCTGCCAGCATTCCTACGCCCAAACTCACCGGACCCGGAACGCCAATGCTGTATTTAACCGTTCCGATCAGGGGTGTGCCGAACCAGGAGGTCATGATGCCCAGTCCGAGGTTGTCCCTGACCCCGAATTGAATGTCGGGGCCATACAGATTCCATTGTATGTAGCTTTCCCCTTTTTCAACGGGAAGGCCATTGGTGGTAATGAAATACCTTGTGGAGAAAACTTCCGACGGGATGAAGTCTCCCGTAAGAGACACTTCGGATGACCGGGCCTCGCGGATTTCCCTGATCTCATGCATGGGAATGACAATCTGGCCCAGGTTGGGAGTGTCGATCAATACCTCCCGGGCATCACGCGCAATGATTTCCCCGACAAAACGGGTGCCGTCGTTTTTGATCACCACATAATGGATCACCGGATCGGAGGTGGCGGTTGTATCACGAGGGGTCTGCGAACAGACCGTGCCGGAAGAGACAGCCGTCAATAACAGAAGCAAAAACAGCTTATATGGTTTCATACATGGGGTGCATTGAAAGGTCTGAAACATCTGACACAAAAAGATGTTTCCATAATTAAAACTACAAAAAAAGGCAATGCAAAATACACCTAGTCCGCCTGCTCCCGTTTTTTCTTTTTCAGCAGCCAGTATAAGCCTTTGGTGTTGGCCCGGATGTCGTCGAGATGGATCAGCACGAAGAATTTTTCGATGTAGGCCAGAACCCCCCAACCGATGGCCAGGTAAAAAAACCAGGGAATGAACCCGTAAAGGAACAGGACGAACAAAAACAGGCCCTGCAGGTAACCCGCAATGACGGCGCCGTAGAGGTGAAGCCCGGGGATTTTGCGAAACCTGATCCATGCCACCACGTAGGTGAGTGCGAAAATGGCCAGGAAAAGATAAAGTATCCAGGCATGGGGCTGGAGCGCATCCCACCTGAAGCGGAATATGCCGTAAAGGGCAAGTATATATGTACCCAGGTCGGCCAGGTTGTCCATTTGCGCTCCGAATTTGGTCACCATTTTAAAGGTGCGGGCAATGAAGCCGTCAAGAATGTCAGATACCAGGCTGATGCAGATGAAGATTACGAACATTTTCTCGTTGCCCGACCAGGCAAACCACAGGATTAAGGGAAAGACGATCAGCCTGTAAAAACTGATCACATTCGGCAGATTGACAATTTGTTCTTTTTTTTCCATTACGCGAAAAGAATTAATACAAGGATGATGCTCATGGGGATGACCAGGTTGTCGGTTCCCTTCGGACTAAGAAGTTCGGCGGTGGCGGTGACAATGGCAATGATAACGGACAGGCCGACTGTCTGAAGCTCGAACCCTCCCTTGTTGAAATAGAAGGCGATCAGGCAGATAATAAAAGCGGAGGTAAAAAACGCCATGCTCCCCAGCCAGGTCTTCCCCATCCGGTGCTTAAATAAAATGATTTCATGGTTGTACCGGGTGATATTCATACCCAACAAGCCCGCAATGGGATCGCTGATGGCGAGGATCAGCATGGGCAGGATAAACAGAAACCGGTCTTCCATCAGGTGAGAAATCAGGAAGGCAAAATAAATGGCTGCCGGCAACAGGAAACTTCCACTCGATATTCTGGTGATGTCATGAATGGACCTCAACCGGCTGGTATTGCGGCTTCCCAATAGCAGAACAAAGAAAATGACGGCCAGCGCCAACACATACCAGTGGTCGGTAAACAGGTAAGGGAAGGTAATGGTCGATAGGGTTGCCGAGAAGTGGGCCAGTTTGCGGGTATATTCCCCCTGCAAATTGAGCCGTTTGTAAACCAGCTCGATAAAGGCCAGCAGCAGCAAAAACGCCAGCAGGAAAAGAATGGTTAACGCAATTTGTGTCCCCATACCGTATCAAATATCTTTTAAATACTGTTTTCCGGCCGTTAAATGTAAGTTTTTTTTTCATTTTCTACGTCGGATGTTTTGCTGGCTCTGCCCGGGGCGGGAGAGAAAACGGCCATTCGGTCCATTTTTTGTACCTTGCGGGGTTTTTCGGGCCGGGGGGGCTTGGTCTGAACAGGTTTCTTTTATTTTGTTTTTTTTGATGATAATTCGTTTTTTATTGGCTGCGATTCTGGGCCCATGGCTGCTCGGCGTCGGACTGTCTTTTCAGCTGCAGGCACAGGATTTGGTGATCAATGAGATCATGGCCTCCAACAGTTCTTCGTTTGCTGACGGGGATGGTGATTTCGGGGACTGGATCGAGATTTACAATCCTTCTGATGCCGCCGTCGGCTTGTCGGGATACGGCTTGTCGGATGATGTGGAACATCCGTTTCGTTGGGTATTCCCCTCCGCCATTATTCACCCGGGTCAATACATGGTCATTTGGGCTTCGGGCAAGGACCGCCGGGATCCCCAATCGGAACTGCATGCCAATTTCAGCGTCAGCGCTTCGGGCGAAGACATTTTGCTGACACATCCTTCAGGAACCCGCACAGACTCGGTTCCCGCCACCGTGATTCCCACCGGCATCAGCATGGGCCGCAAGCCCGACGGTGCAGACAAGCTGGTGTTTTTTAAGACGCCAACCCCTGGTCAATCAAATAAAACGGAGGGGTATGAAGGGATGCTGCCCGACTTGGTTTTTTCTCATGAACCCGGCTTTTTTACCAGTGGTTTCGAACTGGAGGTAAGCTCCACCATTCCGGGAGTCACCATTTTCTACACCCTCGACGGCTCCACGCCGGGGGAGGACTCCAATGCGTACGCTCATCCAATGGCGATTGGTTCTCTTGAGGGGACCCCCAACGATATTTCCCTCATCCCCACCAACGACAATCCGAATCCCGGACCGCCCTATTACGAAGGCTGGATGCCGCCAGCCGGAGAAATACAGAAAGTCAATGTGGTAAGGGCGGTGGCCCGTAAGGAGAATTTTATTGACAGCCGGGTGTCTACCATGACTTATGTGATTGATGAACTCGGGACCGAACGGTATACCCTGCCTGTATTTTCGTTGAATACGGACCGGGAGAATCTGTTTGATCCTGAAATCGGCATTTATATTCCAGGAGAATACGGCAATATGTGGCAAAGAGGCGATGCATGGGAAAGGCCTGTACATATTGCCTTTTTTGAAAAAGACGGGGGCCTTGCTTTTTCCGGGGATATGGGGGTGCGCATCCATGGGGGGACCAGCAGAAGCAGGCCACGCAAATCGCTGCGGTTTTATCTCCGGGGTGATTACGGTGACCCATGGTTGAACTACCGGCTATTTCCCGAAAAAGACACCGATCAATACAAACGATTTCTGCTTAGGAACTCGGGGAATGACTGGGATCAGGCCTTATTCAGGGATGGTTTTCTGCAATACCTGGCCAGGGACCTGCATGTGGACACCCAGTTTTTTCGTCCGGCTATTCTTTTTGTGAACGGCGAGTATTGGGGGATACATGGCATCCGCGACAGGTACGATGCGCATTATATTTTCAGCCATTACGGCCTTGAAGAACATGAAATCGTTGGAATGGAAAACAATTCCGTCTTTGATTATGGCAATCCGGAAGGCGTCCACCACTACAATGCCATGCGGTCTTTTATCGCCAACAACAACATGGCCCACGAACCCAATCTGGATCATGTAAAAACCCTGATGGATACTGAAAGCTTCATAGACTTTCAGATCGCCAATATTTTTATCATGAATACCGACTGGCCCGGCAATAACCTGGTTTACTGGCGTCGGATAACAAATGCGTATGACCCTGAAGCCCCTCCCGGTCTTGACGGCAGGTGGCGATGGAAAATGCTGGACACGGACTTTGGTTTTGGATTGAATTTCAATTATGTGGTCGGGGTGAACCAGGGTCCGGCTCATAATACCCTGGCCATGGCGGTGGATCCCGGCGGACCATCCTGGCCTAATCCGCCCTGGTCTACCATGTTGCTGAGGAAATTGCTGACCAACCAAGGATTTCGCAGGGATTTCATCAACCGCTTTGCAGATTTGATGAACACCACGTTCAGGGAGAAACATGTTGTGGCTGTGATTGACTCCATCGCGGCTGCTTTGTCTCCGGAAATGCCGGAGCATATTCACCGGTGGAGGAGGCCCGTCGACATGGGAGTCTGGAAGGAAAACCTGGATGTGATGCGTGACTTTGCACGGGTTCGGCCCTGGCGTGTTCGCCAGCATATCACCGGCCAGTTTCAGTTGAATGGAATCCTTGAGCTGGATTTGGGGGTCAACGACCCTGTCATGGGGCGAATCCGGCTCAACACCATTGTTCCCGAACTGGATGGTCGGTGGACCGGCATCTATTTTCAGGGGGTGCCTGTAAGCCTGGAAGCCTTGCCCTCCAAGGGCTTTCGTTTTTCGCACTGGAGCGGTGCCAATTCCGGAAACGGGGAATCCCTGGTCCTGACCTTGCATGGCAACGCTGCGCTGACTGCCCATTTTGAGCTTGATCCGGATTTTGAAGGGGATGCGCTGAACCCGCAAGCGTACCCCTTGCAGCAGGGACCATACCGTTTTGATTACTGGAATGAAAACGAACCGGAAGGAAACTTCCCTCCCCATATGCTCTTTTTGCAAAGTGACATGGATGATCCTGGCCTTGAAGACGAAATGACCCACAGGTATCATGTTCCGGCGTCGGATTACCATGCCGACGATGCCGGCTCTGTGGGCTTTGCGTACCGCCTGAGCGGGCGAACGCGGATAAACGGCCTGGGAGAGCAGGGCATTTCTTTTATCAATACCGGAAGGGGCCGGGACCTGGGTGCGGCCCTGCTGGCACTGGATACCCGGGGGGTTCAGGATGTTTTTGTGTCGTGGACCGGGGGGACGCTGATTCCCAATGCCAGGGTGTATGCCATCCGCCTTCAGTACCGCATCGGGCTCGAAGGGCCTTTTTCGGACTTGCTCGACGGACGGGGAAACCCGCTTGAGTACATGCGATCGGATGCTGAAGGGCACGAGAGGCATTTTGATCCGGTGAAACTTCCGGCAGCGGCCAACAACCAGGCATTCGTTCAACTCCGCTGGAAGTATTATTATACGGGCGAGCAACTGGAGGCCGACCACGGAAGAAGAGACATGCTGCGGCTTGATGACATCCTGGTAACGGCCTCAGGTCTGACCACCGGAATGGATGAGGGCAGCCCGGGAGGAACCCGCCTGGAGCAGAACGCACCCAATCCATTTTCTGAACAGACCCGGATTACCTTCAGGCTGCAAGTCCCTTCCCGGGTGCGTATAGACATTTTTGATGCCGGGGGGAATCTGAGGCTTCAGATGACCGACCGTCTTTTCCCGGAAGGGAGCCATAGCCTGGATCTGGAGGGCAGCTTGCTGAAGCCCGGCGTGTACTTTTACCGCATGACCACGGAGGATTTTTCCGGGGTCATGCGTTTTATCCTGCTTCGCTGAGTCCGGCAAGAACCAGGGGGGTGGATGTCGCCTCACGGACAGAAAGCAGCATAGAGCGCCATGAAACTGCCCCCGGCCACTAAACTGTCGAAGCGGTCAAGAAAACCTCCCTGCCCGGGAAGCAGCCTGCTGAAATCCTTCACCCCGTGGTTTCTTTTGTACATGGATGCCAGGAAATCCCCGGCAAAGGAGAATGCCACGATACCGCCGGCCATCCCCAGGGTTTCTTCCACCGATTTTCCTGTAATGGTTCTGAGCAATACGGCACTGCCCATGGCAAAGAGGAGTCCGCCGACCAGGCCTTCCAGGGTTTTCGCCGGACTGACCCTGGGGAACAGCTGGTGTCGGCCAACCAGTTGTCCGCTCAGCTGACTGAAGGCGTCAAAGATGGAAAGGACCAGGAATGTGAAAAGGATGGTTTCTTTGGGGAGTTTGCCAAAACTGAAGAACCCCAGCGAAAAGACAAGGTATAGGAACAGGGACACAAAATAGAAAACGGAGGGGCCTTTCCCGCTTTGCTTGTGTACATGAATCAGCTCCAGCCATCCGATGAGAATGATGAGCAGCCCCAGCACCCTGAACCAGTCGGTATGAATGACAATACTGAAGAAAACGACATGGATGATCAAAAAATAGGTGCTGTATTTCAACCAGTTTTGCCTGCTTTCTTTTCCGGTTTTTTTGCGGTTGATGAAAAAAAAGGCCACTGCGCCCAGGAAGAAATAAGCCAGGATGAAAAGGTATATCCGTAGAATCATAAGCGGTGTTTTGTCAGTGATGTCTTGCCGAAGGGGTCAGAAGGCGATCATCAATACACCGACCAGCAGCGTAATCAGGATAAAGAGGCCTTTTACCTTCTTCTCCGCCTTTTTGACATTGATTTTGTTTAATACGATGGGGCCACCGAAAGCACCCAATGCGGCGCCGGTGCCGAGCAGGATGGTCAGGACAGGGTCGACCTGCCCCAGCAGCAGGTGGCTGCCCAGGCCCGAAATGGCGTTGAATAAAACGATCATTACGGAGGTTCCAATCACCAGCTTGAGGGGAAGCTTCAGGATGAACAGGCCGGCCATGGCCGGGGCGGTACCACTGGTTCCGAACAAGCCTGCAAATCCCCCCGAGATGATTCCAAACAAAGAGATGGAAGCTTTTCTTCCCCCGGAGAGGTGGCGGTAGGTTTCCTGCCTTTCTTCTGCCCCTTCGGCCAATGGCTTATTTGACAACAACATCAGTCCGGCGAGCAAAATGGCATACACCCCGAAAGCGGTTTTCAGGACCTCGGGCCGAAGAAGGGATGAAATCCCTGCCCCGAGCAGGGCCCCGGCAATACCGGCCAGGCCAAATGCCATCCCGATGGGAAAGTTGACATTGCCGTTGCGGTAATGACTGGCCGTACCTACAAGTCCGACGGGAACCGCAGCCGCCAGTGAAGTGGCCACCGCCACCTGGGGCTGGATATGGAATATCAGGATTAAAACGGGAGGGAAGAATGAGGCACCCCCGCCTCCTACAATCGTGGCCAGCAAACCGATGAGGAAACCCACCAGCGGCAACCAATAATAGCTTTGCTGAAAAACCAGTTCCTGTATCATTTGCTGGGATATTGGAGAAACCTGACCACAGGCATCCGGGAAGGAAAGAAATCTCGTTTTTTGTCGCGCAAAATTTGGTCGTGTTTTCTGGATTGCTCCACGCGGGTTGAACAAAAATCACCGAAAGATACAAAAAGAGACGAAGGTTCGACGCATTCCGGCTTTTTATGAGTGAACTTGTATTGGCCGGAAGGGGGTTTTTTTTACACATGTTTTCACAGAATTAGTTGCATATAGACATATTAAGTGGTAAATTAGTGGAATAATAATCGATTCCGTGCCCGTCCCGAAAACAATCGGGTCAATGCGTGGAGTCAAAACGAGGTCCCTTTTATGAAGAAATTTGGTTTGGTTTTTCTTGTTATCGCCTTTCTTGCCCTGGTGCTTGTTTCTGTGAGCAGTAACGACAGTAACAGCAGGGTTAATCAACGGACCGGCAACCGCGTTTCCAGTCCCTCGAGCCCCGGCTTTACCCCGCCTGCACCCCAGGGTTCATCTGCCCAGGCAACCGCCGGGGGTTCTCAGGAGGCTCCGCGCCTGAACCCGCCCCATGGCCAGCCTGGCCATATTTGCGAGATTCCCGTCGGGTCTCCGTTGCCTTCTTCTTCCGGCACGACCGCCCCGGCCGGATCTTCCACCGGTTCGCAACCGGTTGCCACAACCACTCCGACACCAAGCGGTGAAACCCGCCGCCTGAACCCGCCCCATGGCCAGCCGGGCCATATTTGTGAGATTCCCGTTGGGTCTCCGCTTCCTGCGTCTTCAGATGCCGCTGCAGGGGGAGCTGCTTCATCTGTGCAGTCTGTTCAGACAACAACAGCCGCCCCGACAGCCAACGGGGACAACCCCCGCCTGAACCCGCCACACGGGCAGCCGGGCCATATTTGTGAGATTCCCGTCGGGTCTCCCTTGCCGGCATCCAACGAGCAATAATTCTTGCCTTGCCGGGTCACACGGACAAAACAATTGATTGATCGCATAGACAGATAGAAAGAGGCCGCCTTCAGAATGATTCTGAAGGCGGCCTCTGCGAATGTTAACCAAGCTGAAAACATGGTTAATGAATGGTTAAAACCGGCTGTTGTTTTCACGATAGTGGTAAACTTTCCGGCAGACTGTTCATTTACTCCGAGCGCAGGCTTTCGACCGGGTTGGCCCGTGCAGCGCTGAGCGACTGGTAAAGCATGGCAAGCATGCCTACTGTCCCTGCCAGCAACCCGGCCGTCAGGAACAACCACCAGTGTTGCACCAAGTCGATCTGAAAGGCGAAATTCTGTTGCCAGCGGCTGACTACCAGGTAGGTGGCGGGCCAGGCAATGATGTTGCCGGCCAGCATCCAGCGCGACAGCTCGCCCGAAAGCATGAGAACGATGCGGTGGACAGGCGCTCCAAGGGTCTTCCGGATGCCGATTTCCTTCACTTTCCGGGCCACGGTAAAAGAGGTCAGGGCAAACAGCCCCATGAACGAGATCACCACCGCCAGGATGGCTGCCGCGGTGATCAATTTATTGATGCGGTCCTCCTGCTGGTACATCCGTTCAAAGTTTTGGTCCACAAAGGTGTAATCGAAGGTGTAATTGGGGTCGGCCGCCTCAAACCGGGACCGGATAAAATCCATTGACTCTTCAAGGCTCCCCGGCTGCATCCGGATGCTGATGCGGGAGAACCAGTCTGCATAAGCAGTGAGGACCAGTGGCTCTATTTCGTGGTGAAGGGAAAAGAAGTTGAAGTCAGCCACCACGCCGATGATCCTTCCGGGCATGGTCCAGACAGTGATTTCCTCACCGATCGGATTGTCCAGTCCCAGTTTCCGCGCCGTCGCCTGGTTGATGATGAAACCGGTGGAATCGGTTCGCATTTCCGGGTCGAAGTCCCTGCCCTCGATCAGGCGGATGCCGAAGGTTTCAAGGTAATCGTGCTGGATGCGATTCTCATGAACCAGGATGGCCGTGGAAGGATCGTCTCCCCTCTTGTAGCAATTCTGGGCACTGCGTTGCTGCCCGGGTATGCTTTCCGATGCGGCAACAGAAATGATGTTTGGGTTTTGCAGCAATTCGGCCTTCAGGCTTTCATAGGAATTGGTGATGGCCCTGGTCAGATTGGTCACCGTAATCACATGCTCCCGGTCAAAACCCAGATCTTTGTGTTTCATATAGTTGACCTGGCGGTGAACCAGCAACAGCGAGGCGATCAGGAAAATGGAAATGGCAAACTGCAGGCTGACCAATATTTTGCGCAGGGCATGCTTGCCCCCGGCCCCATGCTGGGTGCCCTTCAGTACAACGATGGGCTCATGGCGCGACAGGTAAAAGGCCGGGTAGATGCCCGACACCACTCCCGTCAGTAAAACAAAAAGGACGATGCCACCAAGTATCCAGGGGTTTTGCCAGTAGATCAGGCTGAATTTCTCGTCCACCAAGTGGGAAAAGGGCGTGATCAGCAATTCATTCATCAACAGGGCCAGTACAAAGGCGATCAGGCTGACGATCACCGATTCTCCGATGAACTGTTTGACCAGGTCCTGTTTGTTTGCCCCGATCACCTTGCGCATACCGATCTCCCGGGTCCTTTTCTCGCTTTGGGCGGTGATCAGGTTCACATAGTTGAATACCGCGATGAGCAGGATGAAGAAGGCCAGGAAGGAAAAGATATACACATTGCGGATATCGCCCCCTTCCTCATCGGCAAAGCTGAATTGGGAGTGCAGGTATACATCGTGAATGGGCTGCAGGTTGTGGTGCAGGCGGATACCGATTGGCTGGAAGCGTTCCAGTATCCTTTCGTCGGCCACCCGCAGTACTTTTTCCCTGAAGGCCTGGGGGTCGGCATCGGCACGCATCAGGATGTAGGTGGGAAAGGAAATTCCGTTGTTCTCGATGATGGACCATTCCGGTCGCAAAAG
>JAWLHS010000051.1:0-11986 GCA_041690235.1 Bacteroidales bacterium
CAGGGAAGCTCGACCCTGCTGCTGAAGGATTCCGCACCCACCGCCGAGAAGGCACGCATTGTATTTCCCGCAAGACCGGGCGATGATACCTCGAAAATTGCATTTCCGGAAGTGGAAGTAACATGGTATGACGGCGGACTCAGGCCGGATATGCCCGAGGGCTGGCCGGAAGGCAGGAATATGAACGATGCCGGTGGCGGGGTCATTTTCCATGGCACCAAAGACAAACTGATATGTGGCTGCTATGCTTTGCGTCCCTGGCTGCTTTCAGGCAGACTACCGGAAGTTCCCAGGACCCTTCGCAGGATCGAACTGGGCCATTACATGGACTGGGTGCGGGCCTGTAAGGAAAGCCCGGAATCCCGCCTCGAAGCTTCTTCATCATTCAGGGAAGCCGGACCATTCAATGAAATGGTCGTGATGGGTGTGCTGGCCGTTCGCCTCCAGGAACTCAATAAAGAACTGGAGTGGGATGGAGAAAAGATGCAGTTCACCAATATTGCCGATGATGAAACACTTCGGATCGTGATTGAAGACGGGTTTAAGATCGAAGACGGGCACCCGACTTTTGAAAAAACCATGACAGATCCGCTCAATGCCAAGGCCTTTGCACAGGAGCTGATCAGGCACACCTACAGGCAGGGATGGGATCTCCCGCCCATGCCCTAGGGGTTTTTCAGGCGGAACCACGATCCGTTTCCGTCCCATGCATTTTGCGAATCCACCATTTAGTAGAAACCAAAATTATAAAGCGTATGAAAAAGTTTGGATCAGTATTCAAGGTTTTCGGTTTATTTGCGGCACTCGGTCTCATGATGGGATCATGCGGGCCCGCAACCACAACAGAAAATGACGAAACCATGGAAGAATTGGCATTGAACACCCTCTCGGAAGAAGAAGCTGAAGAAGGCTTTTTTCTGTTGTTTGACGGAGAAACCACCGACGGCTGGCGAGGGTATAACCGGGATGAGTTCCCGGAATCCGGATGGGTGATCAGGGACGGCGTCCTGCAGGTACAGGGAGCCGGCACCGGTGAGGCCGGCGGACAAGGGGGCGATATCATTTATGACCAGAAGTTCCTTGATTTTCACCTGAAACTTGAATGGAAGGTGTCACCTGCCGGCAACAGCGGCATTTTCTATCTGGCCCAGGAGATCGAAGGCGAGCCCATCTGGAAGTCAGCCCCCGAAATGCAGGTTCTTTGCGAACAGCATATTGATGCCACCCTGGGCGTAGACGGGAACAGAAAGGCCGGTTCATTATACGACCTGATCCCCGCCAACCCCCAGAATGCAAAACCAACCGGAGAGTGGAACCTGGTGGAAATCATCGTTTTCAAGGGTACTGTGGTTCACAAGATGAATGGAGAGACCGTCCTGGAGTACCACCTGGGTACCTCAGACTGGGAGCAAAAGGTTGCCGGGAGCAAATTTGCCGACTTCCCCTGGTTTGGGAAATATGAACCCGGATACATCGGACTGCAGGACCATGGCGATGATGTTTGGTTCCGAAACATCAGATTGAAAGAATTCTAATCCGCCAAACAGGCATAAGAAAAAAAACGGGAGCGCCTATGGGCATTCCCGTTTTTTTTGGAGGGGTCTTGACGGATTGTATCCTTCGGAACCCGCTAATAATTTTTTGGAGGGTATTGTTCCTCCCACCATTGGGGTTGCTCCTTCAGGTATTTATCCCACCACGCCATGATGGCATTGTGCCATTGGATGCGCTTGTTGTAGGTAACAATGTGGTGGTTTTCGCCTTTTACCATGATCAGCTCTACGGGCCTGTCAAGGATTTTCAGTGCGGTATACAGCTGAATGCTTTCGCCGGGGGGCACATTGGTGTCGCTGTCGCCCGTTAAAAGAAGCAGGGGAGTGGTGATCCTGTCTGCATGAAACAAGGGACTCTGGCCCACGTAGATCTCCGGACTATCCCAAGGGAAACTTTCGGCCGTTGCTTCGGCACTGTAAGAATAACCCCAGTATCCTTCACCCCAGTAACTGGAGATGGAGCTGATTCCCGCATGGGATATGGCCGCTGCGAACAGATCGGTGCGGGTCATCAGGAGCATGGTCATGAACCCGCCGTAGGAAGCACCGGCACATCCCACCTTTTCGGGGTCGGTAAACGGGTGGGCCTCCAAAAACTTATTGGTGCCCTCGATGATCTCGTCCGCCACCGTGATGCCCCAGTTGTTTACATGCGCGGCGGAGAATGCCTGTCCGAATCCCGTCGCTCCGCTTGGTTGCAGCACATACACCACATAGCCATTGCCGGCCCAGAGATTGAAGGGGTAACGCCCAGCGAACGTGCGGCCAACAGGTGTGGTGCCTCCATAGTAATATACGATCACAGGGTATTTCACTGAAGGATCAAAGTTCGGGGGCAGGTAATACCTGCCTTTGACCTCAACACCGGTGGAAGCGACAAAATCCCAGTTGCCCGTTTCTCCCAGTTGTACCATGCGGTAATGATGGCTTTCGGTATCCTCCAGAACGAGCGGGAGCTGATTGCGAAGGTTCATTTTGTAGGCCTTCCGCGGGGCATTGGTCTGGTTTCCGAGGTAGGTCAGCATCAGCCCCTGATCTGCAAGGCTTAACCCGGTAGCATAATCCACGCCGGTGTCCAGCAGCGTAAAACGTTCTCTTCGGGGATCAAACTGGTATATGCGTTGATAATCCTGGTCTACGGTAAGAAGGTAGATCTGATTGGTCGGGGCGTGCCACCTGACCGATGAAACCGATGGATTGAAATCCAGGGTGATGCATTGTACGGCCCGGCTTTCAATGTCGTATATATAGGCCTGGGTGTCATAGTTGTTCGGAATGGTGCCTGCCGGCACATTTTCACCCGCCCCGTCAAAAGCGGATGGCCCGCCCGTGGCCAGAAGTTTTTTCCCGTCGGGAGAAAAAGAGGCGGATATGCTCCAACGCTGGTTCGCCAAAAGGGTGTCAACGGCCATTGTTTCCAGGTTCAGGGTCATCAGGTCGGTCTTCGTGTAAGGACGCTCCTGGTAGTCAGGCCTGGATTGACTGAACAGCAGTGTGCGGCCGTCGGGACTGATGTCGTGCAGGCTGGTGGTAAGGTTCCCGTGGGTTAAGCGGGTCCGGATGCCCGTTCCGACATCGACCAGATATAAAAAGCTTCTGTGCCGCCAATGTCCCTGGCGATCCTGCATGCCCAAAACCTGTCGCATGGTGGCATCTGTACCGGATCCTTCCTCCCTGACTGAATAAATGATCAGGGATTCATCGGGCGACCACTGAAATCCCACCAGGTTTTCCACGTTTTCCATGACAAGGCGCTGCTCTCCGGTTTCCATGTGGTGCCAGTGAATGCTCGTTTTGCCGTCGTGGGTACTCGTATAGGAAACGGCATTGCTTTTTGGCAGCCAGTTTATGCGTGAAATCCTGGCGTGTCGGAAAGAATGTACCAGGCGATCCCCTTCAAAACTTTTGATCTCGGTCCAGTTTTCTGACTGGTCTGAGGGGGGCAGAGAGCGGCTGTAACTGATGGCATACAGGCTGCCATCGGGGGAGGGCTGGACGCTTGTAATCTTTTTTCCGTCGAGGACATGGCTGATGCTTTTTATGGTGGCCGGCTCCAGGTGAAGGACAAGATCCGCTGCTTCAAAGGGCTCATCAATTTCCAGGTTGGCCATGACTTTCCATTCCAGGCCATCTTTTGGGGGGCGAAGGGTTTTGATGACAAGGAGGTGGTTTCCCCGCGGCAGCTTGAGCTTCTGAGAAACCCGGCCAATTGTGTTTTCCTCCTGCTCCATGGTGGCTTTGGTGCCAATGCGGCTGCCGTTCAGATAGGCCTCCAGCAGGTAGGGGCTCTTGATCTCCAGCTGTGCACTGATCCACCGGTCTGCCTGGATATAGGCAGCCATATATGCCAGTCGGGGCTTATCCGGCGTATCTTCTCCACTGATGACAAGGTAACCGTTTTCATTCGTCGGACTGGCAGTCCATATCCGCGATTGTCCCCTGGTCCAGTCCAGCCGGACACCCTGTTCGGGGAAATAATCATTCAGGTCAAAAAAGTCAAGGCCAAGCAGCTCGCGATCCGAAAAAACCTTGCCCTGGGTGTTCTCCACCTCATGAAAGACAGGGTATTCCAGATTGAAAGGTTCGATGGTAAGCCATTCAGAGAAAACCAGCTTGCCTGCGGCAAAAAGCCCCGGAGAAAAAATAAACAGGGCCAGGAAAAGAACAAAAGTACGTCGCATGGTGTTGTAAGGATTTATTGAAAGATTCAGGTCATTTTGGGCATAAAAATAGCATTTTTGTTTGTCTGTGCCGGCCTGCTGTTCAACTTTTGTTGGCCTGGCTTCTTTGCGCAGGATCTGATGGCGGTCCATTCCCCGGGGCCATATCCTGGCATGCCTTCATTATTGCCGAAATATTCTTATTTTTGAACCTTATTTAAGTCATTATTATTCAGAAATATAAAAACATCATTGATCAGATGGAAAGAGACCGTAAGATTTTTGATCTCATCGAGCAGGAACGCCTTCGGCAAATGCATGGCGTGGAATTGATCGCCTCCGAGAACTTTGTAAGCGACCAAGTGATGGAAGCCATGGGCAGCGTAATGACCAACAAATATGCCGAAGGCTACCCGGGAAGACGCTATTATGGTGGTTGTCAGGTTGTTGATCAATCTGAGCAGCTGGCCATTGACCGGGCCAAAGAGTTATTCGGAGCTGAGTGGGCCAATGTTCAGCCACATAGCGGTGCCCAGGCCAATGCCGCGGTTTTTTTGGCCTGCCTGGAGCCGGGAGACACCTTCATGGGACTCAACCTGAGCCATGGCGGTCATCTTTCGCATGGTGCGCCGGTTAACCTGTCGGGCATATTATATCGCCCGGTTGCATACGGGGTTAGTGAAACCACCGGAACCATTGACTACGAAGAGATGGAGCGGGTGGCCAAAAAGGAGAAACCAAAACTGATTATTGCCGGTGCTTCGGCTTACCCCCGCGACTGGGACTATCAGCGGATGCGCACAATTGCAGATGAGATTGGTGCCCTTCTGATGGCCGACATCGCCCATCCGGCCGGCCTGATTGCTGCCGGACTTCTGAACGACCCATTGCCGCATTGTCATATTATCACCACCACCACGCACAAGACCCTTCGCGGACCGAGAGGCGGCATGATATTGATTGGCAAGGACTTTGAAAATCCCTGGGGACTCAAAACCCCAAAAGGAGCGATCAAGATGATGTCGGCCGTACTCGACAGTGCGGTATTTCCCGGCACCCAGGGCGGCCCCCTTGAGCACATCATTGCTGCCAAGGCGGTGGCTTTTGGAGAAGCCCTTTCGGGCTCCTGGAAGGAATACGGCAAACAGGTGATGAAGAATGCCCAGGCCATGGCCCGGGCCTTTATCCAAAAGGGCTATCATGTGACCTCGGATGGAACAGACAATCATCTGATGTTGATCGACCTCAGGTCGAAATTTCCCGAGATCACAGGCAAAAAAGTGGAGAATACCTTGGTATTGGCCGACATTACCATCAATAAAAACATGGTTCCCTTCGACAGCAGGTCACCTTTCCAGACCTCAGGCATAAGAATCGGGACACCGGCGGTTACGACCAGGGGACTAAAGGAGGAACACGTGGTGCAGATCGTTGATTTGATTGACGAGGTCATCTCCAACATTGACAACGAAAAAGTGGTTGAGGGGGTCAGGGGAAAAGTGAATGCCCTGATGAGCGGTTTTCCGTTGTTCTCTTACTGATCTGTTTCCGGCAGATTGATCTTTTTCTGTCGGGAGTGACCTTGTATTTTGATGAAAAACTATGTGTGATGGCAAAGACACTGTTGCTGGTAAGGCATGGAAAATCGGCCTGGAATAAACCCGGCCTTTCTGACCATGAGCGTCCCTTGCTTAAAGTAGGGATTGAACGCACCATTCGTGTGGCACACTATCTGAAGGCGCATACCGGGTGTCCTGATCTGATCGTTTCCAGCCACGCCGTCAGGGCCTTCGAAACCGCCAGGCTGCTGGCCGGTGAGCTGGGTTATCCTGGCCATGAGATTCAAATTGAAAGCAACATCTATTTTTTTGGCCAGGATGGATTGTTTGATATTGCCACGGGCCTGCCAGACGAAAAGGATGCGGTGATGCTCGTAGGGCACAACCCGGCCATGACCCAGCTGGCGAACGTTTTTTTGACAGACAAACTCGATTACCTGCCTACCACTGGGGTGGTCAGTATTGGGTTTGATGCGGAACGATGGTCTGACATCCCGTTGGCTTCAAAAAGAACCAACTTTCTGATTACACCCAAGATGCTTGAATTGTGAAGAAATTCAAAACGATTGATCGTGAAATCAGCTGGTTATCGTTTAATGAAAGGGTGCTTCAGGAAGCCGCCGATGACCGTATTCCCCTGATTGAGCGGCTTAGATTCCTGGGTATTTTCTCGAACAACCTGGACGAATTCTTCCGGGTCAGGGTGGCAACCCTCAGGCGGCTGGCAGACATTCAAAAAGTGGAACCCGCTGTGCTGGACTATGACGCGGTAAAGGTCCTGTCAAAAATCAACAAGATATACCAGGGGCAGCAAAACCGCTTTGACGACATTCACCAGGAGTTGATCCGGAAGCTGGAGAAGGAAAATATTTTCCTGATCAATGAGAAGCAGTTGTCTGACGCCCAACAATTGTTTTTGACGCGGTATTTCAGGGATCACGTAAGACCTGCCATATTTCCTGTCATGATCAAGAATCTGAAGCGTTCTTCTTTCATACGCGACAGGGCGATCTACCTTGCCATTCACCTGATGAAGGCGGATCAAAGCCGGAAGGACGATTTTGCCCTGGTCAAGGTGCCCTCCTCTGTGCTGGGACGTTTTGTGATCTTGCCGGACCAGGGCGAAAGAAAATCCGTCATCCTGCTGGATGATGTCATCCGTTTCAAGGTTTCCGAAATCTTCCCGATCTTTGATTTTGACGACTTCAGGGCATATACCATTAAAATCACACGTGATGCGGAACTTGACATTGATAATGATGTTTCAAAAAGCTATCTGGAGCGTTTGGCCGACAGCCTGAAACAACGAAAAAAGGGCCGTCCGGTTCGTTTCGTGTACGACCAGGAAATGCCCGATGTCTTGCTGCAAACCATATGCCACCGACTGAAGATTTCAGGGAAGGACAATATGGTGCCCGGGGCGCGTTATCATAATTTCAAGGACTTCATGACGTTCCCCAATCTCGGTGGTCCGCACCTGGAATACCCGCCGATGCAGCCCCTGCCTCACCCCGCACTGGAAGGGACACGAAGTATCCTGGATGTGTTGCGAAGGCAGGATGTAATGCTTCATTTTCCTTATCAGTCGTTCCGTTACATCATAGACCTTTTACGGGAAGCCTCCATTGACCCCAGGGTTAAA
This sequence comes from Bacteroidales bacterium, assembly GCA_041690235.1. Lineage (GTDB taxonomy): Bacteria > Bacteroidota > Bacteroidia > Bacteroidales > UBA7960 > SLSG01. Next base: position 7,415 of record JAWLHS010000051.1, read on the forward strand.
AGCATCAAAATGACGATCTACAGGGCGGCCAGGAACTCAAAAGTGATCAATGCATTGGTGAGCGCGGCAAGAAATGGCAAAAATGTCACCGTGTTTCTGGAGCTCCAGGCACGTTTTGATGAAGAGGCCAATATCTTCTGGGCGGAGAAGATGCAGGAGGAGGGCGTGACCATCATACAAGGTATACCCGGAGTCAAGGTGCATTCCAAGCTTATGCTGATCAAAAGAAGGGAGGGGAATCAGACCGTCTCCTATGCCAACATTGGTACAGGAAACTTTAACGAGGAAACGGCCAGGTTGTATGGGGATGACAGTTTGCTGACAAGCAACCCTCAAATTGCCCGGGAAGTGGAAAAGGTATTTGGCCTGGTTGAAAAAACGGTATTTTCACCGGTCAGTTTCAGGCACCTCATTGTCTCTCCCTTCCGGACCCGCAGGTTCTTTTTGCGAATGATCGGAAATGAAATAAAGCAGGCAGCCGACGGCAAACCAGCCAGTTTGTTGTTGAAGATGAACTCCCTTGTAGATACCGAAATTGTCCGGAAGTTATACCAGGCCAGCCAGGCCGGAGTGAAATGCCGACTGATTGTTCGTGGCATTTGTGTCCTGGTGCCGGGTGTTGCCGGATTGAGTGAAAACATTGAAGTGATCAGCATTGTTGATCGTTTTTTGGAGCATTCCAGGGTATTTGTTTTTCATAATGGGGGAAAGAGAAGGATCTTTATTTCTTCGGCCGATTTTATGACCCGGAACCTGGATCACCGGATTGAGGTAGGCTGCCCCGTGCTTGACCCTGCGTTGCAGGAGGAATTGATGAGTATGCTGGAGATCCAGTGGAACGACAATGTGAAAGCCCGTGTGATCGACAAAAACATGAAGAATCACTACCGCGAATCGGGAGACCGGAAACAGCTAAGGAGCCAGACAGCCATCTATGATTATTTTAAACAACAATTGCCCGATCTTACTTAATACCACTCCATGTTATTGGCAGCAATAGACATCGGCACCAATGCGGTTCGTTTGTTTTTTTCGAACGCGTTTTACCGGAACGGCCAGGTGGTGATCGAAAAAGCATCCCTGATGCGCATTCCGATCAGGCTTGGGGAGGATGTGTTTGTAAATAAAAACATCTCGGAGGAAAAAATTGTGCGATTGTCAAAAACCATGCAGGCCTTTAAATTGCTGATTGACGTGAACCAGCCCCTTGCCTATAAGGCTTGTGCCACTTCAGCCATGCGGGAAGCCGGAAACCGGGAGGCAGTCATAGAACGCATACGGATGGAGTCCGGAATCGCCATTGAAATCATTGACGGGATCAGGGAGGCCACCCTGGTCAGTGCATTCTCAGACCTCCGTTTAAGTCTGAATTACAAATACCATATGTTCATCGATGTCGGGGGCGGGAGTACGGAGATTGCCCTGATGAAAGGACAGAAGGTCAACGCATCCAATTCCTTTAAAATCGGTACGGTCCGGTTGCTGAACGGAAAGGTGAAGGCCAAAGAGTGGGACGCCATGAAAAAGTGGGTCAGAACACTCAGGGACAAATGGAAGGAAACCGGGCTGGTGGGCTCGGGCGGAAACATCAACAAAATAACCAAACTATACGGTAAGGTTTCGGAAAACTCCCTTTCGTTCGGGCAACTGGAACATGCAATATCCCACCTTGAAAGTTTTTCCATGGACGAACGCATTCATAAAATGGGACTGCGTCCCGACCGGGCCGATGTCATCGTCCATGCCGGAAAAATTTTCCATTTTATCATGAAACAGATGAAGGCCCCCGGGATTTATGTTCCAAAAATTGGTTTGTCGGACGGGATCGTTCACGCCCTCTTTCTTGATCTGCAGGATCGGAACCAATAGGGCCGGAGGCCTGCCAAACCCTCCTGTCATCATTCCCCCGAAGCAGCCTGTTTGATGATTTTGCCGTATCTTTGCATAGTGAGCATGCAATTTCAGACCGGAATATGACAGACCATATTGACATCGCCCTGGAGCAGGAACGCAAGGAAATCCTGAAGCGTTACCGGGTCATGCTGTCTTCATGCCGGCCAACGACCAGCAAGGAAGACCGGAAGAAAATTCGCCAGGCATTTAACTTCGCCGTGGAAGCCCATAAAAACCACCGGCGCAAGAGTGGCGAACCGTACATTTATCACCCCATTGCGGTAGCCCAGATTGCCCTTGAAGAAATCGGCCTGGGCTCCACCAGCGTAATTTGTTCTTTGCTCCACGATGTGGTCGAAGACACCGACTATACCCTGAATGACATTACGGACCTTTTTGGGGAAGAGGTTTCCCGGATTATTGACGGCCTGACCAAGATTTCGGATATTTTTGATCAGACCACTTCGGTGCAGGCCGAAAATTTCCGCAAGATGCTCCTCACCCTCTCTGACGACGTGAGGGTAATCCTTATCAAACTTGCCGACCGCCTGCATAATATGCGGACCCTGGATTCCCTCCCCCCGAAGAAGCAATTAAAAATTGCCCACGAAACGCTCTATTTGTTCGCTCCCCTGGCACACCGCATGGGTTTTCATGCCATAAAAAGCGAGCTGGAAGATTTGGCCATGAAGTATACCGAGCCGGAGGCTTTCCAGACCATTGAGCAAAAGATTGAGGAATCCCAGGAAGAGAGGAACAAGTTCATTTCTTCCTTTACTTCTCCCATCAAAAAGGCATTGCAAAAGGAGGACATGAATTTTCAGGTGCAGGCCCGCACAAAATCCATCAAGTCTATATGGGGAAAGATGGAGAAAAAGGGCATCAGCTTCGATGAAGTGTACGATATTTTTGCAATCCGGATTGTTCTTGACACCCCTGAGCAAAGGGAACGGGCTGATTGCTGGAAGGTATACTCCATAGTCACCGATATATACCGCCCCAATCCCGATCGGCTGCGCGACTGGATCTCAACGCCCAAAGCCAATGGCTATGAATCCCTGCATACCACAGTGATGAGCAAGCAGGGGAAGTGGGTAGAGGTGCAGATCCGTTCCCGGCGAATGGATGAGGTGGCTGAGAAGGGATACGCCGCACACTGGAAATACAAAGAGTCCAAAACCGCCGAGAGTGGCATTGACAAATGGCTGAAGCGCATCAGGGAGATTCTGAAAACCTCGGAGGCCGATGCCCTGGACTTTATTGATGACTTTAAGCTGAACCTGTTTTCTGATGAGATCTTCGTTTTCACCCCAAAAGGCGAACTCAGGACCCTGCCGTCCGGATCGACGGCCCTGGATTTTGCCTACAGCATCCACTCCCAGGTGGGCAATAACTGTCTTGGGGCCAAGGTGAATCATAAGCTCGTGCCATTGAGCCATGTGCTGAAGAGCGGGGATCAGGTTGAGATCATCACATCAAGTAAACAAACGCCGAAACCTGATTGGCTCAATTACGTCCAGACTGCCAGGGCAAAGGGCCGGATAAAAAGCGCCCTGAAGGAGGATAGAAAAAAGCAGGCCGAGGAAGGAAAGGAAATCCTTGACCGCAAATTAAAACAACTGAAGATTGCCTTTACCCCCGAGAACATCGATAAGCTGGTTATCCATTTCAAGCTGCCTTCGCCCCTGGATTTGTATTACGATGTGGCGGTCGGCAAGATTGGCCAGAAAGACCTGAAAGCCTATGCCTCGGACCAGGAACGGGGGGGGCTTTTTAGTTATCTGAAAAACCCCTTCGGCCGCTCACGCGATCCTCAGCAGGGACGAAGAGAGATTGAAGACCCCATCCGACGGCAATTAAAGGCCAAACCCGATACCCTGCTGATTGGCGACAACATGGAGAACCTCGATTATTCCCTCTCTCCTTGCTGCAACCCAATACCCGGCGATGATGTTTTTGGTTTCGTTACGATTAATGAAGGCATTAAAATTCACCGCAACAATTGCCCCAATGCCGTTCAGATGATGTCTAAGTATGCCTATCGGATTGTGAAGGCAAAATGGATTACCAACAAATCGATTGCATTTTTGTCGGGCATCAAGGTGAAGGGGATTGATGATGTCGGATTGCTGCAGAATCTGACCAATACCATTTCCAGTGAATACAACATCAACATCCGAAACATCCACTTCGATACAAATGCCGGAACTTTCGAGGGAACGGTCATGCTCTATATTTATGATACCCAGCACCTGAACAACCTGATCAGTAAATTGAAAAAGATCAAGGGCATTCAGAAGGTGAGCCGGATCGGCAAAGAAGACCTGGACTCCGCCTCCAACTAATTTATTATTAAGCCTTCCCCCTTTTATTTATAAAGAATTCAAATAATAATTATTTTTTCTATCTTTATACCCCCCACCGGAAATCTTTTTTTGGCAGTTAGCCGGAGAGGACGACCTGGTTTTTTTTCTGGTGGATATTGTGCGGTTTTCTTTTAACCGAAATTTTTAAAATTCATTTTGGATGAAGGAACACAAAGGCGAACAGGATGTTTTTGAGACGGTGAAAAGTATTTTCTCCACCTACCTGGAAGGTCATGGCCATCGCAAAACACCCGAGCGGTTCACCATTCTGCGTGAGATTTATCTTACCGAAGGGCATTTCGATGTGGAGTCC
>JAWLHS010000052.1:0-11982 GCA_041690235.1 Bacteroidales bacterium
AGACATCTGTCGGGTTGTTCACACTGTGGATGTTCCGAAGGGGAGGCTGGAAAAAGATGAAAGTCTGACAGGATCCGGGTTTTTACTTAATTTTGCCCTGTGATAGCAAAGATCTCCTTTTTCGATAAGCATTCGATTGACACAATCCAGGTGAAATACCTGGTCATGGTTCCCTGTTACCGGGGCAAATTGGTTGTGGTAAGGCACCGGGAACGTACCACCTGGGAAATGCCCGGCGGACACAGGGAGCCCGGGGAAGCTTGCGAGGAAGGGGCACGAAGGGAACTACTGGAGGAAACCGGGGCAAAATGCTTCAAACTTCACTGGCTCTGCGCCTATTCCGTTACCTGGAACGGGAAAACCGAATACGGGCAATTGTTCCGTGCCGAAATAGAGGAGCTGGGGGAGCTGCCCGAATCGGAGATCGCAGAGATCAGGCTGGTCGACAAACTTCCGGAAAACCTCACCTACCCAACCATACAACCGGCCATGCTCCAGAAGGCCCTGGAAATGGGCGGGGCTTGTTAATTGCCGATTTTATCTTTTCTTTGCAGGGTTATAAAACAGACGCGGTGAAGATTGCCCGGATTTTTCAGAAAAAATTCCCCCAGAACCTGGTGGTCAGGCAACCCCTGCCGGGGGTGCTGCTGATTGCCGGGATATGCTTTGTTTTTCTGCTTGCCTACCGGCCGCTCAGTGTCCATGAAACCAGCGGAATGACCTACGCCCAGACCATGGCCATCTACTGCGCCCTGGTAGCTTTTGGGGTGTTTCTTGCGGTGAAGTTATTAAAAATGATTCCCTGGTTTGCATCCAAAGAACAGTGGACATTCCTGAAGGAAATCCTCTCTACAATACTGGTGCTGACCTGCCTGGGGATCGTTATCTACCTGGCCGCGTTCTTTATTGAACCGCCGGCCGACCGCTGGAACATGTCGACCCTCCTTGACTCCCTGAAAAATGCCTTTCTGATCGGGATCCTGCCATTTGCCCTTTTTACCGGGGCCAACCTGGGCTACCTGTTCTCTGAACAGGGTTTCCAACCCGTAACCATTCACCCGGCAGACCCATCCGCCCATCCCGGTGAAGAACGTATTGAGATTGATTCCAGGCTGAAAAAGGAAAAGCTGAGTTTTTTCCCCTCACAGTTCATTTACGCCGAGGCCGACGGCAATTATATTGTTTTTTACTTGTCGGACGGGGATGCAGTGAAGAAAAAAACCATCCGAAATTCCATCACCAATATTGAAAAACAACTGGCGCACATACCGCATTTCTTTCGCACCCACCGGGCGTTCATCGTCAACCTGAAGAAGGTTTCCGAAAAGGAAGGCAATGTGGCCGGTTTCCGCCTCAGCATCAAGGGAAGCAAACAGCAAATCCCCGTTTCCAGGCAAAACACCAAAGCCTTTGAACAGGTCTGGGAAGAACACTCCCTGTAACAATCCCCCTGCCAAAAAACCATTCCGGCAGTTTTAAACCCATTCTGAGGGTTTAAAACATATCCGACCGCCACCGCATATCCATTCCATTGCCAGGATCCGGTCTGCAAGCAGGGTATTCTGCCATGGGAACCCCTGCTGTTCATCCCAGAAAACAACCGCTCGTCACAGATTCTTTCCGGGCCATTGCCATTGGTCACAATTATAGTCCTTGTATCCCAATAATTTGATAATCAGGGTTTTATTTTCAATTTTTGCATGGTGATTCTGCCCAGGCTTGCAGACATGAACAAAATAAAACAATCCTGTAACTTAAATCTTCGGAACATGAACTGTACATTCAACCACAAACTGAACCTTGCCCTGATGGCGCTTTTTATTCTCCTTATGATGGCTTCCCATTCCCGGGCCCAGGTCCTGGTCCAGGGGGTCCTGAAATGCGAAACGGAAACCGAAGCCCATGCCTTTGGCAGCATCGCCCTGCTAAGTAACAAAGACACTACTTTAATAAGCGGAACGATCAGCGATGCTGAAGGGAGGTTTTTTCTTACTGTCCCGTCCGACAAACAGAATGAGCCCCATTTCCTGCGCATCACATACGTGGGTTATGAGGCAATGGATATTCCCCTTGAGCCCGGCGAGGGACCCGGTCGCGATCTCGGATCCATTTGCCTGAACCGGATGGCGCATGAAATGGAGGAGTTCGTTTTTGTGGGGGAACGGATCAGTGCGGCCGGCGGGGCCAAAACCACCTATTTCCTGAATAAGAAGATCCATGATGCGTCGTTTACCGGCGGGGACGTGCTCCGGTTTATTCCCGGGGTGCAGGTCGACTTTATGCAGAACATCTCCATGGCGGGAAGCCAGGCTGTGGCGATACTGGTAAACGGTCGGGAACGTGATGCAGCCTTTGTCAGGCAACTGGATGCGACGCAGATCGACAAAATTGAGGTCATCCACCAACCGGGGGTTCATTACGAAGCGGATGTCTCGGGTGTGATCAATATTATCCTGAAGGAAGAAGAGTCCGGTCTGCGCGCTTTTGTGAATGCCGAAATACCGACATCGGCATCTGAGGTTTATCTTTTCCCGAATTACGGCATTCAGTATACAAAAGGCAGCATGAACCTTTCCACCTCCTATAGCGGGGAGGTCAGCCAAATGAACCTGGTGGAGTCAAACCTGCGGAATTTCCGGATTGGAAGCAGCACCACCAGCCTGAACTCCACGATGGACATCCGCCAGGATCACTGGTCGCACCGATTCAACCTGGGACTGGATCTCATGCTGAATGACAAGACCCGGTTCAATGTTTACGGGTTCATCAATCCCTACTCCCGTGAAAACGGGGGGACAGTGGCCCTGCATACCACCATAGACCATGCGGAAAGGGAACCCTGGACTGCCACGAAACAAGACAGCGATAAAAACCTGCTGAGCTTTGGGTCGGTCTTCTTTCAGCACCAGCCTAAACCCGGATCAGTCTTCACAATGGATGCAGGCTACTACCACCTGCGGGCAGAGAAAACCACAACCTATATAACGGATAACACAAACTGGGGTTTTCCTGCAGGCCGGCCGGCCGGCAATGGTTCAGGCTGGCTGCAAAACGGGCACACCAACACCCTGCAACCAACCCAGCATACCATCTATGTAAAGGCGGATTTTTCAGCCCCAATCTCAGGCAACCTGACCATAGAAGCAGGAGGCAGGGGAAACCTCCGGAAAATGCATGAACGTGCATCAGAAGGTTTCGGCTACATTGAAAGGGTGATGGCCCTTTATGGAGCCGTCGGCTATACATACGGAACCATGAACATAAAGGCCGGGTTGCGCACAGAATATGCCAGCACCGAATGGGCCGGACATTTCACGTCAAATTCAAATGTACTCCTCCCCCATCTCACGGCGGGTTTCAAACCGGCCTCCAACCAAAACCTGCAGCTCACGTTCAGGCAGTCCGTCTACAGACCCAATATCCATGAACTCAGTCCGACACCGACCATGGAAGACCCCTTTACCGTTCAGGGCGGCAACCCATCGCTGGAACCCGAGAAAAGGAGTAGAATAACCGCCGATCACTCCATCATGGCAGGCAATTCCTTTATTGCCTCCCAGCTTTTTTACCAGCATGTTGCTGGTGCCATCAAGCCTGTGAGCTTTATCAATGAAGAGGGACAATTCGAAACACAGGTACACAACCTGGGCAATATCAGCCAATACGGCATGCAGCTTTCAGGCAGCCTGAACCTGCACCCCGCCATCGCCATCAATCCCACTTTCAGGGTTTTCCAGGTCGATGCAAGGCCCATCCCGCAAGCCGGCTTTCCAGGCCTCAGGCCGATAAAAAAAATATCTTACGAAACCAGCCTGTCGGTAATCGCCAAACTGCATGACCGGCTTACCGCCTCATTCACCAGCCAGTATTTTAGTCCGAAGACCGACATGCAGCAGATAACATTCAGCAATATGTTGTACTTCATCTCATTGGAGACCAGCCTGCCGGGCAACTGGCGGGTGGGAATTACCAGCGCATTGCCTTTGCAGCAAAATTTTACATACCACGGAACCAGGCTGGAGGGGACGGACCTGAACCGACATGCGGAAGGAAACATCATATTGTCGGCCTTGCCGGTTTGGATAAAGGTCAGCTACCAGTTTAACTCAGGAAAAAGGGTGAACGCCATAAAAAGGGAAATAGAACATTTTGAAGGCAAGCCCAAAATCGGCTTCTGAGAAGAAATATCTCCGATATGTGTGAAATATCCCGGGTCAGGTGGCGCAAATTGGTTAATTTTAATCATCCCAAACAAAATTGGTTCAAAATCTCACAACCCATGCGTTTTTCAAACGAAAACCTCCAGCAATTCGACATTGCGGTGAACAGATGGATGGCCGCTGCAGGCTTGCCTCTGCTCCGACTGAGCATCGGCCTCATTTTCCTTTGGTTCGGTGGACTCAAGTTTTTTGATGACCTGAGCCCCGCCGAAGACCTCGCAACCAGGACCATCGAGATGATCACTTTCGGGCTTGTTTCCGAAAAAATCATTTTGTACGGGCTGGCCACGTGGGAAGTGCTGATAGGGATCGGGTTAATTTTCCCGGTTTTCTTAAGGGGAACCCTGCTGCTGCTCTATTTGCAGATGATCGGGACATTTCTTCCCATTTTTTTGTTTCCCGAAGAGGTCTTTCATGTTTTTCCTTATTCCCTCACCCTGGAAGGGCAGTACATTGTTAAAAACCTGGTGATACTGAGCGCCGGTATCGTTTTGGGTGCCACCGTAAGGGGAGCCCGGATCGCCCCCAAAGAAGACTTAAAGCCGCAGGAACAGACAACCACTAAGGATGATCCGAAGCCGGGGGGAACGAAACCTGCGGAATAATAAGGGTTTGCATATCCGGTGGCGGGCAAGGGCGGGAAGGCAATTTTTTTCTTACATTTACGATTGACTTTTTTCGGAAAACAACGATTCCATGCCACGTTACGTAAAAAAATACAAAGACAAGGTAGGCCGACCGCCTGGAGCACTGATTCATGTGGGGAAGGAACGGACCGGAAAATGCAGGATCACCCTCTTTCATTATGACGAGAACCGGTTTGAAGAAAAAGAATTGGATGACATCAGGGAAAGTTTTTCTTATAAAGAAAAACCAGGGGTAACCTGGATCAATATCGACGGGGTCCACCAAATCGATGTCATTGAGGCCGTAGGTGCCCATTTTCAGATCCACCCCCTGGTGCTGTCCGATATCATGAACACCACCCAGCGCCCGAAAATGGAGGATTTTCAGGATTTTCTTTTTATCGTATTGAAAATGGTGTATTTCGGTTCGGATGGAAGCCCTCTGAGCCAAAGCGCCCCAACCGGAAAGGTCGGGGAAAAGGGCTCCCCGGCAAAGCCGCAGGCAACAGACGGACAAGGCAAGTATGGTTTGCATTTCGAACAGGTGTCTTTGATTGTCGGGACCAATACCGTTATCTCTTTCCAGGAAAATGAAGGCGATCTGTTTGAACAGGTAAGGGACCGGCTAAGGGGGGGTGGCGGTCGAATCAGAAAGTCCGGGCCGGATTACCTGGCCTATGCGCTTACAGACACCATTGTCGATCATTATTTTGTCATTCTGGAGCGCATTGGCGAGAAAATTGAAGATGTGGAGGAAGTGCTGCTGACCAATCCGACAAATCAAACCATGCAGGCCATTCACGCCATGAAAAGGGACATGGTTCACCTGCGCCGGTCCATATGGCCTCTGAGGGAGGTCACTTCTGCCCTTGAAAAAGGGGAATCGCCACTCATTCACTCCTCGACCCGGATTTACCTCAGGGATGTGTACGATCACACCATTCAGGTGATCGACACCATTGAGTCCTCCCGGGACATTCTCTCGGGCATGCTGGACATCTATCTTTCGAGTGTCAGCAACAAAATGAATTCCGTGATGAAGGTGCTGACCATTATCGCCACCATTTTCATGCCCCTGACCTTTATCGCAGGCATCTACGGGATGAACTTTTTCTTTATGCCGGAACTCGGATGGCGCCTGGGTTACCCGGCCGTTCTGATCATTATGCTGATCATTGGCTTGTCGATGGTGGTTTATTTCAAGAGGAAAAAGTGGTTGTAACCAATCCATAATAAAAAACCAAAACCAGTTTGTTTCACACCTAATTTGAATACAATGAGAAAATCCGCAAAAAAGACCAGGGCAATTGCCACAGGGTTGACTATGGTCGCCTCCTTCCTTTTGTTGCTCACCGGATGCGGACCCGCACCCACCCAGATGGAGGCGGCAGATTATAACGATTTTGAATTCCTGGAAAAGGGCATTGACGAAATACAGCTAGGCTACGCGGATGGAAGCCTGACCGTGAGCGAGGTAGTCCAGGCCTTTTTGGACCGCATTGAGGCCGTTGACCAGCAAGGTCCTGCCCTGAATGCCATCATTTGCGTGAACCCCGACGCCATGGCCATTGCGGAAGCACTGGACCGGGTCCTGCAGGAGAAAGGCCCGATGGGCCCGCTTTTCGGGATTCCGGTGGTCCTGAAAGACAATATCGATACCCGGGACAATATGCCCACAACGGCTGGCTCCAGGGCCCTGGAAACTTCCTTTCCGCTGCAGGACAGCTGGGTGGCGGCAAAGCTGCGTGAGGCCGGCGCCGTGATCATTGGAAAAGCCAACCTGAGCGAATGGGCCAATTTCCGGGGGGAACTGTCCACAAGTGGTTGGAGCGGATTGGGTGGTCAGACAAAGAACCCATATGTACTCAGCCGCAATCCTTGCGGATCCAGCTCCGGATCCGGGGTGGCCGTTTCGGCCAACCTCTGCCTGATGGCAATCGGCACCGAAACAAACGGATCCATCGTTTGTCCGTCTACAGCAAACGGGGTGGTGGGTTTGAAACCGACCGTCGGACTGGTCAGTCGTTCCGGCGTGGTGCCGATCTCCTATACCCAGGATTCTCCGGGTCCCATGACCCGCACGGTCAGGGATGCCGCCATCAGCCTGGGCGCTTTGGTCGGGGTGGACCCATCCGACGGAAAAAGCATTGAAAGTGAAGGCCACTTTTTTTCGGATTATACACAGTTTCTGGATGCAGACGGACTGCAGGGAAAACGGATCGGGTTTTTCACCGGACCGATGAACCGGAACTTTAAGGTGGATGCCCTGATGCTGGAAACCATTGAATACCTGAAGAAAAGAGGGGCCGAAATCATTGAACTGGACCGCGTCACTTTGCCAAATACCGGTGGCCACTCCTTCCAGGTGATGCTTTATGAATACAAGGATGGTCTGAACAAGTATTTTGCCTCCCTCGGACCGGATGCCCCCATCAAAAACCTGGAGGAGCTGATCGCATTCAATGAAAGCGATCCGGTGGAACTGCGCCATTTCAACCAGCGCTACCTGGAAATGGCCCGGGAAAAGGGAGACCTGACTTCAGAATCCTACATCGAAGCGCTGGAAGGCATGCTGAGGGGCAGTCGGGAGGAAGGCATCGACAAGGTCATGGACGAACACCAGCTGGACGCCATTGTCTCCCCTACGGGCAGCCCCGCCTGGTTGACCGATTGGGTGAACGGGGATAGCTTCCACCTGGGCAGCTCCTCCCCTTCCGCTCATTCGGGTTACCCGATCATCAGCCTGCCCATGGGATTCATCGATGGCCTCCCAGTAGGGGTATCATTCTTCGGCCGTGCATACAGCGAACCGGTTTTGTTGGAGATCGCCTACGGATTCGAACAGGGCAACCCCCAACGCAGGGTGCCGGAGTTTTTGGAAAGTGATATTTTTTAGTTTATTGCGGGAGGGTCCCCGGGCCCGGAAGAATCTTCCCGGTTGAACCCCGCATGTCGCATGGGCAACATTGAGTGAAACAACCCTGACGTATCACAAAATGGCACGAAAAAAAATTTTCAGAACCGACAACTCAAAATCCACCATCCTGATCCGCCTGATGGTCGGGGCCGTATTTCTTTCGGAAGGCATGCAAAAGTTCATGTTCCCGGCGATTAGGGGGGCGGGGCGTTTTGAGGACATCGGGCTCCCTTCCCCGGAATTTCTGGGCATGTTCGTCGGTTTCTTCGAAATTTTCTGTGGCGGATTGATCCTTCTGGGTTTTTTGACCAGGCTGGCAGCAATCCCTATAATCACAATCATGGTGGTGGCCATATTGACCACCAAGGTGGACATCCTTGCCAACCAGGGTTTGTGGGAGATGCTGCACGCCGCACGCACGGACTGGGCCATGCTGCTGGGAAGCCTGTTCCTTTTGATAAAAGGCGGTGGCAATTGGTCGGTGGATTATTACCGGCGATGAGCCACCTTATTCCATAAATCACATGGACATCAAACAGATATTTGAAAACAACCGCAGGTGGATCGCGGAGAAACTGAAACAGGACAAGGAATACTTCAAAAAGCTGTCGGAGGGACAAAGTCCCGGTATACTTTACATCGGATGCTCCGACAGCCGGGTCTCGGCGGAGGAGTTGATGGGGGTGCAACCCGGAGAGGTGTTCGTGCACCGCAACATCGCCAATATGGTTCCGAACACCGACCTGAGCGTCATGTCGGTCATCAGCTATGCGGTCAGTCACCTGAAAGTCAAGCATGTGGTAGTCTGCGGCCACTACTATTGCGGCGGCGTAAAGGCGGCCATGCAGCCGGCGGACCTCGGGCTGCTGAATCCCTGGCTCAGAAACATACGGGACGTCTACCGCATTCACCGCAGGGAACTGGATTGCATAACGGACGAAGAGCAAAAATACAAGCGGCTGGTCGAATTGAACGTGCAGGAGCAATGTGTCAACCTGATTAAAACCCCGGATGTACAAAAAGCATACAAGGAACGGGCGTTTGCCGTTCACGGATGGGTTTTCGATATCCGCACGGGAAAACTGACCGACCTCCACATCGACTTTGACCGCATCCTGAAAGGGATCATGGAGATCTACCGGATCACTTAACCCCACCGATTCACCCGGCCCTGGCCATGAACCCTTCAGGGGTAGTGTTGTTGCATGTTTCCCACCTCCCCTTAAACAAAGAACCTGTTTCGCTGTTTATTTAATGATTTTATCATTCGTATATATTTATCTATACACATATTGGCAATGAAGCATTACCTGGTCGTAGGCGCATCTTCAGGAATCGGACGGCAACTGGCAAACACCCTGGTGGACCAAGGTCACAGGGTGTTTGGTACATACAAGGAACACCCGGTCCATGGCCATCCGGGGAAATTGTCCTACCACCGCCTGGATGTCTTGTCAGATGAGCTGGATCTGGATTTTCTGCCCGAAAGTATCGACGGACTGGCTTACCTGCCAGGGGCCATTAACCTGAAGCCGTTCCATCGTTTCAAATCTTCTGATTTCCTTGATGATTACCGTCTGCAGGTAGTTGGTGCCGTAAAGGTGGCCCAGACTGTGCTTCCAAAATTAAAGGCAGCAACTGTAGCATCCATGGTATTTTTTTCCACGGTGGCCGTAAGTACCGGATTCAGTTTTCACAGCATGGTTTCATCCTCCAAGGGAGCCGTGGAAGGCTTGACCAGGGCATTGGCAGCAGAGCTGGCACCCAGGATCCGGGTCAATTGCATCGCTCCTTCCATCACCGATACCCCCCTGGCCGCCTTCCTGTTGAACAGTGCGCTGAAAAAAGACGCCAACGAACAACGCCACCCGATGAAACGAATTGGCGACCCCATGGATATCGCCAGCATGGCCGCCTTTTTATTGTCGGATCAATCCACCTGGATCACCGGTCAGGTGATGCATGTGGATGGAGGCATGTCCTCTGTAAAGATATGACCCATGTCCGTTTATCAGTTGCATACCAGCCAATTTCTACCAGCCAGCCTGGAAGCGGCCTGGGCCTTCGTCTCCAATCCGTCCAACCTGAAACACATCACCCCGGAATCAATGGGATTTGAGATCCTCAACAAGGACCTGCCGGAGAAGGTGTATCCCGGCATGATGATCTCCTATACCGTAAAACCCCTGCTTGGGATCAAGACCACATGGGTGACCGAAATCACCCACGTGCAGGAGATGAAATACTTCGTGGATGAGCAAAGGGTGGGGCCCTACTCCCTTTGGCACCATGAGCACCACCTTGAACCTGCAGACGGAGGTGTCCTCATGCGGGATATCGTGACTTACAGGCCCCCTTTCGGGATCCTTGGAAAGCTGGCCAACCACATGATCATTAAAAGAAAGCTCCGGGAGATATTCACATACCGGGAGCACGCGCTGAACAAACGTTTCCCGTAAAATAAACCTTTTGCACGCCTGCCGGCCAGCAGGCTTATTCTCCCCTCAGGGGAATGATCACAAACCCATATGTATAGGAATCTTCCCCAAGGGAGTATTTGGCATGCGTATGCGCCCCCCAGCTGTTGTCGCCTCCAACACCCATCTGATGGTAATCGATACGAACCCGGGTAAGATCCCTTTCGGGTACATCTATCGTGTGACGGCTAATCGTTGTTTCCCCTTCCCTGTGCCATCCGTCCGTCCTTCCGGGCGACTCAAAATCTTCCATTACCTGGTGATGGGCCGATGCCTCAAGCAGTTGAAGCCCACGAAACTTCAGTCCGACTCCATCCTGATCAGTCATTGACATCCAACGCACATCGGTTTTATTCCCGTTCTCCTGGGGGCGGATATAAGGAGTATACTGTTCGGACACATCAGCGGAATACAGGTCCACAAAAGCGCTTTCCTTGCGGTCCCAGTAGGACTCGTGCGGGCCCCTTCCCAGCCAGGCCATCCGGTCAAACCTGCGGGGCATCTGCATGCTCATGCCAAAGCGGGGTATGCGCGGCAATTCTGATTCAATGGCATTATAGTGGTTCCGGATTATTATCTCCCCATGGGAATTCACTGCGTATTCAGTGCGATAAGTAGCGATTGGCCCGCTGCTTTCAAGGCCCATTATCTCATACCAGAATTTAATATTTACCTGTTCAGGGCTTTCTTCCACTTTCACATCCCGAACAACCATCCTGTTGCCGGCCTCTCTCCAGACCGCCGCCCAAAAGTGCATATTGTTTCCAAAATCATTGTCGGTCGGAGGCCTCCAGAAATCAGGTTCAGGGCCTTGAAGCAACATATCCTGTCCGCCGACCTCCATTGATGCCAGCAATCCGGCCATGGTGTCGAACACAATCCGGACATCCCCGGCAGATACAATGACCCGCTCTTCCTCGCGGCTTACTTCAAGCAGGCCGGCTGCAGCCGTTTCCGCAGATTCTTCAGGGATATGAACCGGCCAGGCAAACTGTTCGGAAGCAAGCAGGGTCCCGGCGCACACCAAGCCGTCGTCGGCTTTCGTATGTGCATAAAAATTCAGGAAGTACTCCACCCCGGCCAGGGGCTTAAACGCAGTGTTTATCCGGTGAGGGGAAAACGTCCCGGGTTTTGAATCAACACCCGTGATTGCTCCGTCAAGTATTGTCTCCCCCCCGGCCCTTATTTCATAAGAGAAATCAAAATCCGACAATGACCTGAATGCGTAATTATTTTCAATGGACAGCAATCCGTTTTCCAGGTCCACGGCTTCAAAATCAATAGACTGATAAACCTTTTTTACTTCCAGCAATGCAGGTTTCACCCCGCGGTCGGGGAACACAATGCCGTTGATACAGAAATTACCGGAAGAGCGGACTGTATCCGGACCAAAATCCCCCCCATAAGCCCAGTAGCTTCGGCCTGAATCATCAGTTTTCGCCAAACCCTGGTCCACCCAGTCCCATATAAATCCGCCCTGCAAGGCTTTATAGCGCTCAATGACATCCCAGTAATCCCGGAAATTGCCCAGGCTGTTGCCCATGGCATGGGCGTATTCACAAAGAATCAAGGGCTTCACCGGATTACCTTCTGCATAGTCGATCAGTCCTTCGATCCGCATATACATGGGACTCATGATATCCGTATTTTCCCCTCCATGCGCCTGCTCATACTGCACCGGACGGGTGGGATCGGCCTCCTTGAGATACCGGTAGGTTTCCAGGAAGTTGATGCCGTTCCCC
>JAWLHS010000053.1:0-11815 GCA_041690235.1 Bacteroidales bacterium
ATCGGAGGCCAGTCCGAGGACCCCGAAGAAAACCAGCGCCATCAGCACCGGATGGGTCGTGTATTGACGGATCCAGGCATCCAGCCAGCCGAATCCGCCTGAAAACAACAGCACCATGATCAGGGCAAAGGAAAGGCTTGAGGTAATCATTCCCAACCTCATATTGACACGGGAATACGCCTGTGATTTCCGGTATTTTTCTTCATCATAAATCCCCTTGAGCTCGTCCGGCAACACCGGGCTGCGCCTGGAAGCGTTTAAAAAGTCCATCACCCTGTCGAACAAAAAGTCGAACACCAGGATGACAACAATCACAAAGAAGAGGGTTTTTTCCATCGTAACATTCAGTTTTTTCCCCTATCCACAAGTGGAGGCGAAGGCTGCGGTCAATAACTCCCCCCCCGCTTCCTCATAAACCATTCTGCCGCCAGCAGAATCAAAAGCACAAAGAAGATTCCTTTGATGTTGATCATCTCCTCGAAGGTCTTCCGGGTATACAGCACCGGGTTCATATCATCCCGATTGAGCAGGTGCTCACGGAGCTGCTCCCATTGACCCGGATAGAACATTTCGCCTCCGGTTTGCACGGCCAGCTGGTACAACAGGTTGTGATCCGCAATGGTCTGCACTCCTTCAAGGTTGAGGGGGGAAACGGTAAATTTCCCTTCGGCCGTGAAAGTTTCCCCGCCGAAAGATGTGCTCGCCCTGTAGTTGTAATCCCCCGGAGGAAATCTTCCGGCAGAAAGCAGGTAGGCTTTTGATGTACGGCCCATCTGATAGGGGAAACTGACTCCATCCCCGTTAACGATCACCAGGCTGACCTCCGGTTCATTGACCAGTTCAAAACTGGGATTGTAAAGTTCTGCCTCCACCACGACCTCTTCGTTTTCAAACAGGAACTCTTCCGCCCGAACGCGGAACCTGCTTCTGTCCTCCCTGACCGACAGGTACTGAACCATACGGTAGATCAATTCATCGAAAGCGGCATGACTGCCCGTTCTGGAATAGGTGGCCAAGCGCCACCTCCAAAGGCCTTCCCCCGTAATGACCCCTGCTTTTGGTCCGGCGGACCCTGAGAAAAAGGCCAGGGGCTGATCGCTGACCACCTGCCCGATCTTCTGAAAAAGCAACACCCTGGCACCACCAGCCAGTTCGTAATTGGCAAAGGGAGAAAAAAGCGGCGGAAGGTCCGGCAACAGCCCGCTGGTTGTTTCGGGAACGCCAAACAGGGAAAATGAGGGATTGAGCGAGGGAAGCGTTTCTGTAAAGTCATCGGAGCGGGTCTGGATGCTTACACCCTTCCCCAAGGCATTAAACGCCCTGAAATCAGACTGTTGACCAAGAATAAAAAGAACGGGAAGTTCAGCGGCCGCCACCCGCTCGAAAAAATCGTCCATCCGGTGGTTCTGCCCCGGAAGCTGGTGAAGAACCAGCAGGTTATAGGCCTGCAGTCCGCCTTCAAATTCGGAATACATCATGGCGGTTACCTCGTAATTCTCGCTTTCCTCCAGCGACAATTTGAGGGCACCCACATCGGGATGGGGCGCATGGGCAAGAATAAGGACCTGCTGCCGGCCGTCAATCACTTCGATATAGAAATCCCGGCTGTTGTTCACCAGGCTGACCTCCCCAGCGACGGGCGCCAGATTAACCCGGTAACGCTGCATTCCCGGTCGGTCGGCACTGAGTTCCGCCAGAATGGTTTCCTGGTGCAGGTCATCCGCAAATTGCAGATCCCTGGAGAAAACGGTTTCACCATCCCGGGAGATGGTCAGCTGACTGGACAGCTTGTCGGACTGCCGGGCCTCGACAAGAACCTCAACAGGGAAGTCATTGCCCAGGTAAGTCATCCGGTTGTGGTTGATCCGTCCAACAAGCAGGTCACGCCTGGGCAGGGTATCGCCCAAAGCCATTGTATAAACCGGATAAGTCAGTCCGCCACCCGAAAAGAGGGGATTCACCCCGCGGTTAACCATTCCGTCACTGGCCAGAACCACCGCCCCGATGTTCCGGTTGCTATAGCCGGATTCAATGCCGGAAAAAACCGCAGAGATATCCGTCAGCTTTTCATCAAAGGAAATGGAATCGGCCGGATTGAATGACTCTCCGAAGGTATATTCCATGACCTGGAATTCTGTCTCCAGGGCTTCAAGAAAGCGATCCTTGCCTTGCAGGTAGCTGGCTGCATCGAAACCATCCGGGTGAAGGACCACCGACTGGCTGTTGTCCTGTACAAAAATCAGGATGGGTTCTTCCACATGTCTCGATAAACGCTCAATCAGGGGAGCGAGCAAGAGGAATGACAAGAGGGACACTGAAAGGAAACGCAAGGCCGCAAAAAACCATAGGGACATCTTTGAGAAACCCTCGCGATGATTGCGGTAATACAACAGGCCCGCATAAACCAGCCCGGTTGCCAGACAAAGCAGGAAGAACCAGGACGGATAATCATGGATCGGATTGAATCCCAAAAAGTCCATCCCGAAAACAAAGTTTGGCCTCATTGAACAAAGATAATGGGAAATTGACAAAATCCCTGCAAAGCGTCAGCAGCCTCATTGAAATGATTAAAGCGAAGGATCCGGGTATGGAAACCCGAACCCCTCGCTTTTTTCCGGGCACTCAATGCACCCATCATTTACCCGATAAAGTCCTGATTATTTGGACTGGGAATCACCGGATTTCCCCTTGGTGGAAGACGAGCCGGGTTTTCCGATGCTGTCACGCATGCCGGTATCGGCTTTGATGTTTTCCATTCGGTAGTAATCCATGATACCCAGGTTCCCGCTCCTGAAAGACTCCGAAATGGCCTTGGGAATCTCGGCTTCCGCCTCGATTACCTTGGCCCGGGCCTCCTGGGCTTTGGCCTTCATCTCCTGTTCGGCAGCGACGGCCATGGCACGGCGCTCCTCGGCCTTGGCCTGGGCGATGTTTTTATCGGCATTGGCCTGGTCGATTTGAAGCATGGCCCCAATGTTTTTCCCCACATCGATATCGGCGATGTCGATGGAGAGGATTTCGTAGGCGGTTCCTGAGTCAAGGCCCTTGGAAAGCACCACCTTGGAAATACTGTCCGGATTCTCCAGCACTTGTTTGTGGTTGTTGGCCGAGCCAATGGAGGTGACAATCCCTTCACCCACACGGGCAAGAATGGTTTCCTCGCCGGCCCCGCCGACCAATTGCTTGATGTTGGCCCTGAGGGTTACCCGGGCCTTGGCAATCAGCTGGATACCGTCCTTGGCCACGGCGGCCACCGGAGGGGTGTTGATCACCTTGGGTTTTACCGACATCTGCACGGCCTCCAGCACATCGCGACCCGCCAGGTCAATGGCTGTGGCGGTCTTAAAATCGAGCGGAATATTGGCCTTGTCGGCGCTGATCAGTGCGTTGACCACCGCCTTCACCCGTCCACCCGCCAGGTAGTGGGCCTCCAGGTCGTTCCGGTTCAGCCGAAGCCCCGCTTTTGTGGCGGAAATCAGGTTGTTCACAATGACTGCCGGGGGAATCTTCCTCCAGCGCATCAGGACCAGTTGCAGAAGGCTGATTCGCACACCGGATACCAATGCCGAGAACCACAATCCGACGGGAATAAAGTAAAAAATAACCCATAAGCCCACAATACTTACCAGGGCAATGGCAATGATAATTCCAATATTTTGATCCATCTTCTCTTATGATTTAGGTTTGACAATTATTTTATTTCCGTCGACTTTTACCACCACGACAGGGGTGTTTTCACCAATGAGATTGTCCTTGGAGGTGACCTCATAATAATCTTCGGCGATCAGGGCTTTCCCCATCGGGTTCAGGCGTGTAATGGTCACCCCTTCGTCCCCGGGCTTCACCTTCCCGTCTTCAAAAATATTCACCTTCCCGTCCAGTTCCGAACCAAGCATGGCCTTTTTCCAGGTATTCGATTTCAGCGCAAACCCGATGGCCACCAGACTCAGGGCCAGGGAGCCGACCAATGTCATCACCCCGGTGGTCACACCGTATTGGTTAAAGGCAACAACCACTCCTCCGATTAACATGGCAATGCCACCAAGGCCAACCACGGTGGCTCCCGGAACCACAAGAATTTCCAGCAGCAGGAAGACGATTCCCACCACAATCAGGCTTACAATGATCAACCAGGTCATGATGATTGGGATTTTCCAAACAAAGGTATTAAAAAACTACTTGCATACCGCACTTTCAAACAAGTATCCGGCGGAGAATTCGAACCCGTCCGACGACCATTCAAACACCGAAGAACTTTGGCCTGTCCGACGACCGTTCAAACACCGTTCCGTCTATGGCTTTGGGGCTCGTCCTGCAGCGTCCTTCCGGAAGGCGATCTTATTTTCCTGCCCCCTGAGCAGACGCTTCAAGTTTTTCAGATGGGTCAGGGGAACAAAGATGGCCACAAGGATGGAAAACACCACCTCAGGCCACAGGGGATCGGAACCCACCCAGATGACCACCACCGGAAAGGCCAGTGCAGCCAGCATGGACCCCAGGGATACGTACCGGGTAAAAAGAAAAACAAGAAGGAAAACCCCCAGGCAGATAACAATGGCTCCCGGGAACAATACGATGCCAATCCCCGCCAGGGTGGCAATTCCCTTTCCGCCCCTGAATCCGGCAAAGAGCGGAAACACATGGCCAAGCAGGGCCAATATCCCAAGCAGGAATAAGAAAACAACAAACCATTCTTCGGAAGAAAATCCCTGGGCGGCGAACCTTCCAATGCCAACCGCGGCGGCCCCCTTGGCGGCGTCGATCAGCAGCACGGCAATCGCCGTTCTGGCGCCAAGTACCCTGTATACATTGGTGGCTCCCGCATTGCCACTTCCGTGCTCCCTTACATCAACACCGAAAAACCACCTCCCGGCCCAAACGGCCGCAGGGATGGAACCCAACAAATAAGCCCCGGCCAGACAACAAACGATCCATATTGAAAATTCCATACCCGGCTTACTCCTTCTCCAGTTTGACAGCGATCCAGTCATTCTCCCGCTTCTCTCCGGCAAACTTCAGGCCAAGTCCGGCGGCATTCGCCACGATGTCTCCCTTGTCCATCTCCAGGAAACCGCTCAGAATCAATGTCCCCCGGGGATTCAGCACGGAGGTGTATTTTTCCATGTCTTCCAGCAATACATTCTTTGTGATATTGGCCAGGATCACATCAAAGGTATCGTCCCAAAACAAGCTGGAATCCCCGTGTTGAACATCGATGAATGCCATGCCATTGCGCTCGGCATTTTCCAATGTGTTTTCATAGGCAGAAATATGGCTGTCAATCGCCGACACCGGATTGGCCCCCTTTTTTGCAGCAAGGATGGCCAGTATTCCAGTTCCGCAGCCCATGTCAAGCACCGCTTTGCCTTTGAGTTTGGTTTCGAGCAACCATTCAACCATCAGGGCGGTGGTTTCGTGGTGGCCCGTTCCGAAAGACATCTTGGGTTCGATCACCACCTCAAACAAAGCATCGGGGCGTGGTTTATGGAAGGGGGCACGAATATACACTTTTCCGGCAACCCAGACGGGTTCAAAATTGCTCTCCCATACCTCGTTCCAGTTTTTGTCGCCTATCACCTGCACATGGTGCGACATCTCCAGTCCAGGTTCCGCATCCGGCAAAGAAATGGCCCCACCCAGCAAATCTTCCCTGTACTCCGACTCCGGGATGTAGGCATTAAAACCTTCCAGTGTTTCCTCAAAGCTTTCAAACCCTATATCTGCCAGTTGGGCAATCAATATGTCCCTCCAGGGATCAAGCGGGTTGAGTTTGATGTTCACTTCCACATAGTCCATAGCACCATTGGTTAGAATGATTGAATGATTTGGAAAAAATCGGCCGGCTTCAGGGATGCCCCCCCGATCAGTCCGCCATCCACATCGGGTTTTGAAAACAGCTCTTTTGCGTTCCGGGCGTTACAGCTCCCTCCATACAGGATGGTCATGGCCCCGGCCACCTCCTGCCCATAGGTTTCGGCCAGGAGTTTCCTGATATGGGCGTGAACCTCCTGGGCCTGTTCAGGAGAAGCCGTTACCCCGGTACCTATGGCCCACACCGGTTCATAGGCAATGACAACCCGGCCAATGCCGGTTTTATCCAGCCAGAAAAGTCCGTCGACCAGCTGGGAGGCGATCACCTCAAAATGCCTTCCGGCCTCCCTTTCCTTCAGCACCTCCCCGCAGCAAAATACCGGGGTAAGGTCGTTCTCCAGGGCAAGCTTCACTTTTTGCGCAAGGAGCGGCTCATCCTCCCCGAAATAGGCCCGGCGTTCAGAATGGCCCACAAGGGTGTGGGTGACCCCCAGGGAACGGATCATGGCAGCGGACACCTCTCCGGTGAACGCTCCTTTTTCCATGTGATGGCAGTTCTGGGCTCCGGAATATACGCCCGGTAATTCCCTGCAGCGGGCTTCAACCATGGGCAAAAAAACAAATGGGGGAAAGAAAATCACCTCCGGGGCCATCCCCCCGGTGGTGGTTTCATTTTCCTTTATCAAGCGGCAAACCTCATTGGTCAGATCCCCGGCCTGCTCCAGGTCAAGGTTCATCTTCCAGTTTCCGGCAACAATCTTTTTTCTCATAAACAATGGGTTATTAAGGTTTTTATTTCGTCTTTTCAGGTGGATTTGCTTACGTCAGCCGGACCCTCGGGTCCAGTGCGCCATAGACTATATCCACCGCAATATTTAAAAGGACCAGCATGGCCGATATCAGCAATACCGCGCCCATGAGCACGGGAAAGTCATAATATTCCAGGGCCTGGACAATCACTACGCCCAGGCCCTTCCAGTCAAACACAAATTCTACAAAAACGGCACCGGCCAGCAGGGAGGCAAACCAGCCCGAAACAGCCGTAACCACCGGATTCATTGCATTTTTCAAGGCATGGCGGGTCACCACCCTGTACATGGAAAGGCCCTTGGCCCTGGCCGTCCGGATAAAATCCTGTGCCATGACCTGTTTCAATGAGCTTCGGGTCAGCTCGGTAACAATAGCCAGGGGCCGGATCCCAAGGGTCAGGGCCGGAAGCACCAGGTTTTTCCAGGCAATGTACTCTCCCCTCCCGAAATCATCGACAACATACAGACTGCCGGTCATATTCAAACCGGTCAGGTCTCCCAGTACGAAGGCGAACAGCCAGGCAAAAACAATCGCTGCAAAGAAAGAGGGCAATGCCATTCCCGTTACGGAAAAAACCAGGGTTGCCCTGGTCAGAACGGGGGTATCCTTCAGGGCAACCAGGACCCCGAGGCCCACGCCAACAATCAGGGCGAAAAGGATGGAGACGCTTGCCAGCAAGAGGGTGTTGGGAAAGGCCTCTGCCAGCACTTCCGTTACCGGCCGGTTGCTCTGGTAAGAGCGTCTCAAATAGGGGACTTTCCCCACCAGGCTCAATGATCCGACCGACAATAGAGGAAGGGCGCGGTAGGTTTCCCTGTCAAGAAAAAACAGGCTTTCGGGATCCGACCGGTGGTGAATGGAAAGAAATGACAAGTCGTTCAGGTAATTCAGGTATTGGATGGCCAGGGGCCTGTCCAGCCCGAGTTCCTTCTGGATGGCCTCTACCGATGAGATGTCTGCGCGCTGACCCAACATCATTCGTGCCGGATCCCCTGGCAGCACGTTAAACAGGAAAAACACCACTGTCACCACGCCCAAAAAGACCAAAAACCCGTACCACAAACGCCGGCCGATAAACCTTACCACAATTTCATCCGGTTTTTACCACTTAGTCGGTTCTGCCCTCAAGTTCCAGTTTAATCAGGGCGAAAACCGCATAATTAATCATATCGTAATGGTTTGCGTCGATCCCCTCCGACACGGAAGTCTTTCCCTTGTTGTCTTCAATTTGCTTGATGCGAAGAATTTTCATAAGGATGATGTCGGCCAGGGAGGAAACGCGCATTTCACGCCAGGCCTCCGAATAATCATGATTCTTATCATGCATCAGTGCCCTTGCCTTTTCAAAAAAACCTTCATAAACGCTGCATGCCTCTTCGGGGCCCATGTCGGCATGGTCGCTGGGACCCATTTCCAGCTGCACCAGACCCATGATGGAATAGTTCACAATGCCGATAAACTCCGGGCTGATTCCTTCAAGTATTTTTTGTGTACCTTTGTCCTGCAACGACCGGATACGCTGGGCCTTGATAAATATCTGATCCGTCAGGGAGGACGGCCTCAGGATTCTCCAGGCACTGCCATAATCCTGCATTTTTTTCATGAATACATCCAGGCAGAGCTGTTTAATTTGGTCGAATTGCTGGTCGGTTTTTGATTTGGAGCCCATAGGTCGGCAAAAGTAAGTTAAATCATCGAATCGTAACAATGGCGAAAGATACATTTTTTTGCCCAAAAAAGTCCCTAAATTGCCGGGGTAAATTGGTGCAACTGTCCACTCCCCGGATCATGGGCATCCTGAACCTGACCCCTGACTCTTTTTACGACGGAGGGAAGTACCTGTCTGCGGACCAGGCCCTTAAGCAGGGAGAAAAACTACTGGCCGATGGGGCTGACATTCTCGATCTGGGGGCAGCCTCCACCCGTCCGGGGGCCCCATTGCTGCCGCAAACAGAAGAGCGGGAGCGGCTGGAACCCATACTGAAAGCCATCGTTAAGGCCTTTCCCGAAGCCATCATTTCCCTGGATACCTATTATGCTCAAACAGCGGAGATGGCCGTTAACGAAGGGGCACACATGATCAATGACGTATCGGCCGGCCGGATTGATCCCGGGATGTTCGAAACCATCGCCAGGCTCCGGGTCCCCTACATATTGATGCATATGCAGGGAACCCCTCAAACCATGCAGCAACAACCCGCTTATACCAACCTGCTCAAAGACATCGCGGCCTTCTTTTATACAAAAATTGCCATGCTGGAAGCAATGGGCGTCCACGACATCATCATTGATCCTGGTTTTGGGTTTGGGAAAACCCTCGAACACAACTACCGGCTTTTGCACGGTTTGGATTTTCTTGCTATGTTTGAGCGTCCGATTCTTGCCGGACTCTCGAGAAAATCGATCGTGAACAAGGTATTGGGGATACCGGCCAGGGAGGCCTTAAACGGAACCAGTATTGTGAATGCCCTCGCCTTGCTGAAGGGAGCAGATATCCTGAGGGTTCACGATGTAAAGGAAGCCGTGGAAGCCGTGAAAATCATTGAAGCATACAAAACCGCCAATCAACAGGATTCATTTTCCCCAAAGCAACAATAGTATGGGCATTGAGCTGATTCCCGCATTCATTCAAATACGCCTGCCGGATGTCATAGACATCCTGATGGTGGCCTTTTTGCTCTACCAGCTATATACCCTGATCCGGGGCACCGGAGCGATCCACATCTTTTTGGGAATCCTGTCCCTTTACCTGCTGTGGTGGCTGGTCAGGCTGTTCGAAATGGAGTTGCTAACCGCCATTCTGGGCCAGTTCATCAGTGTGGGCGTGCTGGCCCTGATCATTGTCTTCCAGCCCGAAATCCGGAAATTTCTGTTGGTGCTGGGGACAAGAAGTTTCCTGAACAAGCGGTCCAGAAGCCTCATCAGGAAATTTTGGAGCTTCGATGAAAGGGAAAAACTGGATATCTCAGCCATTGTCAATGCGTTTGAACGGTTTTCCGAAACCCGGACAGGGGCCCTGGTGGTCATCACCACAGTCAATGAACTGGAATCCTTTGTCGAAACAGGAGAGGCGCTGGAATCACGCATTTCATCGCCTGCCCTGGAATCCATATTTTACAAGAACAACCCCCTTCACGATGGAGCGGTCATCATCACCAACAACCGGATCCGGGCCGCACGTTGCGTCTTGCCGGTTTCGGAAAGCCCCAATTTCCCGCAGACACTGGGACTGAGGCATCGAGCCGCCGTGGGAATCACCGAACAATCGGATGCCATCGCATTGGTGGTGAGTGAACAAACCGGAAGAATCAGCTGGTGCGTGGAAGGCAAACTGCTGAGAAACATCAAACCGGTGCAGCTGAAAGAAATGCTTGCCAAGGAGTTTATCTCCCCGCAAAAAAAAGAAACCCCACAACCAAAAGAAACCCCACAATCACCAAAAGACACCCCACAACAAAAGGAGACCAAGGCATGATCCTGATCGCCGACAGCGGCAGTTCAAGGACCGAGTGGTGGTTACTGGACAAAGGCCGGGCCGTGGAGAAGGTGCAGACCGTCGGACTGAACCCCTACTTTTTTCATGGCAACGACCTGGCGGACCTGCTTGCCAGGGAAGTTCCGAACTCCCTCAGGTCCGCCGGAATCCACAAGTTATTTTTTTACGGGGCCGGTTGTGCCGACCCGGCCAACCAAAGGAGGGTCGAACAGGCATTGCGTCCAATTTTCCCCGGCCAGCCCGTCCTGTATGTGGAACGGGACATTCTCGGGGCCGCCCGGGCCTTATTCGGGTCCCAGAATGGACTGGCCTGCGTGTTGGGCACCGGATCCAATGCATGCCTCTACGACGGCTCGGGGATTGTCCATGAAATCGCTTCGCTGGGTTATTTGCTCGGCGATGAGGGGAGCGGGGCCCACCTGGGGAAAACATTGATCCGCGACTTCCTGAAGCATACCCTGCCGGCAGAGATTCAACGGGGGTTGCAGGAAGAATTCGGGCTGGAGCGTGCCGACCTGCTGGAAAGGATCTACCGCCGGGAACACCCTAACCGCTTTCTGGCCTCCTTTTCTCCTTTTATTTATCGTCGGATGGGCCATCCTTACATCACGCAGTTGCTGGAGAATTCCTTCGGGGATTTTTTCCGGGAACAGGTCTGCCGATTGCCGGATTACAGGGACTTCCCCCTGGGGTGTATCGGTTCTGTCGGCTATCATTTCCGGGAAGTGGTATCCGGGGTGGCCGGAAAGTACGGAATCCACCGAACCAAATTCCAGGTCTCGCCCCTTGAAGGGCTTACAGCCTATCATTCCTGATAAACGACATGATTCCTTCCAGATCATCGGGATGAAACCAACCCGCCTCAGGATAACGCTTAAACCAGGTAAGCTGCCTTTTGGCATACCGCCGGGAATTCGTTTTGATCTTTTCCACCGCTTCCCGCAGCGAAGAGCGATTGGCCAGCCAGGCAAACAACTCTTTATAGCCTACTGTGTTCAGCGCGTTCAGATGCCTGTAAGGGAAGAAAGCCACCGCCTCCTCCACCAGCCCGTCTTCCAGCATGCGGTCCACCCGCTGGTTGATGCGTGCAAACAGATCGGAACGTTCCCGGTTCAAAACGATGCGTTTTATTCTGAAATTCCTCCTGGCCGGTTGGTTGTTGCGAAGTTCCGAGAAAGGAATGCCAGTCGATAGAAACACCTCAATGCCCCGCATCAGTCGGTTGGGATTGGCCAGGTCGACCTCGTCATAATAAACGGGGTCAATGCCCTTCACCCATTTCCGCAAGGCTTCGAGTCCGCCGGAACGAAAAACATCCTGCACATAGGCCCTGATACCGGGATCTGCATCGGGCAGATCTCCAATGCCCCGGCAGAGGGTATCCAGGTAGAGCCCGGAACCTCCGGCAGCAACGCCATAACCTGAAGTTTCAAACAGCTTTTCGAGCACTTCCAGGGCCTGTCGCTCAAACAAGGAAACATTGTAGTAATCAAAAATGGACAGGTGTCCGATGAAATGGTGGGGAGCCCTGGCCAGTGTTTCAGGGTCGGGCGGAGCGGTTCCAATCTTCAGTTCCCTGTAAAACTGACGGGCATCGGCAGAAACAACCCCGGTGCCCAGCCTGCGGGCCACCTCGGCGCCCAGGATGCTCTTTCCAACGGCTGTTGGTCCGGTGATCAGTACAAGGGTGGGTTCAGG
>JAWLHS010000054.1:0-11802 GCA_041690235.1 Bacteroidales bacterium
TCCAGAAATGGATCCAATCCCAGGTCGGGGAAAATATGCTGCCGATGGTAATGAAGCCTCCCAGGTTCTCACTCACCTTCACTTCCGGGCGGAAGAGCAGGCGAAGCTCCCTGAAGTAGCCGGTGGTGGTCGTATAGGCCTTGGTAATGCCTGCGGGAACGGATTCCAGAAGGGTGTAGTTCCTGGTCTCAAAATCCAGAAAATTCGACACATGTTCTGCATACGCCCCGATCCTTCCCTCCTGGGAGACGGCAATTTCAAGTTCCATGATTTCCCCGTCCCGTTCCACGGTAAGGGTGGTCTCTTTGCCGGCAAACTGCCCGATGACCTGTGCAAACTCGTCGAACGACCACGTATCATGACCACCAATGCCCCTGATGTGGTCACCCACCTGCACACCGGCTTCCCTTGCGGGTGAGTCGGGCAGGAAGTCTTCCACCACATAGGGGTATCTGACGGAAAAAAAGCCACCCATCCTGTTGGATATCAGACGCCCGAAAAAGCCGGACGGAACATCGAGCCGGACAAGGTCACCGTTGCGTTCAACCGTTACTGTATGAACATCTCCCAGCACAAACTCCCTTGGTATGTCCATAAAATCCTCCACCGGTTCCTCATCCAGCATCAGGATTTTATCCCCTGTCTGCATTCCGATTTCCGTGGCAAGGGAATCGGCCACGATCCCATACTTCAGGTTCTTCGCAGGCAGGTATTGTTCGCCGGCGATGAACAACATCACAATATAAATCAGGGCGGCCAGGATGATGTTGGCGGTGACCCCGCCCAGCATGATGATGAGACGCTGCCATGCGGGCTTGGCCCTGAACTCATGAGGCTGGGGCGGCTTTTTCATCTGTTCCTTGTCCATCGATTCGTCTATCATGCCGGATATTTTGACGTATCCGCCCAGCGGCAGCCAGCCCATTCCGTATTCCGTTTCACCCCGTCTGAACTTAAACAGGCTGAACCAGGGATTGAAGAAAAGATAGAATTTCTCCACCCGCGTTTTGAAAAGCCGGGCGGGGATCATATGTCCGACTTCATGGATAATAATCAGGACAGACAGGCTGAGAAAAAATTGCAGTGCTTTTATTAAGATTTCCATTCAGGTAGATTCATTAGGGTTTATTGGGTTTGTCTCGGGCTGATTCTGGAAATGACCGATCCGGCCACCTCCCTTGTATGTTGATCGGTTTCCAGCAGGGCACTGACATCGGGATCCTGCGTAAATGGAATGGCATCCAGGCAGTGGGCAATGACTTCCGGTATGTCTAAAAACCCAATGCTGTCTTTCAGAAATGCAGCCACAGCCGCTTCATTGGCTGCGTTAAGCACACATGGCAGGTTTCCGCCTGTTTCGAGGGCCCGGTAGGCCAGATCGAGACAGGGGAAATTGTCATTGTCAGCTGCTTCAAAACCCAGCCGTGGGTAATCGGCAAAGTTAAAGCGGTCCATTTTCGATTTTCTTCTCATCGGACAGGTGAGTGCGTATTGAATGGGAAGTTTCATGTCGGGGAGTCCCATTTGTGCTTTCATGGATCCATCTTCGAATTGAACAATGGAGTGGATGATGGATTGCGGATGAACAATCACCTTTATTTGTTCCGGTTTCAAGTCAAACAGCCATTTGGCTTCTATGACTTCCAGGCCTTTGTTCATCATGGTGGCTGAGTCGATGGTTACTTTGCATCCCATATCCCAGTTCGGGTGGTTCAGTGCTTGCTCCTTTTTAACACCTGCGAGGGCTGAACGCTTCATTCCCCTAAATGGTCCGCCACTTGCCGTCAGGTAGATCATTTCAATCGGGTTGAAGAGTTCACCCACCAAACACTGGTAGATGGCAGAATGTTCAGAGTCGACCGGAATGATATTCGCATGGTGCTTCTTTGCGAGCCCGGTAATGATGCGGCCTCCGACGACGAGTGTTTCCTTGTTTGCCAATGCAATGGTTTTTCCGTTCTCAATGGCACTGATGGTTGGTTCAAGTCCGGCGATGCCCACCATGGCCGTCAGGACCATGTCGATGGGGTCAAATGCCAGCACCTCCCCAATGGCTTTTTTACCGGCAAAAACCTTGATGGGATGGTTTTTCAGGGCTTTCTTTACCTGGGGGTAGAGGGTTTCGTTGCCGATTACGACGGCATTGGGTACAAACTCAATGGCTTGTTCAATCAGCAGGGAGGCATTGTTTTGGGCCGTGAGAATTTCTATATCAAAGTGACCGGGCAAGCTTCGAACCACCTCCAGCGCCTGTCTGCCAATGGAACCTGTCGAGCCCAGGATGGCGAGATTTTTTTTATGGGGAGCCTCCATCAGAAAATAATATAATCGATCGGGTTGACGGGGTTGCCATTAAACCACAGTTCAAAATGCAGGTGGGTTCCGGTCGAATACATGCCGGAATCGCCGATAATGGCAATGACTTCCCCGGCTTTAACGATATTGCCTTCCTGTTTGAGCAGGATGCTGTTGTGTTTATAAACCGAAAGCAGGTTGTTGCTGTGTTGAATGCTTAAGGTAAATCCGGTTTCCAGTGTCCATGAGGAAAAAACGACCGTGCCGTCCAGCGTGGCCTTTACGGCCTCATTCTGATCGGCGACCACATCCACACCAAAGTGAAGGTTCGCGGGGTCAAAATGGTTGGTCACAATGCCTTGAACGGGAGGGAAGAAAATAAACTGGTTGATGTCCTGGTTCGGGCTCACTTCTGGGTTGACCCAGATGGCCGACGAGCCTTGCCCTTCAAATTCTGCCCTTAAAATGGAATCTTCCCGTGACCTGGGCAGTTCATCCATTTCGCCGGCTTCCTGGTTCAGGAGATTGATGGGCATGACCTCATCCAGTTCCCTGCCCTCAACAATGTTTCGAATGTTGTGGATATACAGGTCTTTCTGCCTTAAATCACGTTCCAGTGAGTCCGCTCTGAGCGATAATTCCCTCAGAACCTGTCGGGTGTTAAAGTCAGCATAACCGGGGATGTATTCGCGAAGGGGCGTAAATGCGATGAGGTAAATGGTGGCAACAACCAGAAAAATCCCCATGGTCCCGAAAAACAAGAAGACATTGAACCTGGTCAACCTGAAGGAAATCTTTTTTTCCAGGGTGTCATCTTTCATCAGCACCAGCCGGTATTTGGCATGGAGCTTCTGGAAGAAACCGCGATTTTTTTTGTTCTTTCTGGCCATCAGCTTATCGGAACCCCTGCTTCAGTAAAACCCGTAAAAGTAATCAAAAATTGTCAACCGGCAATCAGGACCAGGACATAAGAGATGCAATTCTTTCCCCCGGACCAGGTTTTTTTTCAGACACTGCCCCAACACATATATCAAATGAACATCAGAAAAAAAAATAAAATAAATTTGCAAAAAGCCAGTTATTATTAATGTTCATATAAGGTCAGCCATTTTGAAAAAGTCCATACGTTTTCCCCGGGTGGCCCATCTGTTTGTGGCCGGTCTTCTTCTTTTCGTCGGATGGGGTTGTTCGACCCAGAAGAACACCCTGCCCAACCGCCTGTATCATTCAATCAATGCCAAGTACAACGGATATTTCAATGCCCGTGAGAGTTACAGGGAGGGGCTGAAGCGCCTCTCAGAGATGCATAACGACAATTATGACCAGGTATTGCAGGTTTTTCGTTATGGAACGGAGCAGCAGGCTGCATCCATCGCCAACAATATGGAAGTGGCGTACCAGAAGGCCAGCATCGTGATCAGGAGACATTCCATGAATATCAGGGGGGTGGAGCACAACCCCTGGATTGACAAAAGCTTTTTCCTGATCGCACGTTCCCATTTTTTCAAAAGAGACTTCACCCTTGCCAACCTGACCTTTGAATACATTGTGGGCCAATACGACGGCGATATCAAATACGAATCCAAGATCTGGATGGCCAAATGTTACCATGAGATGGGGCAATATGCCAATGCGCTGCAAATGCTTGAGCAGGCGCGGGCAGATGAAGGGGAAGGGCTCCTGAGCGATGACGCCTCGCGCTTGCTTGACCTGGTTCAGGCCGACCATCATATTCGACAGGATAACCACCAGGCGGCCATTCCGTTTCTGGAGGCAGGGATTCAAAAAACCCGCAGTAAGCCTGAGCGAACGCGCCTGACATTCATCCTGGCACAGATTTACCTGGAATCTGAACAATATCCCCTGGCTCAGCAGACTTTTGCCAGGGTGCTGCGTTTAAGCCCCTCCTTCGACCTGGCCTTTCAGGCCCGTATCAGTATGGCCCGTGCCTTTGCCCCCGGAGAGGGTGGGGGGGATTTCATCCGATCGGAGTTGGCCGGTATGTTACGCGATGACAAGAACAAACCATATCGCGACCAGATATATTATGCCCTGGGAGAACTGGCCAGAAGGCAAAACCGGGAAAACGAGGCCATAGAACATTATCTGTCATCGGTCGAAGTCAGTGAAGGCAATAATATGCAGAAAGGCTTGTCCTTCTTGCGTCTGGGCGAAATATTCTTTGAACGCCCGGAATATCTGACGGCCAGTATTTACTATGACAGTTGCATGTTGTTCCTGCCCCAGCAATACGAAAACTACCAGGCTGTCAACCAGAAAAAAAACATTCTCTCAAACCTCGCCGGCAACATCCGGACCATTGAGCGGGAGGACTCGCTGCAGCGTCTGGGAGGCATGACTGAATCGGAGCGGGAAGCCATCGTTGAAGAAATCATTGCCGACCTGCGCGAAAAAGAGCGGGAGGAGCAGCAGAGGGAGCAGGATATGCGGAGGGCCGCCCAGCAGATGAGTCAGGCAAGGAGACAGCAGGGTGGTATGGGCAGCAGGGAGGGCGGTTGGTATTTTTACAATCCCACTGCCATGAGTTACGGGCGAACGGAGTTTTTTGGTTCATTTGGAGAGCGGCCGTTGGAAGACCTTTGGCGAATCAGCAATAAACAAACCGCCGATTTTGATTTTGCCATGGATGAGGGGGCCTGGGATCCGGATGAACAGGAAATGGAGACCGGAGATGTATACGACCCCAATACATACCTGAGAAACATTCCCACCACCTCCGACCAGGTGGCCGCCTCAAACAGGCGGATTGCAACGGCCTACTTTAACAAGGGGATGATCTTCAAGGACCGCCTGGGTGATTTTGAAAATGCCATTCAAAGTATGGAAACCATGCTTTCCCGCTTTCCTGATACAGAGCGGAGTTTGCTGGCTTATTATTACCTGTACACCCTGTACCGCGAAACGGGCGATCCCGCGAGGGCAAATGTCTATAAGGAACGGCTCATCAATGAGTACCCGGACAGTGATTATGCAAGGATTATCGGAGATCCCAATTACCTTGAGAACCTCAGGGCAAGTCAAAGCCGGGCCTCAAATCTTTACCAACAGGCTTATAATGATTTCATGGCCGGCCGTTATCAGGAGGTTATCAATCAATCCGGCCGGGCAGATACCATGGAGATTTCCCAGTCCCTTAAAGGGCAGTTTTCTTATGTCAATGCCCTGGCGAAGGGTAAGATGGGGATGGACCGGGAATTCAGGGATCAACTCGAAATCGTTGTCAGGGACTATTCCGGTACGCCGGTTCACCAGCCGGCATCCGAATTGCTGGCTTCGCTGGGAACAACCGCTCCGACTTCTCCGGCGGGGCAGGAAGACCGGGGTGAGCGGGAGGATATTGCTGCCTCGGAACCCATTCAGGCCCCTTCCATGTTCTCTTATACACCCGAATCGGTACATTTCTATGTGTTCGTTGTCGAATCAAACCGTTTGGATGTGGGTGAGTTCCGGGCTTTTGTAAATGATTTCGGTGCCACCGCATTTCCTGAGCGGACCCTGACCTCCAGCAGCATTTTTCTCGATGAAATGAGACAGCTTATCACCGTGACCAATTTTGAAAACAAGGAGGCGGGCATGGCCTACCATCATGCAATAATGGCCTCTGAAAAATATAACTCATTTAATAACCAGTACGTTGAGGCCTTCCTGATTTCGGTGGATAATTACCCCATTTTTTACCAGGAGAAAAATCCTGCCGAATATGAACGCTTTTTTGATTCAAGGTATTTAAGCGATTAAGTCTTTTGCAAAACCCCTTTTTTGTCTTACTTTTGCGCTCAGCATCCCTCACCCATTCCCAATGTTTAACCTGAAGAAAAAACAATCAGCTATGGCAAAACCTATTGAAGCCGATCCCACTTCCATCAATTTGATCGGAACGGGAACCGTTATTAAAGGCGAAGTGAATTCTACCGGCGATATTCGAATTGATGGCACACTTACCGGTCAGGTTAAATGCAAGGGTAAGATTGTTGTCGGAGCAACGGGCGTGCTCGAAGGCGATGTTTTTTGCCAGAACGCCGATTTTTCGGGCAACATCAATGGCAAAGTGGAAGTGGCCGAGTTGCTGACATTGAAATCCAACTCCCGTTTTTTTGGCGATATCATAACCAACAAACTGGCCATTGAGCCAGGGGCAAGCTTTACCGGGACCTGCACCATGGATAAACCCGCCGGACAAAGAGGAATCATTGCGGAGGAAAAGAAACCCCAGGGGGACAAGGTTCCGCAGTAAATCCGATTTTCGGGTTCTTTGAGTTGGTTTGCGTCCGGTTAATCATTAATATTGTCCGTATGATCAACCTGAGACGATACAACCAAAGCTTACTGGTTTTTTCCACCGGCCTTTTTTTTCTCGCCGTATTGTTTGCACATCTTGCTGGTGATTCGGTGGTTTCAGATGTTTTTTATTTTTTTGTGCCTTTCTTTCTGCTTGCCGGGCTGTTGGCCGGAATTTTGATCTCCAGGGGATTGAAACAGGGTCATCGGGCCTTCACACAGGTTTACCTCGGCATCAGCATGGGACGTTTTTTTCTCTACCTGATTTTGCTTATTGGCTATTCCATGATGTTTCGCCACGACGCCACCCAATTTATCGTCGGTTTTCTGGTCTTTTATCTTCTTTTCTCATTTTTCGAGGTAAATTATTTGTATCATTCCCTTCGGAAGGGGGAATAAATTCACCGAATGTTGAAGATTTTTTTATATTATTGTTCTGTTAAAAACCCTGGTGTGGGATGGTTCCCAAGAGGCTGATTATGAAAGCCTGCCGAATGGTAAGGGCGGCTTTCCTTGTGCTATTCGTTTTATCCCTTTCTTTTCCCCTGATGGCCGGAGAGGGCCCCCAGACGACGCCCCCGGAGGGTCAGCCTCCCAGGGAAGGCTTTGATGCCGGTGAACTGATCATTGGTCATGTGCTGGACACCTACGAGTGGCATTTGTTCGACCTGGGAACCCGCTCATTTTCCATTCCCCTTCCTGTTATTATTGTCTACGGGGGCCGCCTGCATGTGTTTCTCAGCAGCAAGTTTCATCATGGGCATGCCACCCACAAAGGCTTTGGGATTGCCTCAGATGGGCCGGCAAAGGGCCGGATCGTCAAGGTGTTGCCGGACGGGACGACCCCTGATCCAGGGGCTTCCTTTCTGCTCGACCTTTCCATTACCAAGAATGTTTTTGCCATTTTTATTGCCTCGGTCCTGCTTTGCCTGATATTTATCAAAGCCGCGAAAAACTACCGCAATGTTTCCGGGGAGTCCATTCCCAGGGGATTTACATCCCTGCTGGAGCCGGTCATTGTTTTTATCCGCGACCAGATTGCCCTGGCTTCGATCGGTCCGAAAAATTACGAGCGCTTCCTGCCCTATCTGCTTACCCTTTTCTTTTTTATTTTTTTTAACAACCTCATGGGACTGGTTCCCGTTTTTCCGGGTGGGGCCAATGTGACCGGTAATATTTCAGTCACACTGGTTTTGGCCCTGTTTACCTTCTTAACGACCCAGCTTTTTGGCAATAAAAACTATTGGCGCCATATTTTTGATACCCCGGGGGTGCCTTTTTGGTTAAAACTTCCCCTGCCCCTGATGCCAATCATTGAACTCATTGGGGTGATCATCAAGCCTTTTGTGCTGATGATCAGGTTGTTTGCAAATATGCTGGCCGGACATATGATCCTGCTTGGCTTTGTAAGCATTATTTTCGTGCTTGGCAATGTAAATCATTATTTTGGGTTCGGAATTGCGCCACTTTCCGTTTTATTTCTGATCTTTATGTCGTTTTTGGAAATCCTGGTCGCGTTTATTCAAGCCTATGTTTTCACCCTTTTTAGTGCCCTGTTTTTCGGGATGGCTGTTCCGGAAGAACATCATTAAAATGGCATTTCAATTTGTGTTCATTTAAAATTTGAAAGACATGTTGTTTTTATTTGATTCGGTTGATTCCGCGGTTAATGTCGCTCATGAGTGGACAAAAATCGGGGCGGGTCTTGCCGCCGTTCTTGCAGCTTTTGGTGCATCTTACGGGATTTCCCAGATTGCCAAGGCCGCTCTTGAGTCCATGGCCAGGCAACCAGAAGCAGGAAATGACCTTCGGTCATCCATGATTGTTTCTGCCGCCCTGATTGAAGGTGTCACCTTTTTTGCCATCGTGGTTTGCCTGCTGATTTTGTTTATTTGATTCACAGGGATTCTAACCACAAAAATTGCTTGCAATGGAACTGATTACTCCAGGCCTGGGCCTGATATTCTGGATGACTATTTCATTCGGATTGGTCCTTCTGATTCTGAGAAAATATGCATGGAAGCCCATTCTCTCTACGATCCGTGCCCGGGAACGAACCATCGTACGTTCCCTGGTCAACGCAAAGCGGATCAATGAGGAAATGCTCCGGCTGGAAGAATCCAAGAAGAGGCACATCGGTGATGCGGAAAGAATTCATCAGCAAATGCTGGACCAGGCCAGGGAAGAGGCCAGGGAACTGGTTAAGAAAGCGGTGAAAGAAGCCCGGCAAAAAGCCAGCCGCTTGCTGGAGGATGCCGAAAAAGCCATTGAGGCACAAAAGCGGCTGGCCATGATGGAAGTCAAGGGCCAGATAGCCGGCTTGTCGCTGGAAATGGCTGAAAAGGTGCTTGAAGAAGAATTTGTTGATAAGGATCGAAATACCCGCTTTGTCAATGATTTACTTGACCAGATGATCCTGAATTAAAGCTTGAAGTCTTATGTCCAGTCAATATCTCCGGGTATCCAGGCGGTACGCAAAAGCCTTGTTGGACCTGGCCGTTGAGCAACAAATTCTTGAGAGGGCCTATGAAGATATGAAGCTCATTCATGCTGCATTCAGTTCAAGCCAGGAATTGAAAATTTTAATGAAGAGCCCCATCGTCAGGGAAGGAAAAAAGCAGCGGATCCTGATTCAATTGTTTGAAGGAAGGGTGCACCCCCTGATCCTGGGGTATTTAAAGGTGATTGTCAGAAAGCAGCGTGCCGTTTTGTTGGAAAGCATCTCCGGTGCATTTTTGATGGTTTACAAAGAAACCCTTGGCATTGAAGCAGTGAAGCTTACAACCGCCAAGCCCCTTGATTCATCCTTGCGGGAAAAAGCATTGATTGTGGCAAAGGGCCTGACAGAGAAATCCATTGAATTCAATGAAGTCGTTGATCCGCGCATTATTGGGGGCTTTATCCTGAACATTGGAGAAAGGCAATATGATGCCAGCGTTAAGAGCAAGCTGTCAAGGCTCAGGCGCCACCTGAACATAGGTTAACTATTTGTTTCCCCATTTAAATTAAATGTAGAATGCCAGAAATTAAACCTGCTGAAATAACGGCCATTCTTCGCCAGGAGATGGCGGGGCTTCAACTGGAGGCGGAACTGGAGGAAACCGGTACCGTTCTTCAGATTGGTGATGGGATTGCCCGAATTTACGGACTTTCCAATGCATGGGCCGGGGAAATGGTTGTGTTTAATGAGGAAGGACTCAAGGGGGTCATACTCAACCTGGAGGAGGATAACGTCGGGGTGGTTCTTCTCGGGGATGCCCAGCATGTGAAGGAGGGTGATATTGTGAAGCGCAGTCACCACATTGTGTCCATACGAGCAGGCCAAGGCCTGTTGGGGCGGGTGGTAAACACCCTGGGACAGCCGATTGACGGAAAGGGTGCGATCGAAGGACCCTTGTTTGAGATGCCGCTTGAGCGCAAGGCCCCGGGTGTCATCTTTCGTCAGCCGGTCAATGAGCCGCTACAAACAGGCATCAAAGCCGTGGATGCGATGATTCCGATCGGGCGGGGCCAGCGTGAACTCATCATTGGCGACCGCCAAACGGGGAAGACAGCCATTGCGGTAGATACGATCATTGCCCAGCGCGAATTTTTTGAAAAGGGGGAACCGGTTTTTTGCATCTATGTGGCCATCGGCCAGAAAGGATCCACGGTGGCCAACCTGGTAAACCGTCTCGAGCAGCATGGTGCCATGGAATACACCATCGTGGTATCGGCCACCGCCAGCGACCCTGCAGCCATGCAGTTTTTTGCCCCCTTTGCGGGTGCCGCACTGGGCGAGTTCTTTCGTGATACCGGCCGGCCGGCACTGGTGGTGTACGACGACCTTTCCAAACAGGCCGTGGCCTACCGGGAGGTCTCCCTGTTATTGCGCAGGCCCCCCGGACGGGAAGCCTATCCCGGGGATGTATTCTACCTTCACTCCCGCCTTCTGGAGCGGGCTGCCAAGATCATCGATTCGGATGACATTGCCCGAAAGATGAACGATATTCCTGAGTCCATTCAGCCGGACGTGAGGGGAGGCGGTTCGCTGACGGCCCTTCCCGTGATTGAGACCCAGGCAGGTGATGTCTCGGCTTACATTCCCACCAATGTCATTTCGATTACCGACGGACAAATTTTTCTGGAGTCAGGATTGTTTAATGCCGGAATCCGTCCAGCCATCAATGTCGGGGTCTCGGTAAGCCGGGTAGGAGGAAATGCCCAATTGAAGTCAATGAAGAAAGTAGCCGGAACCCTGAAACTTGACCAGGCCCAATACCGCGAGCTGGAAGCCTTTGCCAAATTTGGCTCTGACCTTGATCCCGCCACCCAGGCCATCCTTGAAAAAGGGGCGCGCAATGTGGAGTTGCTGAAACAAGACCAATACAGTCCCGTTCCCGTGGAAGAACAAATTGCCATTTTGTTTTGTGGCACACGTGGCTTGCTGAAGACTGTCCCATTAGACAAAGTAAAGGCCTTTGAAGAAGAATTGATTGTCCGGTTAAAGGACAAGCATGCCGGCTTACTCAAAAAATTAAAGGAGGGTGTGCTGGACGGAGAAATGACAGAGACATTGACCGATGTTGCCGCATCTGTTGCCAAACATATTGCCGGGCAGCAAGCTTAGATTGACCGGATGTTATGCCGAACCTAAAAGAAATACGTACTCGAATCAACTCCATCCGGTCCACCCGCCAGATCACCAGCGCCATGAAAATGGTGGCCGCATCAAAATTGCATAAGTCACAGCAATTGATCCAGCCCCTAAGACATTATGTGGAGCAATTTAAGGATCTGATGGAAAGCGTATTTGACCAGTTCCCTCCGGGACTGGACAGTCCCTTTCTCAGGCAATCGGGCGCGGGGGATGCCCTCATCATTTCGGTGTCTTCCAACAAGGGTTTGTGCGGGACCTACAACACCCAGGTTCATAAAAAAACGACCGCCCACATCAGGGCCCTGGAAGAAGCTGGCTACCGGGTGAAGATCTACCAGGTAGGGAAAAAAACGGAACGCTTTTTCAGAAAACATACCACCGGGATTTTCGCCACCGATCATGAGATCATTGACCAGGTCAGCGCAGAGAGGGCTTCCGCATTTGCCCGACAGATCATGCATGACTTTAAAGAAGGGAAATATGAGCGGGTGGATGTTGTCTACAACCAGTTCATAAATGCCGTTTCACAAGAATTGGTTGCCGAGCAAGTGCTGCCCCTTCCACTCGGA
>JAWLHS010000055.1:0-11732 GCA_041690235.1 Bacteroidales bacterium
CCCTTGACGCCTTTTTTTGTGGTAATGAGCAAGACCCCGTTGGCTGCCTGAACACCGTAAATGGCGCCGGCCGAGGCATCCTTCAGTACCGTTATGGACTCTATGTCGTTGTTGTTTAAAAAACTGATGTTGTCCACAATGACCCCGTCGACCACATAAAGCGGTCCCGTTCCCGCAGCCAGAGCGGTGCTGACCCCCCGTATCCGGATTTGGGGCTGGCTGCCCGGTTCGCCCGTATTGGTCACATGAACCCCGGCCACCTTGCCCTGAAGGGCCTGGGCGGGGTTGGCCGTGGTTTGCCTGGATATCTCCTCCGAACTGACCGTGCGGATCGGAGCCGTGAGGTCCTTGGACCGTGCCGATCCGTACCCGACCACCACGACCTCTTCGAGCATGGCCGTTGAGGTCTGCAATACGACGTCGATGGTCGTTCTCCCCTCAATGGGGATACGCCGGGTTTCCATGCCGATCATCGAGAAAACCAGTACCTGGTCGGCGCCGGCCTCAATGTTGTACACCCCATCCAGATTCGTGATGACGCCCTGGACGGTTCCTTCGATCATGATCGTCACCCCTGGCAGGGGCAGACCGGTTTCATCCGTGACGGTGCCCTGGATGGTTTGTTGTGAGAATCCCAGGTGGCTAATACAGATGCTGATCAGTATCAAAAACAATCGTTTTTTCATAATTCCCGGCATTGAATGGTAAATATGGATTGGTTCCCTGTAAGATGCATCAGGCGATAAAGCAGAACATAAGCTAAAACCATAAATGTACGAAAACTTTAGGAACCATCAATGCGCAGGGCCCTATTTCATGCACTGCTGCCCCCTTTTATTTAACGATTCCCGGGAAAAATGCCTGGCGGGAAACCATGGGGTTCATCCCTGGTGGTATTTTTGGTGAAGACAAAGTAAAACATCAGGCTTGCCGGAAAAGAAAACTAATTATATTTGCAGGGACACTGATTTAACACCAGCCATCTGGATTGTTTCACTAAGCGGATCCTGTGCCGTTTTCCTCAAATTATTTCAACCACCATGAATCGTTTGTTTATTAAAAACGCCCTGCTCGTTCTCGTTTTCCTGTTTGCCGCCCTGGGCCTGTCTGCCCGGCATCCCATCACGTATTTCCTTCCGGATATTGAGTACGACCCGGACATCCCCACCCCCGAGGCTTTTCTGGGCCATCAGGTGGGTGACTGGCACATTAGTCATGCATTGCTGGTGCAGTACGTTGAATTGATTGCAGCAAAGTCCGGTCGTGCCATTGTTTACGAGTATGCCCGTTCCCATGAGCACCGTCCGTTGGTCCACCTGGTGATCTCCTCGGAAGAAAACCAACAGAAGCTCGAAACCATCCGGCTAAACCACCTGGCACTGACCGACCCTGCTGGTTCCCGTAATCTGGATGTCAGTGATATGCCTGTTGTGGTACGCCTGGGATATGGCGTCCACGGCAATGAATCCAGTGCACATAATGCAGCACCCCTTGTGGCCTATTACCTGGCGGCCGGAAGGGGGGCCGAGGTTGATGAAATCCTGAAAAATACGGTCGTAATCATTGACCCATCACTGAATCCGGACGGACAAGACCGGTTTGCAAGCTGGGTGAACCGTCACAAGGGCATGGCCCCCAATCCAAATCCCAATAATCTGGAATTTAACGATGTATGGCCGGGATCCCGGACCAATCATTATTGGTTTGACCTGAACCGGGACTGGCTTCCGGTTCAGCACCCTGAAAGTTACGGAAGGGTCAGGGAGTTTCACCGCTGGAAACCCAATGTAAACACCGATCACCATGAATTCGGAGCCAATTCAAGCTTTTATTTTCAGCCGGGAACCCCCGGTCGGACCAACCACCTGACACCGCCTGAGACCGATGATCTGACCCTGGAAATCGCCCGGTATCATGCAAAGGCATTCGATTCGGTCGGACAATTATACTATACCGAGTCAGATTTTGACGATTTTTATTATGGCAAGGGGTCTTCCTATCCCGATGTGAACGGCAGCATAGGCATACTATTCGAGCAGGCCGGACTGAAAGGGCATTCAAGGGAGACCGATTTTGGCGTGCTCGACTTTGCCTATACCATCAAAAACCAGGTCATGGTTTCCCTCTCTTCAATGGAAGCTGCTTTGGAAATGAGGGAAAAATTGCTGGAACACCTCCGGTGGTTTTATGCCTCCGGGCTGGAGGAAGCCGCGACGCATACCATACAGGCCTATGTTTTCGGAGACCCTTACGACGCTTCGAAAAACAGGCATTTTCTTGATATTCTGAACACCCACCAAGTGGAAGTGTATGAACTGGCCCGTGAATTTCAGCAGGGGACGGAATCATTCCTTCCCGGGAAAGCCTGGGTTGTACCCGTTCAACAGCCCCAGTACCGTCTGGTGAGGTCTTTGTTCGAGAATGTGCTCGAGTTTGAGGACAGCCTGTTTTATGATGTGTCCACCTGGACCAAAACGCATGCCTTCAACCTGCCACAGGCAGGCATCGCACAGGCCAGGCAATTGACATCCCTGCTCGGGGAGCGGGCAGGCGAAATTGTTTTTCCCGTGGGACAGGTCATTGGGGGACAATCCGCCTATGCCTATGTGTTTTCGTGGGAAGACTACTATGCCCCGAAGGCCTTGTTTTATTTGCAGAGGCATGGCATCCGCACCCGCGTTGCCACCAGTCCGCTGACCATTCATGCCGGCGGCCAAGAGCTTGCTTTTGGATACGGCAGCATTCTGGTTCCCGTCCGAAACCAGGACATGGACCCTGAAGAAGTGTTCCGCCTGATGGAGGAAGCGGCAGCCTTTGCCGGATTCGATATGTATGCAATGGACAGCGGCTGGGTGCAGGATGGTGCGTTCCCGGGAAGCGGCAGCTTTGTAAGACTGGACAAGCCGGAGGTCCTGATGCTCGTCGGACAGGGGGTGAATAGCAGGGAGGCAGGGGAAGCCTGGCACCTGTTGGATTTTAGGTTCCGCATGCCTGTGACCATGGTTGAACCGGGTCGCATCGGTTCGATGGATCTTTCACGCTATACCACCCTGGTGATGGTTTCGGGAAATTACAACGGGATCACCGACGCCGGGAAGCAGAAACTTGGTGACTGGGTTCGCGCTGGTGGTACCGTCATTGCCATCGGGTCGGCCAACAACTGGCTGGCAGAAAATGGCCTTGCCGGCATCGAATTTATTTCTATGCCTGAACTGGAAGAGCCTGAATCATTGCCTTACAATACCAGGGATCCTTATTTCGGATCGCGGCGCATCCCGGGCAGCATTTTTGAGGCCCGGATCGACACAACCCATCCGTTGGGATATGGTTACAAGAGGTCGTTTTTGCCGGTATATGTTTCCGGGAATACTGCTGCAAAGCCTGATAAGAGTCCTTTTAACAATCCATTGATGTTTTCTTCCG
The DNA here is from genome assembly GCA_041690235.1 of Bacteroidales bacterium. GTDB lineage: Bacteria > Bacteroidota > Bacteroidia > Bacteroidales > UBA7960 > SLSG01. The sequence goes on from JAWLHS010000055.1 coordinate 3,424, forward strand.
ATGCCCTCATCAGTGGGTATATTTACAAACCCTATCTCGAGGTGGTAAACAATTCGGCCGGTATCATCGTTGGTTCACGAGGCCGGGGCAATGTCATTTCGATCATGGACAACCCCAATTTCAGGGGTTTCTGGTTCGGTACCAACAGGCTGTTTTTGAACGCCGTCTTTTTCGGCCCCGTTATCAGGAGCTGACCGGTCCATTAAAAGAAAGGGAAAAAAATGCCGAGAATTAAAGTAACGGGTCCGGATATGGCCGAAGGCCGCCTGAAGGAGATTTACGATGAGTTGATCGGGAAACGGGGAAAACTTGCCGCCGTTCATCAAATTCAAAGCCTTCGTCCGGAAAGCATTGCGCTGCATATGGACCTTTACCTGGAGATTATGTTCAGCCGCTCGGGACTCAGCCGGGCCGAAAGGGAAATGATGGCCGTGGTTGTTTCCTCGGCCAATGGATGCGGGTATTGCAAGGCTCACCACGGGGAAGCCCTGAACCATTATTGGAAGGACACTGAGAAAGTGGACAATCTGGCAACGGATTTTCTTACCCTGGCTTTGAGCCCCCGCGAGATGGCCCTTTGCCGTTTCGCCCGCCTGCTGACCCTGAATCCCATGGCGCACGAAGACCATGACCATACCGATATGCTGAGAAAAGCCGGGCTGTCGGATGCAGACATCCTGGATGCGGTTCTGGTGATCGCCTACTTCAATTTTGTGAACCGCATCGTACTCTCGTTGGGTGTGGAACTTGAAGAACACCAGGGAAAAGGGTTTAAATACTGATTCTTCCCGGGAACCGGCAGGGATTGTTCCCACAGGACATTACTTGATCAGGCTCAATCCCTCGAGAGCGGAAGGATCTTCCGGCGTATGCAGCAGCACCTTGTTGAACAGGATGCGCGCTTCACGGGTCTTTCCCAGGCGGAACTTGATCCAGGCGAACAGCAGTAAGGAATCGTAATCAAAGGGATAGAGGTTGACCACCTTTTCCAGCAATGGTTCAGCCCGATCATATTGCCCATTGTTATACAGAATCAGTCCCAGCCTGTAACTTGCGACTGTATTCTGAGGGTCGGTCTCCAGTATCCTTCGGTAAATATCCGACACATCATCCCAGCGTCCCATGGCCGAATAGGGGAGTGCCAGTCCGAACCGGGCTTCGATGCCATACGGTTTCAGGGCAATGGCCCGCTGGTAGTGTTCAATGGATTCGCCCATTGCTCCCGCCTGGTAGTAAAGCCAGCCCAGGCGAAGGTTCATTTCGTATGAATCGGATTGATACGCTTCCCTCAGCACCCCGGCGGCCTGGCGGTAATCCCCTCCCGCCTCCAGCCTGTAACTCTCCTGAAAAGCCCTCTGGAGCTGATCCTGCCCCCAGGCCGGCAATGCCACAAAGAGTTGCAGGATGATCCAGACCCCGGCTGCAAATGATTTCAGAGATCCCATATGATTCCTCCTGTAATGGTTTGACTTGAAAAGTTTAGGGGGTTGGCCGCTTGGCCTGGAAAGGATTCCGGCCTGTAAAGACTTTGTTGCCTTGTTTTTGTGTAGCTTGCAAATACGGCAAGGCGGGAAGAAAGGCTCAGGGTGGTTTTCATTCCGGCTTGTTGCCTGATCATGTCCATGGCATTATAAACCAAGGCCCCGTCGTGGCGAATGAAATTGTTGATGTCTCCCAGGCTCAGGGAGCCTTCCAGCCAGAGCCAGGAAGCCAGCCGAAAGCCAATCCGCTGAAAAAAGACCAGTCGTTCGGCCTGATCCCCGTTTCCGGCTGTTTCCTGCTGGAAGGAAAGGGTGGAGGCGGTGTACAGGGAAGGCTTGCCCAGGGGATACAAGACAACCAGCAGATCGCCCTGGCGCTGCCTGCCTCCGTTTAATCCGGAAGAATGCGCGGAAAGGCCGACGGTCAGATACCTCATGTCCCTGTAAAGGCCTAGGCTCCCGACCAGATCACCCTGTGTTGTGGCCAGCGTTGCCGTTGTCGGACCACCGGGTCCGCCGGGCAGCATTTCCTCTTGTCCCGGCAAAGCAATATGGATGTAATGCAGCGCGGTCACCAGCCTGAAATCTCTGGCCAGGCGCCAGATCCCGGACAAATAGTACTGGTTAAGGACGGATCTGGAATTGGGGTCGAGGAATTCGTTTCCATCCGACAATGCGTAAACAAAATGATCTTTTTGCGTATGGGTATAGGCGTGGTAGATAGACAGGCCTTGGGTTACCGGATGCAATAGTCCGATCTGGAAAACTTCGTGGGACCGGGATATGTACCGGGAACCGTCCGGCGCCAGGGGATCCGGGGAAAAGTCGTCAACGATCTTTTGATTGTCAGTAGACCCCACATCAACCAACACATGGATTTTCTCAATCAGCTTGCCGGCGGAAATGCCCAGCCGGTTTCTTTCCTGGATGGACATGCCCGAGGCGAAATACCCGGCCTCCATCTCCCGGCCGGAGAATACCAGTGAAAAGTAGAGGTACTCCTGCAAGAGTGCGTCACCGGGGGTCTGTTCCCAGGCCTTGCGAAAATGATGGACCGCCTCGTGGTGGTTCTTTTTCATATACCATGCCACCCCCATCCGGTAACGAAGATAGTAGAAATCAATCCCTTGCTTCAGCGCTTTCTTACCCAGTGCGGTGAGGTCGTCCCAGTTGCCTGAGGCGGCATAGGCAAGGGTTTGCTGATCCACCTGCATCGTGTTGAGTGTTTCCTGTGCACGGATCCCGTTCATCAATATAAACAGGAAAAGAAACGGCATTATTTTTTTGAACATATTACCTGTATGGTTTCTTGTTTGTTCCCAATGGTGAATCCGCTCAGCCCTTCATTGTCGATGCGGAACTCCAGTGTGGCCAAAAGTGTTCTTTTTCTGAAGACCTGTGAGTGGGCCTGGGACTGGAGAACCAGGCGGCTTTCAGAAAAGCTTTCTTTTTCGCTGATGGTGCGGATATGGAAATGGCCCCCCATATAACGGAAAAACGGGGCGATAAAGTCTTGCAGTATTCTCTTTCTGGCGGGGAAGATTTTGTTGACCGGATAGGTGTCGGTCAGTTCCAGGTCATGATAATAACCCATGCAAACCCTGAAGGCCCCAAGAAAGAAATAATAAAGGAGGGAATTCCTCGGTCCTTCGAAATGGGTGAAGTACAGCATGGCCCCATCGTGGCGAAAGTAGGCCTTGCAGCCTGACTGCCGGCATTCGATGAATTTGTGTTGCCAGGGATCCAGTTTGATTTCCCAGACGGTATTGATGGGGTGGTTTGAATCGGTCAGTATTTGAATGCGTTCGCCCGGGATGAAGTTGAATGCTTTTTTCAGGGCGGGATGGGACTGGATGTTGGATACCCTGTCTCCTTTTTCCGGAGAAGAAACCGTTTTCAGCGAGCTGTTGCCTGCCTGCCTGAGGATATAATGACTGATGGGGTAGTCCAGGGTGCGCGAGCCAATATACGGGGTTCGCTGAACCTGGAAGTGGAGATGGGGGTAAGGGGAATGTCCTGAATTGCCACAGCGTGCCAGGGTGTCTCCCTTGCGGACCTTCTCCCCCTGTCTGACCTCTATGGAGCCGGGTTTCAGGTGGGAGAGCTTTGTGAATAAATGCTCCCGGTGTTTAATGATGATGGTGTTTCCCCAGTTTTGTTCCAGGTTTCTTTCCCCAATGGTGTTGTCATCGATCCCGTCAACCACCGTTTCGATGACCCCATCGTCCGGCGCCAGAATGGCCTTGTCATAACAATAATAATCCTTCAGCAAGTCCCCGCTCCCCCGAAAGGTTTTTCCCTCCTCGTCCGTTATTTCAAAATCCCAGGCGTGACGCCATTCCCCCTTGTGGGTATATTCTCCCTGGTGGCCCTGTGTGACGGTCCATTCCCCGAAAAAGGGCAGCGCCAGGGGAACTTCCGGGTCTTTCCCGAACCGTTCCATGAAATTCACAAAGGCATACAGGTTTTTCTCCGGGGCGTTTTGCTGAACAAACAGGGTGTTCAGTTGGCTGCGGTTATGCATCCTGAATTTCAAAACATACAGGAACAGCAGCGCCATGATGTTGAACGGAAGGGAATAAATGGGCAGCTGGTAAACGCCCATGATGCCGCCCAGGCTGATTGTCAGTATAGCGACAAGCGGAATCAGCAGGACGACCCACAAATAAGAGCTGCGGTTGGGGATGATGAAATACCCGCCGATGGCGATGGCCGACAGAATGTAATTGAAGCCGATATAACTATAGCTCACTTCGGTCAAACTGGCCCCGATCAGGATGTAAAACAGGTAAGCCGTAAAAAACCCGAGCAGTGAAAGTGAAAAGGCGATGCGCGAATAAATGAGGAGTCCGACGGCCACCAGGATCCCCGTCAGCACATTGAACTGAAAGAAGATGGCTCCCAGCGACAGGAAATAGGTCCGGAGAGCAGACGGAATGGGCAGTTGTCCCCACCACTCGTACAACCTGACCAGGGAGGGCCCCCCCAGCAGGTACAGGTCGTTGAGCGTATAAATGCCCCGCTCATTCAGTCCGAGGGCCTGAAACTCCCGCGAAGCAAGCATGACGGCCCATAACGAGAAAACAAACGGCAGGCTTAAGTGCGGAAGCTCATATTTTCCGATGATCCCCTCCAGGGCCACGGAAATAAAAAGGGTGAGCACCCCTGCCAGTACCACCATTAAAACCAGCAGCAGTCCGGGTTGAAAATAGATTCCCATCCCAAGACCGACCAGCAGGGAATTGAATCCGTAATAGCCCTGGCTGATGCGGAACTTATTGAACCCGATCCAATGGGCCATGGCCGTTGTTACCAGCACGGCAGCCAGTCCGAATAGGCCCGTATAAAAATCCACAAAAGTGATGGCCAGCAGGATCACCGCAAAAGTCCGGTTGTCCGAAAAGAAGACCTGGGAATAACTGTTCAGGGTGCTTCTCAGGTACCAGTGGAATGTCTCCTTCATCGGCATGTTTGGGTTTTTTCGGTTTTCGTCGGATGGCGACAGGGCAGAAGCAGGACCTTATTTATGCTACTCCTGGTCAAAATCCTTCAGGTGACCGGGAACCTGCTCATGGCGGTTCAGGCTGTCGAGTGTTTCGGCGTTTCGAATGATGTGTGGCTTCCCTTTTGTGTCGATCATGACCACATTGGGTCTGAGCGTAATAAACTGCATCCACTGGGTGTTGTTATAGGCCCCGACCCGTTTAATCACAAAGGGATCGCCCTTCTTGAGCAGGGGAAATAGCACATTTCCCCGTAGCACATCGATATTCATACACAGGGGGCCGTAAAGGGTGGCGTCTTCAGTCTGGTCCGACACACTCAGCGCCGGCCTGATGTCGTGCTCGTACCAGAATGAGGTAAACAGCAGGTTGACCCCGGCATCCAGGATGGTTGCCCTCCGGCCATCCGCCAGGCGTTTGTTGGCCACAACGGTTCCCAGCAGGAAGCCCGCATCGTCGATCAGCGCACGTCCGGTTTCCAAAATGAGCAGGGGCAGGTGATCGGGACTGATCTCCGATTTCATCAGGGCAGAGGTGATGGCTTCGGCGAAGTCATCAAAGCTTGGTGCGGTATCGCTGCCCGGGTAAAAAGCCCCCTTCAGGGTGTTTTTTGAAGCGAAACCGCCCCCCATATCGATATACCGGATGCGGTGCTTGTGCTTGCGCATCAGCTCAATGGCGAGTGAAGCCAGTTTTGTGGCTGCCATCTGGTAGGCATTGGGAGTCATGATATAGGTCCCGATATGGGTATGAAGCCCTACGAGATCCATTTTGCCATACACCAGGATGCGGTTCAATGCATCCCAGGCCTCCCCGTTCTCAAAGTTGAAACCAAAGCGGTCCCATTGCGGGTAAATGCCCGTGTCCATATTCACGCGGATGGCCACCTGTGGCCTTTGTTCCAGCGTTTCGGTCAGCGCAATGAGCTCATAGAGTTCGTCGAAATGATCGATATGGATGAGGGACCCGTTGGTGATGGCTTTTGTAAGGTCTTCCCTGGTTTTCTGCGGGCCGTTAAAAATGATGTGTTCGCCCTTCACCCCCAGGGCGATGGCTTTGTCGTATTCAAATCCGGAGACCACCTCGGCCCATGATCCTTCCTGGTGGAACACATTGCATACGGCATTCAGGTAATTGGTCTTATAAGACCAGGCAAACTTTACCCTGGGATAACGCGAGGAAAATGCCCGGTAGGCCTCTTTGAATGTTTTCCGCATGGCGGCCTCCGAAAGGACGAAAAGCGGGGATCCGAATTCTTTCAGAAGGGCGCTTACCGGAACGTTTTCTATATGGGTAATGGGGTCGGGTTTGGCCTGTATCCCGAATTTTGCGGGCATTCCGGCATTGATCTTCTGGATGAGCGGTCGTTCAAATGGTAGCTTTTCCATATGTTTCGTTTCCATGAGCGTGTAGACAATGACAATATTTTTTACAGTTCTCCCCTGGTCGACAATTTCTCAAAGGCCTGCAAGTCGCAGATCATATCAAAGGAATACCGTATAAACAGCTTGCCCACCGCATAGTCCGTGAACGGTGTTACCGGCATCCCCAGGGCCAGTTTAAGCAAGGCCTCGGGCAGGTTCTGTCCCGCTCCCACGGCCAGGTAAACCCAGGCCGGCAGGCGGGGGTTGATTTCGATCAGGTAAAGCTCCTTGTCCGCCGTCCGGATAATTTCCAGCTCCATGCCCCCCTTCCACAAGGTTTGTCGAATGAGTTGGTGGGTGAGCGCCATCAGCGTGGGATCATTCAGGGTGATCCCCCCCCAGGCCTTTCCCTTATCCGTGATGTATTGTTTGCGCATGGGCACCGCACCGATGGTATTCCCTTTCCCGTCGCCCAGGGCCACTACATTGACCTCCGTGCCCTGAACAAACTCCTGTATCACTACGGGCAGGCCCCATTTGGCGCTGATCCGGTGAAAATACATTTCGGCCTGCTCTTTGTTGCGGGCGATGTATGCATCGTAAAACTTTCCTTTAACGACCAGGGGATAGTCAAAATCGTCCTTTAGTTTTTCTATTTCAGAGACAGCGATGATGTTTTTGCTGAAGGGAACCTTCAGGCCGTAGGTTTTGCCAAATGCAGGAAGGTTGACCTTATGCCTTTCTTCCAACTGAGTGAGGGTGGGGAGAAAGGTTTCGATCCCCATGGTCCGGAGGATGTCTCCGGCCTTCACGAAAGCAAAAAGCTCTGCATCGAAATTCGGGATCAATACGTTGATGTGCTCCCTGTCGTTGATATACCGGATTCTTTCCAGCAAAGCCCCACTGCCCTCGCCCGGATAAGGCACTTTATAGGTCTTGTCGACCAACTCATGCATATAGGCCCCCGGCTCCAGGTTCTCGTAAGCCAGTCCGATGATCCTTGCATCAAACACATCCGACTCCCTGATGCCCCGGATGACCGGAATGCCCGGTCCGGGGCTATCCACATTGTTCAGGCCCGAAACAGCTACCGTTATTTTAGTTGGTTTCATTTTCCTGGAGTATCTGATGGTGTTTCAGCATGGAGACAAAATCGTAGAAATACCGTTCAAAAGCCCCCTTTTCCACGTCATATTTGTCTGTAATCAGGGCGGCAATCTCTTCACGGGTTTTTCCTTCCCTGAGGAACCCCATAATTTCCAGTCCGACGGGATTCAGTGAAAAAGAATCTCCGGTCGACGGATCAAACACGAAACCGGTCTCGCTGATGGCGATGTTTTTCTTGATCTCCATAAAAGTTTAATTTACTTATTTAGATAAATAAGTTTAAGAAAGGTTTAAACGGAATCCGTGGGTGTGCCTAAACTTTTACGGTAAAGTTACGAATTTATTCTGGGGTTGAGGTTTTTGCGGACACGGAAACCAAAATAATCCTGGGCGGTCAGATGATCCAGATGGCCAGTCCGACTGCAATAATGGAACCCAGATAGGCCGCCCAGTAATACCTTGGCCGCGCCGGGTTTTTACCAAATAATCGGATGGTGATTCCGTACATTCGGGTCCTGTTTTTGGAAACAAAGGCATAGTGGTGGTCGGCAAGAAAACGGAAGATCCAAATGTTGCGGTAAAGGGGCATCACCCATCGCCATTTGCGGCCGTAACGGTGAAAAGCCTGGAAGACCGCTGCGGGACCCGTATAGATCCTGCCATCCACGTCAATAAACCGGATCGCTTGTCTGAAGTACTTCAGTTCCACATCGGGGAAGTCCCGGTAGACTTCCTGAAAAGGCTTGAACACAACCCGGTCACCAGTGAGCTTCTTCCATTTGATCACCCAGTAATGGCAGAATCCGCAGTCGCCGTCCCATGCCATGACTGGCTTTTCTCCGGGAAGATGTTTT
>JAWLHS010000056.1:0-11610 GCA_041690235.1 Bacteroidales bacterium
CCGTCACACCCGGAAGCACCCAGGGTGGTCGTGACCAACGGGATGATGGTTCCCAATTATTCCGGCCCCGATGACTGGGAACGATTTAATGCATTGGGTGTTACCCAATACGGGCAAATGACCGCCGGCTCGTTCATGTATATCGGGCCACAGGGGATTGTTCACGGAACCACCATTACGGTCCTGAATGCCGGCCGGCGCCTTCAAGGCGGGAACGGAGAGCTTGCGGGAAAGGTTTTTGTGACCAGCGGACTCGGCGGGATGTCGGGGGCCCAGCCCAAAGCGGCAGTGATTGCCGGCGCCATTGGCGTGGTTGCCGAGATCAACCCCAAGGCCGTGAAGGTGCGCCATGAGCAGGGATGGGTCGATGAGGTTTTTCATGACCTGGATTTGCTGATCAGTCGCCTCAAAAAGGCAAAAACGAAAAAGGAGGCGGTCTCCCTGGCTTATGTAGGGAATATCGTGGATCTATGGGAAAAATTTGTTGAGGACAAGGTCGAAGTGGAGCTCGGATCCGACCAAACCTCCCTGCATAATCCCCTGGCGGGGGGCTATTATCCCGTGGGACTGGGTTTTGAGGAGTCGAACGACATGATGGCTTCAGACCCGGACCTGTTCAGGGAGAAAGTAAAGGAATCGCTGATCAGGCAGGTAAGTGCCGTCAACATCCTTGCAGAAAGGGGCATGTACTTTTGGGACTACGGGAATGCTTTTCTTCTCGAAGCAGGCAGAGCTGGTGCCGACGTGTTTTTGTCGGACGGGACCTACAAATTTCCCTCCTATGTGCAGGATATCATGGGGCCCATGTGCTTTGACTATGGCTTTGGTCCTTTTCGCTGGGTTTGTGCCAGTTCTGACCCGGCCGACCTGCATCTGACCGACAGCCTGGCCGCCGAAGTCATTGGCGATATGATGAAAACCTCCCCGCCCGAAATCCGGCAACAACTATCTGACAACCTGTTATGGATCCGGCAGGCGGATGCCAACCAGCTTGTGGTGGGTTCCCAGGCACGGATCTTATACGCTGATGGGGAAGGCCGGATCCGTATTGCACGGGCCTTCAACAAGGCCATCCGGGAGAAACGGCTCAGGGGCCCCGTCATTCTGGGCCGTGACCACCACGATGTGAGCGGAACGGACAGCCCCTTCAGGGAGACCTCAAACATTTACGACGGCTCCAGGTTTACGGCCGATATGGCCATTCAAAATGTAATTGGTGACGCTTTCAGGGGCGCCACCTGGGTGTCCATCCACAATGGCGGGGGCGTTGGATGGGGCGAAGTCATCAATGGCGGATTCGGCCTCCTGCTTGATGGAAGCGAAGCGGCCGATCGGAGACTGCAAAGCATGCTGTTCTGGGATGTGAACAACGGGATTGCCCGAAGAAGCTGGGCAAGAAACAAGGAGGCCGTATTTGCCATCAAACGGGCCATGGAGGCAGAACCCCTGCTGGAAGTCACCCTGCCCTTCGAGGCGGATGACGACATGCTTGAGCCCCTGATCTGAATGGCCCGGCCTATCGGAAATGACGATCCTGAACGGAGTCTGGTATTTCCGGGGTCTCCTCCAGGAGGCCTTCAGGCTTGATGGGTTCGATCTGGCTTTCCATGATGCTGTACCGCTGCAGGATTTCTTCATGAATCTGCTGAATATCATCTTCATGCAGGAGGTAACAGGATAAGGCCGTTTCAAATTCCGTGAATGACATGCCGTGCTTTTCAAACAAGCCCGAGTAATAATGGGCAAGGGAATCCTGCAGACCTGGATTGAAAGCCTGTAATTCAATAAAATAGCCTTCCAGAAGGTACATGTCGGTCAGTATATCGGTCAGCTTTTCCCGCGGAAGAATTTTGTCACAATCGTCCTTTCCCGGGGAACGAAAAAATGTGCACCCGTTAAGCATTAGCAAGGTCGCAACTATCAGGGTGATTTTTTTCATAAGCAAACTTGTTTTCATGCAGACCGGGCAGAAGTTCCGCATTGAACGATCATAAACCCCGGGCTGACAACGCATGAGTCCCGCGCTCCGTCCCGCAGCGGCGGACTTAGCGGGAGAATACCAGGGACTGCCCCTTTATCGAATCATGGATGCGCCCCTTTTCATAAACGTGATGACCGTTGACAAAGGTATGTACGATGGCGGACTTCATGCTGAGGCCCTCCATGGGTGACCAGCCGCAGCGGTAAAGAATGTTGTCCTTTTGAATGATGGTGGGCTTTGCCAGGTCAACCACAACCAGGTCCGCAGCCTGTCCCTCCCTTATATACCCCCTGTCTTTAACGGCAAACACCCTGGCCGGATTGTGGCACATCAGCTCAACAATCTTTTCAAGCGCCATTCTGCCCTGGTGAAAGAATTCCAGCATGCTCAGAAGAGAATGCTGTACCATGGGGCCGCCGGAGGGGCATTCCGGATAGGGTTTCTGTTTTTCTGCCAGGGTATGGGGGGCGTGATCGGTGGCCACCACATCGATATATCCATTCAAAACGGCTTCAAATAATGCTTCCCTGTCGGCTTCGTCCTTGATGGCGGGGTTCCATTTGATCAAGGCCCCTTTTCTCTCGTAATCTTTGCTTGAAAACCACAGGTGGTGGATGCAGGCCTCTGCGGTGATCTGTTTTTGCTCCAGGGGGGTGGCGTTTTCCAGAAACCGCAGTTCATTGGCGGTGCTCAGGTGCAGCAAATGGAGCCGGGTGCCATGGCGCTCTGCCAGGGAGATGGCAAGGCGCGAAGAGGTTTCACAGGCCTCGTGATTCCTGATGACCGGGTGCTGGGAAATGGGAATCCCATCCGGGTAAAGGGTCTTTGCAATGGCCAGGTTGGTTTTTATGGTGGACTCATCCTCGCAATGAACCGCGATGGGGAGGGTTTTCAGGCCAAAGATCCCGGACAGGCTGTCCGGGTTGTCTACCAGCATATTTCCCGTTGACGCGCCCATAAATACCTTGATCCCGCAAACATGAACGGGGTCGGTTGCCTTTAATTCCTCCAGGTTCTCATTGGTTGCCCCCATGTAAAAGGAATAATTGGCCAGGCTCTTTTGCTGTCCGATGCCAAACTTGTCTTCAAGGGCTTTCTGGGTAACGGTTTGGGGGCGGGTGTTGGGCATTTCCATGAAACTCGTTACCCCGCCGGCAACAGCGGCTGTTGACTCAGAAGCGATGTCCCCCTTGTGGGTGAGTCCGGGTTCACGGAAATGAACCTGGTCGTCAATGACCCCCGGCATCAGGTACAGTCCCTCAAGGTCCAGTACTTCCACCCCTTCCGGGAAGCCCTCCTGCCGGGTTTCCGGGGCCCCATAAACATGGGCTATCTTTCCCTTCCTGACCAGCAGGCTGCCTTTGAATATCTTGCCTTCATTGACAATAATGGCATTTTTTAGAAGCAGGTCCTTCACTGGCTCAAAGGTTTTGGTCCGGAATGGTATTTTCTCCGGTAATGTTTTCGATTGGCGATGCTGTCCCACCGCATTTTGATCACCCCCAGAACGGCCTCCTTGAAGATGCCCTTGCTCATTTTGGAAACCCCCTCCACCCGGTCGGTGAATATGATGGAAACTTCCTTTATTTTGAACCCGAGTTTCCAGGCTTTAAACTTCATCTCTATCTGGAAGGCGTAGCCCGTGAATTTTATCTGGTCCAGATCAATGGCCTGCAGGACTTCTTTCCTGTAGCACTTAAATCCGGCGGTGGTATCCTGAATTTTCATGCCGGTAACCATCCGTACATAGGTCGATGCGAAATAAGACATCAGCACCCTGGAAATGGGCCAGTTCACCACATTAACACCATCGATGTACCGCGAACCAATGGCCATATCATAGCCCTTTTTGGCGCAGGCATGGTGCAGCCTCAGCAGGTCGTTGGGGTTATGGGAAAAATCAGCATCCATTTCGAAAATAAATTGGTAGTCCCGTTGCAATGCCCATTTAAACCCGTAAACATAAGCGGTTCCCAATCCAAGCTTGCCCTTTCTTGTTTCAAGAAACAGGCGTTCCTCAAATTCCGGCATGATGCTTCTGACTACATCGGCGGTGCCGTCGGGAGAATTGTCATCGATCACCAGTATGTGAAAATTACCCGGAAGGGAAAAAACCTTGCGGATGATCTTTTCGATATTTTCTTTTTCTTTGTATGTCGGGATGATAACCAGACTCTCAGCCACAATGCACGGGAATTTGGGTCCTGCTTGGAAGACCCCCTTAATAATCAGGCGAATTGCCGTTTTTTATAGGACCAAAATTACTGTTTTTGTTGGATTGTCGGACAAGAATATGCATTTTATGCCGGGTAACTGGCTGGAATGCCAAATGCTTCCCTTAATTTTGCGTTGGATGAAGCGGACCCTGATATATTTTGATAATGCGGCAAGCACCCCCATGCCGGGAGAGGTGATAGAGGCCATGCAGTCCAGTATGTCCGAAGTATACGGGAACCCCTCTTCCATTCATGAAGCCGGACGAAGGGCCCGGGTTGCCGTTGAACAGTCCAGGCGCACCGTTGCCAAATTCCTGCAGGTGAATCCTTCCCAGGTTTTTTTTACCTCCGGCGGCACGGAAGCCAACAACGCCATTCTATGGGGTTGTTGCAAGGACCTGGGCCGGCGCCACTTCATCAGCAGTCCGCTGGAACACCCCTCCGTGCTGAACACCCTGGAAGCGCTTTCGGGGTATATGGGCATCCAGACCCACTTTGTTGATGTGGATTCGAAAGGCCACATAGACCTGGTTCACCTGGCAAAGCTCGTTGAACAATATCCCGATGCGGTGGTATCCCTGATGCATGCCAACAATGAGATAGGAAACCTGCTTCCGGTGAATGCGGTGGCGGATCTGTGCCGGAACAGCAGTGTCCTTTTTCACTCTGATACGGTGCAAACAATCGGAAAATTTGAGATGAACCTGGAGGCCCTGGGATTTGACTTTGCGGTTGGCAGTGCGCATAAATTTCATGGTCCCAAGGGGGTGGGTTTCATGGTTGTCCGACCGGGGCGTTTTTTCAAAGCATTTGTCAGCGGGGGCGGGCAGGAGCGGAATATGCGGGCTGGCACTGAGAATGTGCCTGGCATCGTCGGGCTGGCCAGGGCGCTGCATTGGATGCACGACAGCATGGAAGCCAATGCATTCTGGATTCAGAATCTTAGGAAACTGCTGGTCAGCACCATTGAGAAGGAGGTCCCCTCCGTGGGCTTTAACGGGGATGCCGGGGGCAGTTGCCTGTATTCCATCGTAAACCTGCGGCTGCCATCCCACCTGGACATGGTGCTTCCCCGACTCGATATGGCCGGTATCTGTGCTTCATCCGGGAGTGCCTGTTCTTCCGGAAGTTCTGTGGGTTCGCATGTGTTAACCGCCCTTGGCGTCGATTCCGAAAGGCCCTCCATACGGATATCCCTTGGCAAGAACAACACCACAGATGAGGTCATGCGGTTTGTGGCGGTTTTGAAAGAAATGACCGGCGACTAATTTCCCTCTCCCTCACCTGTTGCACCCATCTCCCTTGACCCGTGCCGGCCCGCATCTCCCTTGATCCGCGCCGGCACGCTTCTCCCTTGACCCGTGCCGGCTCCAATCATGGTTGGTTGGTCCGTGGTGGTTCCCCGGCCGGATTTCCGGGTTTTTGATGGTTTATTTATTCCCGTCAATCGCTGGAAGTAAGCGTCACACCGCTTATCTGCCAGGCTGAAGCCCCTGAAGTGGTACTTGTGTACCTGAAGGCGATGTGTATGGATTGTCCGGCGAAATCAGCCAGGGAAATGGCCCCGCTGTCAACGAACGTCCAGTTGGTCCCCGGGGGTCGGTTAAAACCAGTCATCAGGATCCAGTCGCCCGACTCCGATGGATCTCCGCCCTGATGGTTGTCAGATACCAGAACCTGCAAGTCGTTGTGGGTGGTCAGATAGTTGATGGCCTCCCGGATATGAAGGTTCACGTCCGTATGCCCGTCCAGCGAAATGGCAGGCGACACCAACCAGTTCTCGTTGGCGCGGTTTCCTCCCGAATACCCATTGATATAGGCACATCCACCGTCCCATGTGGCATGCTCCCAATCCTGAGCTCCAACCAGATTGTACGGGGTAAAGCTGCCCAGGTCGCTGCTGAATGTTTCTTCCCAAAATCCCGTCTGGGGCACGATGCCCTGACCATCCAACCAGTAACCCGATGCATTCCTCAGTCCCGGCTCGCCGAAATAGGCGGCCAGATTGCCGCGGATTTTCACCAGCTTGCCGAGATTTTCCGGGTTGTTGACCAGGTTGAGGGCTGTTCGAACCTCCCCGATGGGGAGCTGTACGATCATGGCATTTCCCAGTGAAGTTTCGTCTGCCTGGTCGGCCATGATCAGGTTTGAATTGGTCTGGAAGGGTGGTTCGAAAGAAGGGGCGAACGGATCCATGGTGGTTTCCATCACCCCGATGATATAGCCCTGGACCCAGACATCGTCCCCGGTGTTTTGGGAGAGCCCCCGGGCGACATTGTATGGATCATCGAAAGTACCTGCTCCCGATGGATCGCCGACATCGCAACGTTCGCCCTCCATGGTTATTTCTTCATGGCTGCGGATGAACAGTTGCCAGGTATTGCCGAATTGGGAGACTACTGCCACCAGGCTGCCATTCCCCTCGGGCAGCAGCTGATTGGCAAAATCAGCAAACGGGCTGGTGCGGACAATGATGCGGTTGTTTTCGCAATCAATCAGGTTGCGGTTTTCGCTGTATCCTTCAGCGACATTTGCAAAGCGTGTGCCGAGCTCCCCCGTGGCGAATTGTACTCCTTCCAGCCGGATGAGTTCCGCCTGGTGTCCACCGGCCAGGATTTCAGGAATGGTTACCAGCCGGGGTTCAACAGGCTCGTATTCTGCCTGCCGGATCAGGTTTTTGCCAAATTCTACCGAGTCAAGCTGGAGCATTCCGTTGTAGCTGCTTAAAACGGTTCCCTGCAGCGATAGCCTGACTCGTTCGTTTTCCACGACCTCCCCGGCAAAATCCATCCGGACATTGATGGCCGCGGTTTCGTCCTGTACAAAAATATTCCTGTAAATATTGCCTGAGGCCTCTCCCATGGTCACCGTGGCATAAACCGCTATTTTGCTGTCAAAATGCAGGGGCTGACCCGTATACAGATCCCTTAACCCGGCGACGGTAATCGTGCCTTCCAGTTCATTAAGCGGGGGAGAATCCATGTCATCTCTCTCGCAGGCAGGGATGCCGCTCATTAGCAGGGCGGCCAGAAAGAAGAGGGTTGTGAAGCGAAAGTTGGCACTCATGGTAAATGGGTTTATTGTTCGTTGATGTCGTCCAGGTTCCTGATCAGGATCTGCGGGTTGTTGTAAACCGATAAGATCCCTGTTACGCGCAGGGTACCGGAGGGCACGCTATTCTCGGCAAAACTCGCCCAGTTATGGGTGAAAAGCAGAATCTGCCCCGTTCCGTCCGAAAGGATCGGGCTTTGTGCAAAAGTCGGTCCGCCGCTTATGGTGGCGTTGGAAATGCGAACCAGGGTTGATTGGTATTGATCCGCTTGATTGATGGCCTGCTCAATGGTCAGATCCCTTGGTGGCGGCAGAACCCCCGGACCAAGGTCATAGGCGTTTCCGATCGGGATGTTCCCGATCTGCAGCAAGCCGTTAAATAATCCCAGGGGCATGGGGGAGGAGAAAATGACGCGTATCCTGCTGCCCAGCGGAAAATCATGGAAAGTGGAAAAACGCAGTGCAATGCCGGCTCCCGATTCATCCATCAGGAACAGGTTCTGTCCGGGATGGTTTTCATGCGCATTGTCGGATATGACCACGCCTTCAATCCTGGATCCCCCGGGTATGGCCGTTTGGCCCCCGTTGAAGTCCTGCCGCAACCCGGCAATACCGATCAGCTCGTAATCATCGCCCGGTACGGGGCAACGCTCGTCGTTCAGTTGCACTTCGGCCATGTCCCTGATCAAAAGCTGCATGTCGTTCTGAAACTGTGAAACCACGGCGATCAGGCTGCCCATGCCATCCGGTACGTTCACATCTGCAAAATTGGCGTAACCACTCGTTCTGACAATGATGCGATTGCCGCTGCAATCTTCCAGCATCCGGTTTTCGGTGGTGAGTCTTTGGCTGTCCGCAAAGGTTTTCCCGGTATCTGCAGCCATGAACTGAACGTTATTCAGCCGAACCAGTTGTCCCTGAAACTGCGCAGTACGTATCTCCGAAATGGTGGCCGGTGCCGGGGTAACTTCTTTTTTGACGTCGATCTTCTGTATGTTTCGATCCACATTCACATCCTCCAGTTGCAACAGGCGCTGGTAAGAGCTCAGGGTCGTCCCTTTCAGGTACAGCCTGACGGAGTCGCCCCGGTAAAGGCCGCCGGGGGCAACCAGGCGCAGGTTAATGGCGCCGGTTTCGTCCTGGATGTAAGCGCTTCGGTAAATATTGCCTGATTTGTCATCCATGGTCACGGTGGCAAATACGGAATAATCTTCGGTAAAGCGCACGGGTTCCCCTGAAAAAAGGCTTCGGAGCTGGGAAACGCTAATGACCTCTCCCAGGGGGATATCCCAAAGAGCGGGTTCCTCAAAGTCGTCATGGATGCACCCGCTGAGAAAAAATGCAGTCACCAGGGCCAGAGACAGGATGTATTTTTTTGTCGGTGTCGGACTTCTCATTGTTTGTCTTGTTTATTTGGGCGTTTTAGAACTGAAACGCAAGGTTCAGGAAATACGTTCTTCCGTAAAGGTAGAAATACCGGGTGCCAAACTTACCGGGCTCCTGTGCATCGTATCTTAGCTGTTCAAAACCCCCGATGCTTAAATCTTTTGCATCAAGCAGGTTGCTGATGCTCAGGTTAACATTGACGGTATAATCATTGCCGATGCGCCAGGACTTTCCGGCAAAGAGGTCAAGGGTGAAGCCCGGGTCCATTTTCTCCTGTTGAAGCATTTGGTCCCACTGCGGATCGGAGGGAACCAGGTTCTGGACGGCTTCCGAGGTACGGCGGTCGGGGTTGATGTCGATGTAAATGTCTCCGAAAACATTGCCGTTGATGCCGGCGAACCAGTAGCGCGGACTGTTGTAGCGGAGTCCGGCAGAGGCAGCTGAATGGGTCATGCCTCCGATTTTGTAGTTTTTTAAATAAACGGTCCGCTGGTCGGCGACCACCTCAAAGTCGTTATCCCTTGCAATGGTGACCGTAGGCCTTGAATTGTAAAAATAGTCGCCCGTCCCTGCCACCAGGTAAGACGAAAGGGTGGGGGATATCTCAAGGTCAATTCCCAGCTCAACCCCCAGGTGGCGGGTATCCACGTCCGACATAATGTAGTTGACAAATGTCCGGAACGCCTCATGGTAAAAACTCCTTGACCAGGTTTGATCCGTAAAGTCGGTGTAAAACAGGGTGAGCCTGGACTTGAACCGCGGACTCCGGATAAAATAGCTGATGTCTCCCGAAATGATGCTTTCGCTTTGCAGGTTGTCGATCACATGGTCCCTCACACGGGAAGACACATAGGCATTCCGGAAAAACGGCGCACGTGTGATATAGGCGGCATTGGCGGTGAAGTAATGCCTTCCTGTCAGCTTATAGGTGACGCCCCCTTTCGTTCCGAAATTGGTAAAGTTCTGTTTCTCGCTGTCTCCTAAGGAGTTATCCGGGAAGCGTGCATTCTGCATATGTCCTGTCCGCCAGAAGCTGGTTTGTGAAAGGGAGGCCGACAGAAAGAAATCCCAGCGCGGCAGCACCCATTCGCTCTGGACAAACAACTGGTATTGGTTGATGTTTCCCGTGAAGTCGTATCCGAAAGTGTCGCCTTCCCCGACGAGCCGGTTCGGATTCCGAAGGTCGTTTTGTGCCATCCCGGGATCGGCAAAATCGCGCTCTGCAAACTGATCAATATCCAGCCACCACTCGCCTCCGAGCAGGTCTTCCACCACTTTGAACTGATGGGTTTTTGCAAGGGATATGTTCATTCCCCCGGACAGGGTGTGCGTGGGATTGAGAATGTGAACCAGGTTGGCGTTCAGTACAAGCTGGTTGCGATCGGTGCGGCGCTCCTCCACGATGTATTTTGAACGAAACCCGCTAACAGTATTTCCAGGCGTCCCATTCGCGTTCTCGACCGCGTAAAGGTTTTTGGCGTTGGCATTGTAGAGCCAGTCCCAGTTAATTTGCCTGAAATGTTCATCGTTTTGCCACAGGTGGGTCAGTTCGGCCTGCATTTGCGGGTCGTTTGAGTAATAGCTGGGTAACCAACGGTAATAATCCGGCCGGGGATCTCCGGCCAGGTTAAAATCCCAGTCGTCGTAGGAGGCGTGACTGTCGTACCAGTTCAGTGCGGTGGACCCGCCCCGTCCAAAAGCGTAGGCGAAACTGGTCGTGATGTTGGTTTGTTCGGAGGGATCCCAGTAATGCGAAAAGATCAGGTAAGGGGTATGGTAATTGTTGACCCTCGAATTGCGCACTTCCCCGTTTTGATAGCCCCAGTTCGGGTTGTAGAAATTATTTCCGGTCAGGTCGTAGATCTCCTGGGTGGCCACTCCCGGACGGCCGGTTCGTGATGGCGCGCCAAAGGCAATAAGACCCAGGCTGTGGTTTTCGTTCAGCTTTCGTTCGGCTGAAAGGAAGTAGGCCCATGCATCGTAAAACGTTCCTTTTACATAAGCTTCTTCGGCCGCTCTTCTAGATCCGCTGAGGGTCAGTGCCCACCCATTGTCCTGCATCCCGGTGGCATGGGTGAACATACCCCGGTGTACATAGCTTCGGTTGGCGTTGCTGTATGTGATTCGGGTCGTCGGACTGTATTCTGAGGCGCGGGTAACGATATTGGTCACTCCCCCTATGGCCCCGAAACTTTCCCTGATGACCCCGATTCCGCTGTGTCCTACCGACATACGGGTGGCATCGTTCAGTCCGCCCCAGGTGGAATAAAATGCCCGCCCGGTTTCCGGATCGTTGACCGGAATGCCATTGATCATCACCATGGTGTTTTCCGAGTCGTAACCCCGGATACGATAACGGGCGGCCCCGAAGTTGTATCCGGCGGTGGAGACATAAATATCGCGCGATCCCTGCAGCAAACTGGATATGTCGTAGGCCTCCGCATCGCCTTCGATCTCTTCGACCGAGAGGGTGATCAGGGGGATATCGGGTTCCAGGCCGGCTTCACGAGACAGGGTGTCGGGCTGATTGGCCTGCGGTTCCGTTGTGTTTGACTGGCAGGTTGCAGGGATGCTCCATACCCATCCGACGAAAAGAAGAAAAATGATTTTTTTTTGCATTTGAAGGGGTTTTGAAAAAAATCAGCCGGCCAAACCATCACCGGGCCGGGTTTTATGGGGTGTAGTTCTGCAAATTGTTTATTTTTGAGAAGTCAAAAATAGTATTTTCTGTGGAATTCAACACATGGGTGAACCTGAAAACCCGGTGATAAACCGAATGGTGTATGCGTGATAACAAGAGTATAGCAGTCCTTTTCATGGTCTTTCTCCTTGGCGTTTTCGCTTCGGTAAAGCCAGGCAAAGCCCAGGAATCAGGAGATGAGAAGGCGCCGCGTGAGTTTGTCAGCCTGTGCGTTGGTTTTTACAATGTGGAAAACCTGTTCGATACCATCAATAATCCGCTGATCAATGACGATG
>JAWLHS010000057.1:0-11500 GCA_041690235.1 Bacteroidales bacterium
TGCAAATTCTCCGAAAGCGATCGGCCGGCCGGCCTGTTCGGAGAACCGGTCAATACTTTCTTTCCCCAGAAGGCTGACCTGACGGTGCCATACACCGGCATGGGCATCCTCCATGACCCCGAGATGGTTCAGGGTGATCTCCCGCACGGGATGTTTGATGGTGCCTTTTTCTTTCGATACGTTGACCGATAATATTTTGAGGAACATAGGCGGTTTATTTTTTGGTTTTTTCCAGCAGGACAAGCTGCTCAATGACCATGTTTTTATCAACGGCTTTGCACATATCGTAAATGGTTAGCAGGGCGGTGGCCGCTGCGGTAAGGGCTTCCATTTCAACCCCGGTTTGTCCGTTGCAGCGAACCGTAGCGCATACTTCTATTCCCTGCATATGGCCTTCTTGATTTTCCGGAACTTCATCCGCCAGGCCAGCGGTTTCGGATGGGGTTTGTTTGGCCTTATTCTTGTTCCGTGCAACATCATAGCCGAGGATTCTGGTTGTTACCTCAACCTTGGTAATTTGCAGGGGATGACAAAGCGGGATTAGTGATGAGGTCTTCTTGGCGGCCTGTATCCCTGCAATTTCTGCCACGGTCAACACATCACCTTTCTTAAGCTGGTTCTCGGCTACCAGCACCAGCGTGTCAGGGTGCAGGCGGATAAACCCACGGGCTGTTGCGGAACGCTGCTGAACGGGTTTGTCACCAACATCCACCATCCTGGCCTTGCCGCCTTCGTCTGTATGTGAAAACTTTTTTTTCATATGGTTCATCCACCGATGTTATGAAAGCAATTGTTTAAATTCACGGTGCCCTTTTCGGGCTTGCCGTGCAGGGCCATTTCCATGGCTTTCCTGATACCCAGTTGCCGGATGTCGAACTCCAGGTCACTGAACAGGCAAGGCTTCATTTTGCCGTTGCTGGTCAGCCGCAAGCGGTTGCAGTGGATACAGTCGCCCCCGCTCCCGCCCTGAACGATCCCGAAGTGTCCGGTCTGCAGATCCATCTGGGGAATGAAGCGGGCCTCCAGCCCATTCTCCTGGCAATATTGGCCCACCAGGTGTGCGTCGGCCTCTTCCGGGCCGGTCTTCACCACACAATTGATCTTCAGCGGACTCAGTCCGGCCATCTTTGCGGCTTCAATGCCGCGAAAAACTTTTTGGATGTCGCCTCCGCGGGTCACTTCCCTGAATCGTTGCGGGTCTATGGTGTCCAGGCTGACATTCACCCGGTGCAGGCCGGCCCGGGCAAGGGCCGCAGCAAATTGTTCCAGCAAAACCCCGTTGGTGGTCATGGCGATGTCCTTGACCCCGGGTACGGCGGCAATCATGGCCACGAGCTCAACAATGTCTTTTCTGACAAGGGGTTCGCCCCCCGTCAGACGGATTTTGTCCACTCCCAGGGGAACCGCTACCGCCACCACTTCCTGTATCTCCTCAAAGCGCATGATCTCTTCATGCTTGAGCAGGCAGACGCCTTTTTCAGGCATGCAGTAGCGGCACCGGAGGTTGCAGCGATCGGTTACCGAGATGCGCAAATAGTTTATTTTTCTGTTATAGCGGTCTAACATCGGCCAATTCTCCTTTTTCCAATTCAAATATTCCCCGTGGGATGGACATGATTCCCCTTGCCAGGCACATGGCATGAATATGTGCCGACCCATGGTAAGATACCGGGATGACCTGCCCCTGCTTGTCAAAGGTAACCGGAATAAATTCGAGACGATCCGCTTTTTTTCTGCGGTATGCCACACCAAGGGGCATTTTCACCCGTGTCGCCCTGTAAGTGTGGCCCATCATCCCATAAAGCAGGGGTTTTACAAGTGTGTCAAAGTTGATGAATGAAGAAACCGGGTTGCCCGGCAAACCAAAAATAACAGATGAGGCGGTTTTGCCGAATACGGTTGGGCGACCGGGTTTGATGGCGACCTTTTGGAACAGTATATTCACCTGGTTCTTTTGCATGATTCGCGGAACGAAATCAAAATCGCCCATAGAGACTCCCCCGGTGAGCAGCACGACGTCGTTGTTTGCGAGGGCCGCTGCAATGGCTTTGTCTGTGGCGTCTTCGTCGTCCGGAACGATACCCAGATAGTCAGGGATACAATGGGCCGCCTGAACCTGGGCTGCCAGCTGAAAGCTGTTGCTGTTGCGGATTTTCCCCGGAGCGGGTATGTCCGCCGGCTCTACCAGCTCGTCCCCGGTCGACATGATGCCAACCCTGACCTGCCTGGCCACCAGTGGATGAACACATCCGACCGCGGCAAGAACGGCCAGGTGCTGGGGAAGAATTTGCATCCCTTTTTGCAGTACCCGGTCCCCCTTTTTTACGTCTTCTCCTTTGTAAGCAATGTTAGGGGCTGTGGCCCTGCCCGTGAAGCGGATGCGTCCCGCATCCGATTCACGGGTATGCTCAACCATCAGAACGGTGTCGCTTCCTTCCGGAATCATGGCACCCGTCATGATTTTAGTACATTGGCCGGGACCAACTGGTTGTGACGGGATTTGCCCGGCTGCCACCACTTCCAGCACTTCAAGCTCTCCGCCAATGTCATCCCGGCGGCAGGCATAACCGTCCATGGCCGCCTTGTCAAAAGGCGGCATGTCCACGTCAGAACGCACATCTTCAGCCAAAATCCTGAACAGGGAATCATTGAATCCGACCCGTTCTGTGCCGGTTTTCCTGATGGTGCCCAGGACAATCTCTAAAGCCTTTTCAAAACTTACCATGTTTGTGTCCGGTTGAGGGGACATTTCTGTGATGACCATCCGACTATAAATCGATTAACTGGTATTGTTGATTCAGCATATTGATCGTTAGCACTTTGTTCCTGAGGATGCCTTCCTTTTTCAACAGGACTTTGAGGGTTTCCGCCACCTGTATGGAGGCAGCCAGGGCAGGGGTGAAGGAGGGGTTCCCCAGGTGCGTTTCAGCTCCCTTGTCGGCTTCGCCGGGGAACAGCTTGTTCAGGGTGCGGTCGCCCGGGAGTACCGTGGTTACATGGGCGTACCAACCGGCAATGGCGGCAGATACCATTGGGATGGACAGCTTTTCCGCTGCATCCTGCAGGGTTTTGCGGGAAGAGATATTGTCGAGGGCATCACAGACCACGTCATGACCGTTGAGCATTTGAGCGGCATTGTCTCTTGTCAGCCATTGGTTGAAGGCAACCACCCTGATGTCGGGGTTGATCCTGGCCAGGTGCTTTTTGGCCTCCAGGGCCTTGGACTGGCCAAGGTTGCCCGGGTGGGACAGCAATTGCCTGTTCAGGTTGGTTGTTTCAAACACATCGCCGTCTATGGCGGTAATGTGTCCGATGCCGAGCCGGGCCAGCATTTCCAGTATATGCCCGCCCAGTCCCCCGCAGCCGATCACCGCAACCCGGAAATTTCCAAGGCTTTTGTTCTCTTCCGGGCTTAGCATGGATTCATTACGGCGGTACCTTTCCATTCCACAAAAATTTGAACACGAAATTACAAAATTCCTGCGAATGGGGGTTTATTGGGAAATGTGCCTATTTTTGTAATGAATGCAATTGGTGAAGGCGGTTCAACCGCCCGTCCGATTCTGCCTGATTTTGACCACGGGATATGTTGCGCAACTGGAAACTTGGTTTGTTGTTTATGTTTTTGAGCGGACTGGTGCTGTTGTTCATTGTGGCACCGCTGGCCGGTCTTTTTCTGAAAACCTCCGGATTGCAATATTCCGAGACCCTGTCGGATCCTGAGGTGCTGCGCAGCATCCGGCTGACCTTGTTCAGTTCGTTCGGGGCCACCATGATTTTCGGATTGGCCGCCATTCCCCTGTCCTACGTACTGGCACGGAAGACTTTTTATTTTAAAGGCCTGGTCAACGGCCTGATCGACCTTCCCATTGTTATTCCCCATTCTGCGGCAGGCATTGCCATCCTGGGTGTGGTGAGCCGGGGCACCTTGCTGGGCAAAGCCGGGGAGGCCACCGGAATTGCCTTTGTTGGCGGTACGGCTGGGATTGTTTTGGCCATGGCTTTTGTAAGCATCCCCTTTTTGATCAATGCGGCGCGGGACGGCTTTGCAGCTGTGCCTGAAAGACTGGAGAAAGCGGCACTGAATCTCGGCGCCTCTCCATGGCGGGTCTTTTTTACCATTTCCCTGCCTTTGGCCAGGCGATCCATTCTGTCCGGCCTTACCATGATGTGGGGCCGGGGATTGAGCGAGTTCGGGGCCGTTATTATCATCGCCTATCATCCGATGGTTACACCGGTATTGATCTGGGAGCGGTTTACCTCCTTCGGACTCTCTTATGCGCGGCCGGTGGCAGCCATTTTTGTTCTGGTTTGCCTGATTGTATTTGTGTTGCTGCGTTTTTTGTCTCAAAAGAAAATGCATGTTAGAAATTGACCATATCAGCGTTTCCTTTCCGGGTTTTTCCCTCGAGGATGTGTCTTTAAGCGTGGATGAGGGGGATTATCTTGTCTTGCTTGGGGTTTCAGGGGCCGGCAAGACGGTGCTGTTGGAGGTGCTGGCCGGACTGGTAAAGCCTTCCTCCGGGAAGGTCCTGCTGAAGGGTGCCGACATTACCGACCACAGGATCCAGCACCGGGGCATCGGATTGGTCTACCAGGACCTCAGCCTGTTTCCCCATCTGACCGTCGGACAGAACATTGCCTATCCGATGCGGAGCAAAAAAATCCATCCCGTCGAGGTCAAAAAGCGCCTGGCATTGCTGGCTCAGCAAACCGGCATCACCCACCTGATCGATCGCTATCCGTCCACCCTCTCAGGGGGAGAGGCCCAGCGGACCGCCCTGGCAAGGACCCTGGCTGCAGAGCCCGGGGTGCTTCTTCTGGACGAGCCATTGGCAAGTCTTGACGTGAAGCTGAAAGCGGATTTGAGGGGCCTGCTGCGAAAGATACACCAGACGGGTAAAACCATTATCCATGTAACCCACGATTACATGGAGGCCGCCACCCTGGCCAATAAGGTGGCCGTTATTGAAAGGGGACGTTTGGTGCAAACGGGAACACCCGATGCGGTTTTCAGGCACCCGGCCACGGAATTTGTGGCGCGTTTCAGTGGCATCAAGAACTTGTTTGCCTGCACCGTAGAGCATGAGGTGGGGGACTCCGGACTGAATAAAGCAGTAATAAGCACTGAGCTTTCTTTAATGTTTGTCGGACAAGCCAGTGAAAAAGCGGGCTTCGTGATGGTGCCCCAGGAGGATATTTTGTTGTCCCAAACACGGCTTGACAGCTCCGCCCTGAATCAGGTCAGCGGACTAATAAAAGAGGTCTATCATTCGGGCCAGGGAATGGAGGTGGTGGTGGGGGCAGGACCTGATTTTGTGGTGTCGGTGAGCAGGTCCTCTTACGACAGGATGGATCTGGTTCCCGGGAAAAGGATCTGGCTGAATTTCAAGGCATCGGCGGTGAAGTTCATCGCCGGGTAAGGCGGCCCCCGGGGCTCTGGGAGATAAACAATTTCCCCGCCTTCTTGTTTAGGGTGTGGGTTCCCGTTTGTTTGCTAAATTTGTGACTTCATTCATTTTTTAATACTTCGACAATGATTCAAAGAAAGCTTTTTGTTTTGGGTTTGCTGACTGCAGGTTTTGCGGCTTTTCTCTCCTGCCAGGCCGATACTGCAGTCAATAATGCAGGAAACACGGTTCCCGCTCCCAAAAACGTAATCCTGCTCATTGGTGATGGAATGGGATTCAATCATGTACTTGCCGCCAATTATTATACGCACGGAGAGGCTGAAGTTCAACCATACGAACAGGAGGATTGGCTGCAACTTGCTATGGCCACTTATCCCGCTGCAACCCGTGTGAATGAAGAAGATACCGTCTTTTCTGACGGATACAGTCCGCGGCAGGCCTGGAGCAACCTGGATTATTTGCCCACGGGCTATACGGGCAGTGCGGAAAGCGCCACGGCCATTTCCACAGGGGAAAAAACATACAGCACCTCCATCGGCATCGGGATCAGCGGCGACACCCTGACACACATCAGCCAGGCCGCTAAAGCCCTTGGAAAGTCCATAGGGGTCGTCTCCAGTGTTCCCCTGAGCCATGCCACCCCTGCGGGCTTTGCAGCGCACAACGGTTCCCGGTATAACTACATGGAAATTGCCCGTTACCTGTTGTTTCATACCCGTCTTGATCTGGTTATGGCACCGGGAAGTCCGGATTACGACAACGACGGACTTCCCACGGAGGGCGACATTCGGTATATCGGCAGCCGCGAAATCTGGGACCAGTTCAAATCCGGCGAAGGACAGACGGCTTTTGTAAGCAATGGGGACTCCCTGTATGTGCAGGATGTGGACGGTGACGGGCTGCGCGACCCATGGACCCTTATAGAGGACAGGGAAGCCTTTCAGCAATTGGCCGGCGGACCCGCTCCCAAAAGGGTGCTGGGCATTCCCAAAGCTTTCAGTACCTTGCATTACGGGCGCAGCGGTGCCGAACAGCCTGAACCGTTTCAGCAGCCCATGAACGAAAACGTGCCCAGTTTGGAGGAACTTACAAAAGCCTCGCTGAACGTCCTTTCCCAGAATGACAAAGGCTTTTTTGTCATGATTGAGGGGGGGGCCATCGACTGGGCCGGACATGACAATCATCTTGGCCGGATGATTGAAGAACAGGTCGATTTCAACCATTCCATCGGTGCGGTCATTGAGTGGGTCGAAAAGAACAGCAGTTGGGAAGAAACACTGGTCATCGTCACTGCTGACCATGAAACAGGTTACCTGACAGGACCCGCCTACCCGGATCAAGTTAACCCGCCGGTTGAGAACCGCGGGAAAGGGATGCTGCCCGATGCCCAATGGAACAGCGATGGTCATACCAATATGCTGGTTCCCTTCTATGCGAAAGGTCGCGGTTCGGAGCTTTTTGAACTCTTCGCCGGTGAGAAGGACCCCGTTCGCGGGTCATTTATCCAGAACAGTGAAATCGGCCAGGTACTGTTCCTGCTCTGGGGCAAGCCGGAGATCGACATTCACCAGCTGAAGTAAGCTTATTCCAGGTTGATTTCGTATGGCATGCGCGCCATGATCCCGGTCATGCGGTTGATCTCCTCCACTTGTTTGTAGTAGTGATAGGCCGCCCCAAGACGTTTTTGGATCATGCGCTCCTGCACGCCACCGAAGTCTTCCATCAGCCTGGTCAGAAAATCCTTGCGGGTCGGGTATTCAACCACGCGGTAGTCGTCCAGGCCGGCCATCTCCACGGCTTTTTCAATGGCGTAAGAGAGTCCGCCGAACGCATCAACAAGCCCGTTCTGCCTGGCCTCGGCCCCGCTCCAGACCCGGCCCTGCCCCATTTCATCGATGGCGCTTACCGGCATATCCCTTCCCCTGGCCACATGTCCGATAAAGGTTTCATAAACTCTTTCAATTTCTTCCTGGATCAGTGCTTCTTCCGTGGGGGTCAGGGGGCGTGAAACGCTGGCCAGATCAGCAAATTCATTGGTCTTTACATTGTCAAAAGTGATCCCGAGTTTTTGGTTGAAAAAGTCCTGCATATTGGGTATCATACCGAACACCCCGATGGATCCGGTGATGGTGGAAGGACTCGCCAGAATCAGGTCGGCCCCGCAGGCGATATAATACCCTCCCGAAGCCGCTACATCTCCCATGGAAGCAATCACTGGCTTTTCTTTGGCGGCAAGAAGGACCTCCCTGAGGATGACATCTGAGGCCAGGGCGCTGCCCCCCGGGGAATTGATTCTGAAAACAATGGCTTTGACCGTTGTATCCAGTCTGGCCTCACGAATGGCCTTGGACATCCCGGCAGAACCGATGGTCCGTTCGCCCCCATCTCCCGGCAGTATATTACCCGAGGCATAAACAACGGCCACCTTTTCCCGGCTGCGCGGACTTGTCATGCTTTTTGGCAGGGGCGCCCGGCCATATTTTTCCAGGTTGATCAGGCTGGGTTCATCATCTGCTTCCTGTCCCAGTTTTTCATTGATGGCAGCAAGGATCTCATCGCGGTGCATGATCCCGTCGATCATATCCCACTCCATGGCCAGTGTGGGATTGCGCGTAAGGAATCCATCGGCCACCTGGTTGAGATGGTTCACCGACAAACCCCGGGAGGCGGCAATATCTCCCATGATATTGTTCCAGATGGAGCCGACGTAAGCCATCGTTTGCTCCCGGTTTTCCGGACTCATTTGCTCAAGGAAGAAGATTTCGCCGGCGCTTTTGTATTTTCCATGCCGGATCACCTGTGGGTCTATGCCCAGGCGGTCCAGCATGTTTTTCAGGAAAAACAATTCGGCATTGATCCCCCGAAAATCAACGGCTCCTTCGGGGTTCAGGTATATCTCATCACTGATGCTTGCCAGGTAATAGGCGTTTTGGGAGTAGGCTTCCCCATAACTGATAATGAATTTACCGGACTCCTTGAATTTTGTCAGGGCTTCGCGTATTTCGCCAATTGTTGCCCAACCGGCACGCACCATCCCCAGGTCAAGGAAAATCCCCTCAATATTCTCGTCTTCCCCGGCTTTTTCCAGGTTGGTGATCAGATCATTCAGCCCGATGGTCTGGCCGGGGGATAAGGACATGAAATCCATATTCTCAAAGGGGTTTTGCCCGCCCCGATCCACTACTTCCGCCTCAAAGTTCAGATGGAGAACGGATTTGGCCGGAACCTGGACGGCCTCCTTCCTGGTGAAACTGGCCAGGGAAGCCAGCATCCCAAAGAAGAAAAACAAAACGACTAAAAAACTCAGAAAAAACCCCAGCATGGAGGCAAACATGAATTTAAAAAACTGTTTCATCAGATCAGGTTTTGGTTCGACAAACAAATATAAGGAAAAGAATGCTTGGTACTTTCCGCCCCGGATAATTTTGCGGTCACGTTTTTTTTGTGGAATTTTGCATGCGTCGTTCATTAATGGAATGAATCGTCCTGGATGCACAAGGTATATCTTTTATTGGGGGGGAACCTGGGCAATGTGCCCCTGACCTTTAAGTCGGTGACCCATGCTTTGCAGGAAAAGGCAGGGCCGGTGGTACAGACAAGCAGGCTGTACCTGTCTGAACCATGGGGGTTGGAAGCCCCGGAAGACTTCCTTAACCAGGCACTGGAAATGCAGACTCGGCTCAGTCCCCCGGCATTGATGCAGGTGGCGCTGGATATTGAAAAGGAATTCGGAAGGAACCGGTCCCAGGAGGTTCTGGCATCACGGACCATCGACATTGATGTGTTGCTGTTCGACCAACTGGTTCTTTCTCTCCCGGGTCTTGAAATCCCACATCCCCGTCTTCATTTGAGACGGTTTGCCCTGGAACCGCTGGCCGAAATTGCCCCCGGCTGCCTGCACCCGGTGATGATGAAATCCATTGCGGCGCTTCTGGAGGAATGCAACGACCCGCTTTGGGTGAAACCCTTTGGCAAACCCACCATCAGATTGTAAGTTAATTGAGCCACATGCGATACAACTACATTGCCATTGAGGGGAATATCGGCGCCGGAAAGACGACCCTGGCCAGTAAAATTGCCGACCGGTTTAACGGCAAGTTAATCCTGGAACAGTTTGAGGACAATCCTTTTCTGGCTAAATTTTATGATGATCCGGATAAGTATGCATTTCCACTGGAACTTTCCTTTCTTGCGGAGAGGTATCAGCAATTGAGAAAGGAACTGGCCAGCCAGGAGCTGTTTTCCAGTTTTACCATTTCTGACTACTTCCTGAACAAGTCCCTGATATTTGCCCGCAAAACTTTGAATGATGATGAGTACCAATTATTCATCACCCTGTTCAATATCATGAATGCCAACCTGCCCCGCCCGGATTTATTGGTTCATCTTTTTGTGTCCGTGAAGAAGTTACAGCAAAACATCAGGAACCGCGGACGGGAATATGAACAACGCATCCCGGATCAGTACCTGGAAAAAATTCAGGATAGTTATTTTAATTATTTAAAACAACAGCCCCACCTGCGTATCCTTTTGCTAGACATCAATGAATTGGATTTCGTTGCCTATCCGGCGCATTTTCACCTCATTGTTGACACCATTGGCAAGGATTATCCGCGGGGCCTGACCCGGCTCCAACTGAAGGGATAAAAAAAAAGCCGGCTCACAGCCGGCTTTTTTTTTGGTCTCAAATGGGGAATGGCCCCTTGGGGATTTACCTGACGATTTCCTGGAAGTCGCTTTGGGAAAAGAACCGGATGAATTCGCGGTCTTTTGCAGCCATTTCCTTAAAGGAAGGATCCATTTGAACGGCTTTCCTCAGGCTTTCATACATCCTGTTGGTGTTGTTCTGGCGGCTGTGGACAACGGCCTTGAGGTATTCCACAGTGGCCGATTCAGGCGCGCACTCAAGGGTTGACAGGGCTGCTCCAGTATTTCCGGCCATCAACTGGGCCAGTGCAATATTCTGGGTGCAGGTTCTTCCGGCAAAGGACGATAAAGCTGCCTGATACTGGCCTTCGGAAACCATCAGGGTTCCCAGGTTGTAATTGCTGTCAACGCCTTGTGCCTTGGCCGCTTCGAATAGGGTTTTGGCATTTTCATAGTCGTTGTTCCAGGCAGCCAGCACGCCGAGATTGTTTTGAACGTATCCGTTGCCCGGGGCCAGCTGGTTGGCTTTTTCCAGGTCGTTGGCGGCCTCGTTCAGGTTTCCAAGCCTGAGGTTTACGCAAGCGGCATTATTGAAACCCTTGTAACTATTGGGGAACAATCTTTGGGCAGACTTGTAAATGGTCAGTTTGGTCTGCATGTTATCGTGAAGGGTTGCAGCGTAAAGCAGTTCTTCTTCATCAAGTTGCGAAGGATCACTGGTAGCCAGTCCGGCCATCTCCTGATCCGTCTTCTTGGGCTCAAAGGAGTGAACCACAAATTCAGCCCTGCGCAAAGGTTCGAGGATTTTCTCGATCTCGGCGTAGATCAATGTCATGTCCTTAATCCTTCTTTCCCTTTCGGCGGGGGCAATTTGTGAGTTGATCACATTGGCAATGACCTGTTTGTCGGGCAGGTTCGAGGCATTCAACTTGGCCATAAAGCCATCGAAATCTTCGCCCTTGGCTGAAACGGTCAGGTCGGGCCGCTCAATGGGTCCTTCCAGCTCACTTTCCAGCTCGTTGAGCAGGTCATTCATGTATTTCTCGCCCGTAGAGGCGCGATTCTCTGAAAGGGTTTCATTGAAAGCCACCTCGCCTTCGGGAGATGCCCAGGCGTTTACTTCGATGGCTTTGATTTCCCATCCCCTTGATAAAAACTCGCTGAGTTCCGCGATCCGCTGTTTCGCTTCATCATCCGCATTCAGGGGCAGACGCAGATTCAGGTTGTGCCTCATGTAAGCAAAATACAAGTCGGCTTTCTTTGTAATGATGGTTTCTTTTTCGTATTCGTGGGGGGCGCTTGAGATCATGTGATCCCTGTAAAGGCGCTGGGAGGTGTTCACAACACCGTCGGCGACCTTTCTTTCGGGGAGAATGGTTGCATTGTCTGCGTTTCCCTCTTTGTAAACCTTTGCCCGGATGTACAATTCCGAGGCAAGCATT
>JAWLHS010000058.1:0-11444 GCA_041690235.1 Bacteroidales bacterium
GAAAAAATGGTAGAAGAGGTGGCCGCACTATTTGGGCGAATTGACATACTGGTCAACAACGCGGGAATTACCCGGGACACATTGCTCATGCGCATGACTGAAGAGCAGTGGGATCTGGTCATTCAGGTCAATCTCAAATCGGTATTTAACCTGACGAAAGCGGTTCAGAGATTCATGTTAAAACAGCGCAGCGGAAGCATTATTAATATGAGTTCCGTGGTTGGTCTGGGGGGAAATGCAGGACAGGGAAATTATGCCGCTGCCAAGGCTGGGATGATCGGTTTTACCAAAACCGTTGCACAGGAGCTGGGGCCGCGCAATATTCGCTGCAATGCTGTAGCACCGGGTTTTATTGAAACCGACATGACGGCCGGACTGCCAGAGGAGGTAAAAAAGGGATGGGCTGATAAAATACCTCTTCGCAGGGCAGGACAACCCGATGATGTAGCCAATGCCTGTATATTCCTTGCTTCGGATCTGTCAGCCTATGTGACGGGCCAGGTTTTACCGGTTTGCGGAGGAATGACAAAGTAGACTAATAGGAAATCAATTCCAGGGCGGCCTTCTCAATCTTCTCCAGTGAGGGCAAAATCGCTTTCTCAAGGTTTTTGTGAAAACCTACGGGTGTGAATTCCGATCCGACCCTTTTCACAGGAGCATCCAGGTATTCGAAAGCCTGATCGGAGATAAGGGCCGACACTTCCCCCCCGAATCCGCCAAAGACCTTGTCTTCGGGCACGATGAGCACTCGGTTGGTTTTTTTAACCGAATCAAGAATGGACTTCGTATCCAGTGGAATCAACGAGCGGAGGTCAAGGACTTCAATTTCTTTCCCGGTATCTTCGGCAATTTTGTCCGCCGCCTTCAAACTCATATGGGTGGTGTTGCCGAAAGTAATGATTGTCAAATCTTTACCTGTCCTCCTCAGCCTTGCTTTCCCAAATGGCACCTCGAAATCTTCCGGAACAGGTGTTTCAGCGTCTTTTGAATTATAGAGTGCCTTGGGTTCCAGAAACAATGTGGGTCCCTTTGAACGCATTGCCGACCGCAATAAACCGGCGGCATCATCAGCAAACGAAGGGTAAACAATTCGAATACCCGGGAAGGTAGCCAATGCGCCTTCAATGGTTTGTGAGTGGTACAACCCGCCCCCGATATAACCTCCGGATGCCAGACGAATCGTTACATTGGCCGCGAAGGCCCCGTTGCTTCTCCAATAATCATGGGTCATCTCAACAAACTGCTCCATGGCCGGCCAGAAGTAATCAGCAAACTCGGCCCCTTCCACAACGATGCGGATCTTTTCGTCAAAACGACTCATCCCGTTGGCAGTACCCAGAATGTAATCCTCTGCGATCGGGGCATTAAATACCCGCTCCTTGCCAAACTCCTGCTGCATGCCTTTGGTGACATTAAAAATGCCCCCTTTCTCCTTATTGGCCAGGTCCTGTCCCCAGATAAATGTATCCGGGTTGTGACGGAATTCTGCCTTCAGTGTTTCATTCAAAGCGGTGATCAGCTTGATCTTTTTGCCGGTTAACTTATGGATTCCTTCGGGATATTTCTCGCTCGTATATGGGTCGGGAATCACGAAATCATGGATGGAAGCCGGATCAGGGTCAGGGGCTTTCAGGGCACTTTTATGGGCTTCGGCCACTTCCTTATTGACTTCCTCCTCCAAAGCCTTCAATTCGGCCTCTTTGAACCCGCCCTCATTCAAAAGCATCCGCCGGAATTTGGGAATGGGATCGTGGGCCTGCACGCACCTCAGTTCGGCCTCGCTCCGATACAGGTCATGTCGGTCGCTGTTGGAATGGGAGCCGATCCGGACCACACTGGCATGCACAATAACCGGCTCTCCCTTTTCCATGACATGCTTCTTGGCTTCGGTCATGGCATTCATGGAATCAAATACATCCTTGCCATCGCAATAAATGATGCGCAGATTTTTGAACCCGGAAAAGTTATCGGAAACCTTTCGGTTGGCTGTTTGGTCACGCTTGGGAACAGAAATACCATATCCATTGTCCTGGAAAACGAATACCACGGGCAATTTTTCGTTGCTGGCCCCATTGATGGCCTCATAAACATAACCCTCAGAGACCGATGATTCTCCCTGAGAGGTAATCGAAACCCCTTTGTGCCCATATTTTTTCATTCCCCTGGCCACACCTGCCGCATGCAGGGTGTGGTTACCCGTGGCGGAAGAAACGTTGTGGATGTTCCATTCGGGCTTGGCAAAATGGTTGGACATATGCCGTCCACCACTCGCGATGTCAGTGGACTTGGAGATCCCGTTCAGGATAATTTCTTCGGCTGATAATCCGGCAGATATCGTGGTAAGCATATCCCGATAATACGGGAATAAATGATCCGTTTTCCTGTCAAACACCTGCCCGATGGCAAGCTGAATCCCATCGTGACCAGCGCTGGGCGCATGATAAGACCACCCCAGGGCCTGCTTCAGATAATTCGGAGCCTTTTCATCCAGTTTTCGCCCCAATACGATGAGGCGATACCAGTTTCTGAGGGTCTCCTTAGAAGTCTCTGTAATCTTAAAAATCTGAGGCACTGCAACCTCTGTGGATGTCCGGGGAACTGTTTTATTACCGGCATTATTGTTTTGCTGCTTTTGGGGCTTTTCCTGAACTTTAACCATAGTGGGCAATCAATTGATGAATGAATGAGATTCCAATGCATAAACCACAATTCAAGTGTTTTGTTTAAAGCACTGAATCCGGATCGTTTAAAATTACAAATTTTATTTTTATTGAATCCAGGTAAGGCCTGAGCCGGAGAAGGCAGGCAAACCGAACCCCTCCGGGTCCGTTCTTCAGGAAAAAAAGGATTTCTTTATGGCTTTGGGTATCATTTCAACAATATCTCCTGCAATCAAACCCTCAAAGCCCTTTCCCCCTGCGGCAAGATCCCCTGCCAGACCATGGGTATAGACGGCCGCCAGACAACTTTGCAGGGGCGAATAACCCTGGGCAAGCCAACCCAGGATCATGCCGGTAAGCGCATCCCCACTTCCTCCCGTCGCCATTCCGGGGTTTCCCGTGGGGTTAAAAAAGACTTTCCCTTCAGGAGTAATAATTGCAGTATACGCGCCTTTCAACACCAGGATAAGCTGGAAGCGATGTGCGAATTCTTTGGCTTTCATGAGCCTTTCATATCCATTGCCCGATGGGCCGGCCAGGCGTTCAAACTCCCCCGGGTGCGGGGTCAGTATCGATCCTGGTGCCAGAAAGCCGCGCCAGGTGGGGTTATCGGAAAGGATGTTCAAGGCATCCGCATCAAGGATCAATGGCAGGCGGGTTTCCTGAATCAGCAACTTTAATGCCCGGGAAGTTTGATCACCGGTGCCGAGACCAGGGCCTACTCCAATGGCGTTGTATTCCCTTAGATCCGGAATTTTGGTGATAAAACCCGGATTTTCATCCGGCAGACACATGGCCTCCGGCAGATGGACGTGCAAGGTTTCGCAAGCGGTCCCGGGAAGGCAAACACTTAGAAGTCCGGCACCACTTCGCAAAGCCGCTTTTGCGGCAATCAGCGCGGCGCCGATCTTGCCCCGGCTGCCGGCAATCAGCAGGCCGTGTCCGAAATGGCCCTTATGGGAAAAACGTTTTCTTTGCTTATAAAACCCTTGTAATTCTTTGGCTTCCAAAAAATAATATGGCGTTTCAGACGCTTCGATGCCCTCGGGGCTGAGCCCGATGTCCAGCACCTGCCAATGGCCTGTAAACACTTCGTTATCAGGAAAAAGAAAGGATAGTTTGGGCAGTTGAAATGTCAATGTGTAATCCGCACGAACAATGCAGTTGGGATCATTATTGGTATTGTCTTCACAAAACATCCCGCTTGGGATGTCAATGGCCACAACCAAAGCCCCTGATTGGTTTATATGTTGGACAATGTCGGCAGGAAAACCGCTCAGCGGCCGGTTAAGCCCGCTCCCAAACAAAGCATCTATCACCAGGTCATCCCTGGAAATGACCGGAAGCTCCTCCCCTGCTTCAAGCCAATGCCCGCTCAAATTCTTTACGCCCTTGAGGCGCTTTTCATTCACAAGAAAATCAGGCGAACCCTCACTGGCATGACGGGCAATATGGACAGCCACCTTTTTTCCGGTTCCTCCAAGCATTCTTGCGATGGCCAGTCCATCGCCTCCATTGTTTCCCATCCCGCAAAAAACATGGACCCGTCTTATATCTCTTCCATGGCGTTTGATCCATTCAAAGCATCTTTTGGCGGCCCGTTCCATCAGGTCGATCGATTTGATGGGTTCCCCATCAATGGTCAGCTTGTCAACTTCCCGGATTTGCTGTGCATTCAAGATCTTCATGGCTGAAACGATTAAAAAACAATGTACAAAAAAACCATCGGATCTGAGAAAATTAAAAATAATTTCAGACTTTAGCCTGAAATCCCCCAATCAATTGGGACCATGATTGAACAAATGCCGGATCATTTTGATCAAAAGGGGTTTACGCCCCTTATGTCTACAGCCTACTTGCCTCCATTGGACTATATGGTGGTTGCTGCCCGGGCTTCCGCGATGGTCATTGATGTGCATGAAACCTATCCCAAGCAGACCTGGCGGAACCGGTGCAGAATCTTAACAGCCAATGGCCTCCTGGAACTAAGCATTCCCGTGCATAAGCCCGCAGGGCAACAAACCCGAACGCTTGAGGCAGAAATCAGTGACCACCGGCCATGGCAGAAACGGCATTGGCGCAGTATTTCAAGTGCGTATGCCAACGCCCCGTATTTTTTGTATTATGAGGACCTGATCAGGCCTTTTTTTTTCAAACCCCCGCCCCGTTTGCTGATCGATTGGAATTGTGCTTTATTCAATGAAATGATGGGTGCACTCGGATTAAATGCCACCATAAAGCGGACTGCAGAATTTGATAAAAAGCCTGATCCATCTATGGATTTCCGGTTTTCTTTTTCCCCAAAAACGGACAAACCCCAGGTTTTCACCCAAATTCAATGGCCCTCGTACCAACAGGTCTTTCCCCTTCCTACGGGCTTTGCATCCCGGCTGAGCATCATCGATCTTTTATTTAACGTCGGACCCGAAACGGGGGATTATCTGAACCATTGTGCTGATATGGCCTTTGGATAATTACCCGGCCACCGGGCCGTTGAGCACCGGATAGGTAATCCGCACATGATAAATATTCATCAGCCGCCGTTTAAAAACCTTTTTGATTGTTGTAATATCCCGAAAAGTGATATTGGCATTATCAAACTGTTTTTCATTGATCTGGGTATCAATCATCTTTTCCACCAGTTCATCAATTCGCTTTTCATTGGGTTTGCCGAGACTGCGTGAAGCCGCCTCCACAGCATCGGCCATCATCACAACGGCAGTTTCTTTACTGAACGGTGGGGGACCCGGATAGGTAAAAAGCTGTTTATCCACTTCCTGCGGCGGACTTTCCTGGACTTGACGGGTATAGAAATACCTGGCGGTGGTGGTTCCATGGTGGGTGCGGATGAAATCGATAATGTACTCCGGGAGGTTCTTTTTTCGCGCTTTTTCAATTCCATGAATGACATGGTCTATGATAATGCGGGCACTATCTTCGTATGAAATTTCATCATGGGGGTTGAAACCGGTGGATTGGTTTTCGGTAAAGAAAAGGGGGTCGTTCATCTTTCCAATATCGTGATACAATGCCCCTGTTCTTGTCAACAGGCTGTTTCCTCCGATAGCAAAAATGGCCTCTTCGGCCAGGTTGGCCACCTGAAGTGAATGTTGAAAAGTACCGGGAGCCATCATACCCAGCTGCCTCAGCAGATCATTATTTGTATCCGCCAGTTCGAGCAGGGAAAAATCCGTCGGGAGGCCAAACAATCGCTCAAACATGAAAATCAGGGGATAGGCAAAGAGGGTCAGCATAGCGGCGGCCAGCAAGTAGGTAAAATCCACCCATTGAAGGTTCTCAAAGGTCCCTGTGTGGGCCAGTGATAATCCTGTAAACACCGCGGAATATGTGACAAAAATGAGGATTACGGTAAAAAACAACTGAGATCTTCTCCTCAGCCCGGCCATACTCAGAATGGCAATAATGCCTGCAACGAACTGAAGAAACACAAACTCAAAGCTGCGGGGAATCAGAAATCCAATTAAAATGATGGTAATAATATGCACATAAAGGGCCAGGCGGTTATCAAAAAAGGCCCTGACAACGATTGGCACGATACATACCGGCACAAGGTAAAGAAAGGCCAGATCGTATTTGATCACCCAGCTGGTAAGAAACACCATCAAAAGGATGGTCAACAGCACCAAAAGTACCCTCCGGTTATCCTCGAAAACATCTTTCCTGAATACATAGAGAAACAAAACCAGGACAATCATGGAGATGCTAACCAGCAAAAATTGCCCAAGGTATAATAGATTTTTTACGGCTG
This sequence comes from Bacteroidales bacterium, assembly GCA_041690235.1. Taxonomy (GTDB): domain Bacteria; phylum Bacteroidota; class Bacteroidia; order Bacteroidales; family UBA7960; genus SLSG01. The sequence continues at coordinate 6,430 of JAWLHS010000058.1, forward strand.
TCCGACCAGTCAGTTTTTCATGTTCGGCCCTGAACGATTCCAGTATTTGATATTTTTCAGGGTTGATCAACTCTCCTTGTGAAATGATTTTTTCACCTTGCTGCACCATTCCCCTGGTCAGGGGAATGTTCTCAAGCAGGGCTTCCCTGTAACGCTCTGACATTTCCTGATCGTAAAAAACATTGTGGACAAGGGCATTTTCGAGAAGGGGCCTTAGCAGGTCTTCGTCCACATCCCTTCTGTTTTCGAGGCGTGTATTTACGAACAAGTATGCCTCGGGAATGGAAAAAAAATCCTTTAGCTCTTTCTCCGTGGCTACCCGTCTGTCTACCAGGCGGATTGAAAAATCTCCGGACTGCCCCTGGTGGGCTTCATCCAGGAAGATGACTCCCCTGGAGAAGAGCGAATCAAGCAAATTCATTCCGGCATTCAGATTGATTTCCCTTTGCCTGTCAGGCATCCCTTGCGGGAAAAGGGAATCCACCCTCATTTGAAACGTATCCTGAAACCGTGCTTTTTGCCTGACGGAAACCGATTCATCCAGTTCATAGAAAGGTTGAAACTCCTGCAGGGCGAGTTCTCTCTCCCTGTTGATCTCCTCGGTTGACTTCAGTATGGCAAAATCAAAGGGAGCGATCAGATCATCCATCGTCCAGGGCCTTCCAGGCTGGTATTCGAGTCCCAGTCTTGGTTGCTTTGGAAATAACTGCACGATCAAAAAAATGCCCAGCAAAAAAAGAAATATTTTCTGTATGAGTGACAAGTTTTGCTGTAACCATTGAATGATTCTGGCCATATCTATCCTTAGGTTTTGCACGAATTTAGCAATAAATAAATCATTAATCTACATGGATTGTTTAAGGGGTTCGAAGAATTTACTTAATTTTAAAGCTTTAAAGGAGTTTTTATATGGAGTTTGGAGTTTGCCTGAATGGGTTTGCCTGCGTGCGGGAGCGCCCGGATCATCGAAGTGAGATGGTCAGCCAGTTGTTGTTCGGTGAGCTTTTCGAAGTACTGGAAACCCGCAATGGATGGCATCATGTAATGCAGCAATTCGACAAATACCAGGGTTGGGTTCCAGTGAACCAGGTGGAGTTAATTGGTTTCGAAACCTACGAACAAACCAAAGCACTTCCGCATTTTTTCGCAGGCGATCTGATTGGCATTATGGAGAATGAGACAGATCAAACAAGTTTCCCCATTAGTGCAGGCAGCAGCGTTTTTTCGGACGAAGGAAGTTTTTCCCTTGCAGGGAAAAGTTATCAGTATTCGGGGATGGTTGTCGAGCCTTCTTCCCCAATGGTTGAAATGATTCCGGAGTACGCCATGTTGTTTTTAAACACGCCCTACCTGTGGGGAGGACGCTCCGTTTTCGGGATGGATTGTTCGGGTTTTGTTCAGTTGGTATGCAGAATGTCAGGATTCAAGGTACCGAGGGATGCTTCGATCCAGGCGACCCGCGGAGACACCGTCCATCTCATCGACGAGGCCGTTGCGGGGGACTTGTTATTTTTTGACAATCATGAAGAAGAAATTAATCACGTGGGCATTCTTCTGAACAAAGGGTTTATCATACATGCCCATGGAGAGGTTCGCATTGATATGGTGGATCACAACGGAATCTTTAACCGAAGCAAAAAAAAATACACCCACAGACTCAGGTTGATCAAACGCGTGGCCAGCTTGTAATAATTTTTTCTTATCTTTGCGGGCTTAAAACGTGTGGAAAAAATGATTCAGATCACGCTGCCGGACCAATCTGTAAGGAGTTTTCCCAAAGGGGTAACCGGACTAGAGATAGCCAAAAGTATTTCCGAAGGCCTTGCGCGAAATGTCCTTTCCATTTCGGTTGACGGAGAGGTAATGGATCTGCACCGTCCCATTCAGAAAGATGCCTCTGTTAAACTGCATACCTGGAATGACAAGGAAGGAAAGGCCACCATGTGGCATTCCTCTGCCCACCTGATGGCCAGCGCCATTGAAGACTTGTATCCCGGCACCAAGTTCGGCATCGGACCGGACATTGAGAATGGCTTCTATTACGACATTGATCTTGGGGAGCATACCATTTCGAGCAACGATTTCGGGAAGATAGAAAAGAAAATGCTGGAAATGGCCAGGGAAAAACAGGCGTTCATCAGGAAAGAGGTTCCCAAGCAGGAAGCCCTTGCCTTTTATGAAAAGAAAGGGGATGAATACAAAGTTGATTTGATCAGTGACCTGGAAGATGGCACCATCACTTTTTATGAATCGGGCCACTTCACCGACTTATGTCGCGGACCCCACCTTCCCGATACCAGTCCCATCAAGGCCATCAAGCTTTTAGCCATTGCCGGGGCTTATTGGCGGGGTGATGAAAGCAGAAAACAATTAACCAGGGTTTATGGAATAAGCTTTCCCAAGCAGAAGGAATTGGAGGAATACCTGGCCATGCTGGAAGAAGCCAAAAAGCGGGACCACCGGAAAATTGGCCGGGAACTGGAACTATTCGCTTTTTCCGCCCGGGTGGGACAAGGCTTGCCCCTGTGGCTTCCCAAGGGAGCCGAACTCAGGGAGAACCTGGAAAATTTCCTGAAAAAGGTACAACGAAAATCCGGCTATCTGCCGGTAATCACGCCCCATATCGGGAACAAGAACTTATATATTACCAGCGGGCATTACGAAAAATACGGACAAGATTCGTTTCGTCCCATTACCACCCCGGCAGAGGGCGAAGAGTTTTTCCTTAAACCAATGAACTGTCCGCATCATTGTGAAATATTCAAGGTAAAACAATACTCATACAAGGATCTTCCCGTACGATTTGCTGAGTTTGGAACGGTTTACCGGTATGAGCAAAGCGGAGAACTGCACGGACTGACCAGGGTTCGTGGCTTTACCCAGGACGATGCCCATATCTTTTGCAGGCCCGATCAGGTGAAAGAAGAATTTACCAAAGTGATTGATATTGTCCTGCATATTTTTAATGCCTTGGATTTTAAGGATTACAGTGCGCAGATTTCCTTGCGCGATCCCAAGGACATGGAGAAATATATCGGGACGGAAGCGAACTGGGACAAAGCCGAGCAAGCCATTATCGAAGCAACCCATGAAAAAGGATTGCATGCCGAAATTGTAACCGGGGAGGCTGCCTTTTATGGACCCAAACTGGACTTTATGGTAAAGGATGCCTTGGGAAGGAAGTGGCAGTTGGGAACCATACAGGTTGACTACAACCTGCCGGAACGTTTTGAATTAGAGTATATCGGAAGTGACAATCAAAAGCACCGCCCCGTGATGATCCACCGCGCTCCCTTTGGATCTATGGAGCGTTTCGTAGCTGTTTTGATTGAGCATTGTGCAGGCAATTTTCCGTTATGGCTCGCACCCGATCAGGCTATCATACTGCCAATCAGCGATAAATATCAGGAATATGCCAAAAAAGTCTTAACTTTGCTGAACAATTCCGGAATTCGGGCGCTTATTGATGAACGCAGTGAGAAGACTGGAAAAAAAATCCGGGACGCTGAGATCCGTAAGGTGCCGTATATGTTGATTGTTGGAGAGAAAGAAGAATCGGACGGAACGGTTTCAGTGCGTAAGCACGGAAAGGGAGATTTAGGCAGTTTTACCACGGAAGCGTTTTCCAGGTTGCTGCTTGATGAGATTAAAGAAATAATGAGCCAAACATAGAATAAAATCAATTTATTCATCAAAGTAAGGAGGAACGAAAAATAGCTGCACCATTTAGCCCCAGGCCCCACAGAAGGCGATTCGTAAAAAAAGAAGACCCCCATTTTATCAATGATCGGATAAAAGCACCCGTTGTTCGCGTAGTGGGTGATAATGTCGAACCTGGCATATTTCAGATCAGAGAAGCCATTAACCTGGCCGAGGAGAGGGGACTTGATCTGGTTGAGATTGCCCCGACAGCCAATCCACCAGTCTGCAAGATCATGGATTACAAAAAGTTTCTTTATGAGCAAAAGAAGAAACAAAAAGAGATCAAGGCAAATGCAGCCAAAATAGTAGTCAAGGAGATACGCCTCGGACCAAATACAGACGACCACGATTTTAACTTCAAGCTGAAGCATGCGCTGAAATTCCTTGAAGAAGGGGCCAAACTGAAAGTTTATGTATTTTTTAAAGGCCGTTCCATCATTTATAAAGAAAAAGGGGAGGTGATTCTGCTTCGCTTTGCCCAGGAAATTGAAGACCACGGGAAGGTTGAACAATTGCCGAAATTGGAAGGTAAGCGAATGATTATGCTTGTCGCTCCAAAAAAATCACCAAAAAAGAACTGATGTTCATCGTTTTATAAATTAATAAATTGTTGAAGTAATGCCTAAAATGAAAACCAAATCCGGGGCAAAAAAGCGGTTTTCTCTTACCGCTTCCGGAAAAATTAAGCGCAAACACGCTTATAAGAGTCATATTCTGACCAAGAAAAGCAAAAAGAGAAAAAGAAACCTGACCCAGACCAGCTTGGTCCACAAGTCGGACGAGAACAACATCAAGGCGATGTTGGCCATTTAATGGCTTCGTATTTCATTCACCTTTGTTTATGCACGACAAGTCTTTCCGAAAAGAGAAAGCGCTAAACGAAAAAAGAAAAAATTATGGCAAGATCCGTTAACAAAGTCGCTGCAAGGCGCAAGAGAAAAAAGCTGTTAAAGCTCACCAGGGGTTATTTTGGTGCCAGAAAAAATGTATACACCGTTGCTAAAAACACCTGGGAAAAAGGGCAGATGTACGCTTATCGCGACCGTCGCAACAAAAAGCGGGAGTTTCGTAAGCTCTGGATACAGCGCATTAACGCGGCCGTGAGACAATACGGCCTCAGTTATTCCCAGTTTATTGGCAAATTAAACGAAAAGGATATACAGATCAACCGCAAGGTGCTGGCTGATCTGGCCATGAACAATCCGGAGGCATTTAAGGCCGTCGTGGATTCCGTTCAATAATCCGGAATGGACATCGAAAAAAAGGGGGCTTCACAGGCCCCTTTTTTTTTACAGGCATTCCAGTAATTCCAT
>JAWLHS010000059.1:0-11401 GCA_041690235.1 Bacteroidales bacterium
GCAATCGCTCGTTGAAATGCTTTCGGAAAAGATTGAAGTGCATTTTTCCTCCTAAAAAAGCATGCTTACCTCTTTCATGTCGAATTCCAGCTGCCGGCCCCCCTCCATATCCAGGATGAGTTTGCCATGGGGGGATATTCCGGCTACCCGGGCCTTGAACTGATGGCCCCGACTCAGATAAGTTCGCTTTTCCCCGTATCCGAGCAATGCCTCCAGGTAGGCAAGGTTGAGCCCTTCCCGGTCTGCCGAGGCCAGCAATCCATACCAATGGTCCAGCGAGCTGCAGAGATGATCAAGACATTTCTCAATATCCTGATCCCGGCCGGCCACCTGGGCGATGGAAACAGGGTTGGGAAGGGTTGGGTCAAACCTTCTCTGATTGATATTGATACCTATGCCCGCAATGGAATGTTCCAGTCGGGATCCCCTGATTGCATTCTCTATGAGGATTCCGGCCACTTTCCTGTTCCCAATGTAGACGTCGTTGGGCCACTTGATCATTACGGACGCATCAGGAAGCAAGCCTTTTACGGCTTCCCTCACTGAGAGGGCAATGGCCTTGTTCAGGTAAAACTGTTTGTCCGGGGAGAGAAATACAGGTTTGATCACGACAGAAACGCAGAGGTTCTTCCCCTTCTCGCTTTCCCAGCGGGTTGACCCCTGACCACGGCCCAGGCTTTGGAATCCGGCCCGTACAATGGTTCCTTCCTCCAAATCACCCTTTTGAACCATCCGCCATGCTTCCCGGTTCGTCGAGTCAATCTCCGGGAAATAAAGCAGTTGATGGCCGAAAAGCTTCATGGAATGCACTTTTTCTCTCAAAATTAAGAATATTAAATAGATTTGCATTCATTCCGCAAGGGCCGAAAACATTATGTGGGCAAAAAACGTTACTTTTGCACAAAACAATAATCCGCAGCGAATGAGTGAAACCAAAGCGAAAGATCAGACAGGACTTTTGCTTGACGCAATTGTTAAAGGAATACAGGAAAAGAAGGGCAAGGACATCGTTAGCCTCCACCTAAGCAAGATCCAATCAACCGTTTGTGATTACTTTATTGTTTGCCATGGAACCTCCCGAACCCATGTAAACGCCATTGGGGATTCGGTTGAACACGTAGTCAAAATAAACACCGGATTGAATCCCCGGCGGCGGGAAGGGATGGCAAATGCCGAATGGGTGCTGCTGGATTATCTGGATGTTGTGGTTCACGTTTTTCAGGAGCCGGTCAGACAATTCTATCAATTGGAGCAACTTTGGGCCGATGCACCATCCGAAAAATTTGAATCGGATTAGGTTTTATGAACTTTCGCACGGGTTTATTCGCTAATTTTTTTTTGAATGAATATAGAAAACAAACATAATCAGGCATCCGGATCCGGTAAAGGATCAGAAAATACCAAACCCGGTGGTTCCCCCGGAAAGAAAAAACCCGGTTTTAACTTTTACTGGGTGTATGCCATTCTTGCCGTGGTTTTCATCGGACTTCAGTTTTTGAATTGGGGCGGCACGGCGACTGAAATCTCCCAGATGCGTTTTGAAAATGAAATGCTGATCCTTGAGGATGGGAGGAATGATATTGAAAAACTCCATATCATCAATCAGGAAATGGTTGAGGTGTTTATCAAATCCGATCGCCTGTCCAAGCCAAAGTATGAAGATGCTTATGTGCGGACGGGAGTCAGTGAGGGAACATCCCCCCATTATGTTTTTCAAATCGGCAGCGTGGAGAACTTCGAGCGGATCGTTCGTGAGGCCCAACAGGACTGGCCCAGGGAAGAGCAGTTCCCCGTTTATCCGGAAACGCGGAAAAACTGGGGAGGCGACATTTTGAGCTGGTTGTTGCCCATCGGCTTGCTGATTGCATTTTGGATTTTCATTATGCGGCGAATGGCCGGAGGTGGAGGACCCGGGGGACAAATTTTCAATATTGGCAAATCCAAAGCCACCCTTTTCGACAAGGACACCCATGTCACCATCACCTTTAAGAATGTAGCCGGACTTGAAGAGGCCAAGGTGGAACTGATGGAGATTGTGGATTTTCTGAAGAATCCCAAGAAATATACGGATTTGGGAGGCCAGATTCCCAAAGGGGCCTTGTTGGTTGGTCCTCCGGGAACTGGAAAAACCCTGCTGGCTAAGGCAGTGGCCGGCCAGGCACAGGTTCCGTTTTTTTCGTTAAGCGGTTCAGATTTTGTTGAGATGTTTGTCGGGGTCGGTGCATCCAGGGTGCGCGATTTGTTCAAGCAGGCCAAAGAGAAAGCCCCTTGCATCATTTTTATTGATGAAATTGATGCCATTGGGCGGGCACGGGGTAAGAATCCCGTCACAGGGGCCAATGACGAAAGGGAAAACACCTTGAACCAGCTGCTTACAGAGATGGATGGGTTTGGCACCAATGTGGGGGTGATCATCCTGGCTGCCACCAACCGTGCAGATATTCTCGATAGAGCGCTTCTGAGGGCCGGGCGATTTGACCGGCAGATTCACGTTGAAATGCCTGACCTTGAGGAACGCAAGGCCATTTTTCATGTCCACATGAAACCCCTGAAGCTGGATGAGAAAGTAAATCCCGATTTTCTCGCAAAACAAACGCCCGGTTTTTCGGGGGCCGACATTGCCAATGTCTGTAACGAAGCCGCCCTGATTGCCGCCCGAAGAAACAAGAAACTGGTTGAACGACAGGATTTTCTGGATGCGGTTGATCGGATTATCGGGGGATTGGAAAAACGAAACAAGATCATCTCCCCGCATGAGAAGAAGGTGATCGCCTATCATGAAGCCGGCCACGCTGCCGTAAGCTGGCTGCTTGAGCATGCGCATCCGCTCGTTAAGGTTACCATAGTGCCTAGGGGCAAGGCCCTGGGGGCTGCATGGTACCTACCTGAAGAGCGACAGATTTCAACCTATGAACAGATGTATGACGAGATTACTGCCACCCTTGGAGGCCGGGCGGCGGAAGATCTTTTCTTTAAGAAAATTTCTACAGGGGCCCTTAACGACCTGGAAAAAATTACCAAACAGGCCTTTTCCATGGTGGTTTATTTCGGCTTGAATCCGCGCATAGGCAATATAAGTTATTATGATTCAAGCGGACAAAGCGAGTATTCTTTTACAAAACCATATTCCGAAAAAACCGCTGAGGCCATTGATCAGGAAATCAGCGCCTTGGTGGAGTCTGCCTATAAGCGGGCCAAACAGACGCTAAAGGAGAACAAGGACAAACTGCAGAAATTGGCCGAATTGCTTCTGGAAAAGGAGGTGTTGTTCAGGGAGGATCTTGAGGCAATTTTCGGGAAAAGGCCTTTTGGAGAGCAGGAGGAACAGGCCAAATACCCTGTGAATAATAACCATGAGAATGCTGAAGGGTCTGAAGAGCCTCCGGGCCCGGGAAAACCGAATCAGGAGGAGACGGATCCGCCCCCTAAATCATAACGGATGAAGGAGAGTACCCAGAAGGAAAAGGTCCTGAAAAACATCAGGGATGCCCTCGTAAACAGCCTTGAGGCGCCCTTTGATGACGTGGAGCAGGATGGCCGGGTTTTCAATCCGGTTGCGGCCGATTCCCTTGATATCGAATTTGCCGAAGCCTTTTCCAGGGCGAACGGGCGATTCGTATTCTGTGCCGATATGGAAGAGTTGAACCTGGGATTGCTGGCTCTGGTCAGGGAAAAGCGGCTGGAAAATGTGTATTGCGGCGAGTCCCATTTTAAAGGCCTGGTCGGGCAACTGGGTATTCATGGCACCGAAGATTCTTCCCTTCTTGCAGACTGTCAGGCCGTTATTTCGGGTTGCGAAGCCCTTGTTGCGCGCACCGGAAGCATTCTTTTAAGCAGTCGTCAGGGCGGCGGCAGAAAAAGCATTATTGAGTCCCCATTGCATATTGTGATCGCCAGTACAAGGCAATTATTGCCTGATATCAGTGATGCGTTCCGGTTTATGGACGGTAAGTATGAAACCGGGAGACCGTCCATGATGACCTTTGTTACCGGGCCCAGCAGGACAGCGGATATAGAAAAGAAATTGGTTCACGGCGTGCATGGACCCAGGGAGGTTTACCTTTTCCTGGTCGATGTCAGTGGATAAAACCAATGAATAAGGAATGGAAGAAAACTGGCAGAAAATATACGGCTCACCTTTTGAGCATAAGGTTAAAATTGTTCAGGCCGTTCTTGAGGAAGCCGGCATTCAGGGCATTGTTTTAAACAAGAAAGACTCCGCCTATCTTTTTGGAGAGGTTGAGCTTTACGTTCAGCCCGAGCAGGTCATTCGGGCAAAACAAATCATAAACAAGGAATCGCTTTGAGTAATCTGTTAAAAAGAACCATTACCGGTGTTGTTTTTGTGGTTTTGATCATTGCCTCCATTTTGACCGGGCCTGGCTATTTCGCCCTGTTGTTTTTGGGAATCACTGCATTGGGTATGTGGGAGTTTTATTCCCTTGTTGAGAAAGCCGGTATCTTTCCCAATAAATTTGCCGGAACCATTTCAGGCATGTTTTTATTTGGATCCAATGCATTGATTGCAATGGAATTGGCGGGACGGGAGATCCTGATGGGCAACTTTGTCCTGGTTTTTATGATATTTTTGCTGGAGTTGTATCGCAAAGCCCCCAATCCCTTTACCAATATTGCATTTACTTTTTTTGGCATCCTGTATGTCGCCCTCCCATTTTCTTTGCTGAACTTTTACCCCAACCCTGTTTTCCTGCCGGGCGTGCACCACCACAGCCTGCTATTGGGCTTTTTCTTTCTGATTTGGGTGAATGAAAGCGGAGCTTACCTGGTAGGAAGTGCCATTGGCAAGCATCGCCTTTTTGAGCGGGTCTCACCCAAGAAATCATGGGAGGGGGTTCTTGGGGGTGGCGTTCTGACCTTGATTACCTCCGCCATTCTATCCGGGTTCTACAGCCATATTATGATGGTTGACTGGATCATTATTGGTGGCATCGTGGTGGTTTTCAGTACCTACGGGGATCTGTTTGAATCAATGTTTAAGCGCAGCATTGATGCCAAAGACAGCGGAAAGCTGCTACCCGGGCATGGCGGCGTTCTCGATCGTTTCGACGGTGTCATCATGGCGGCCCCTTTTGTGTTTTTGTACCTAAGCCTGTTTTATTAATTGAAGCTGTTTCGATATGACCATTCATAAAGAAGGCTACAGAATCATTCCGGTGGTTTTTTTGATCACTGCCGTTTTGGGGATTTGCTTTTGGCTGGTTTTCCCCGGTTTCCGCCTTTGGCACATATTGGTTTACCTTTCTCTCTTTCTCTTTTTTTGCTGGACATTATGGTTTTTCCGTTCCCCTGAACGCACCATCGTGCATGATGATTCCTCTATTTTGAGTCCGGCGGACGGAAAGGTTGTGGTTGTGGAAGAAACCACAGAGGAAGAATTCTTTCACAAGCCCATGCTGAAAGTATCCATATTTATGTCTCCCTTTAATGTGCATTTAAACAGGAATCCCGTGAGCGGAAAAATCCTCTATTACCGCTACCATCCGGGGAGATACCTGGTTGCCTGGCACCCCAAGTCAAGTACGCTGAACGAACGCACCAGCATTGCTTATGAGATGGCCACAGGAAAAAGTCTTATGGTCAGGCAGGTTGCCGGTTTGGTTGCCAGGCGCATCGTATGTTACAACCGGGAGCAACAATGGGTATCGCAGGGCGCGGAGATGGGTTTTATTAAATTTGGCTCCAGGCTGGATGTTTACATGCCCACCGAAAGCAGGATACGTGTTCAAGTAGGCGATAAGGTAAAAGGAGGGACAGACTTGATTGCCAATATATAATTTATTGTTCTTCCCATTTCAACCGGCCTCCCGGCTCTTCCAGGATGCGTCCCTGGTCCCTAAGCCAGCGTACGACTTTTAAAATTTTTTCTTCATCCATTTTTGTTGGCAGGCCATTGATCAGCTCATGAATGGACCGGGGTTTTTCCGTCAGGGTGGGTTTGATCATTGCCAACAGCTGGTCAAATTCATAATCAGAAACCTGCAGGCGGTTTCTTCCCAGGCAAACATCGCATTTTCCGCAGCGCCGGACACCTGTTTCGTCAAAATAGGCAAGCAGGGACAAGCTCCTGCACCGGGTATCCGTTTCAACGTACTGCACCATGGCCTCGAGCCGTTTGCGGGCAAATGCCTTTCGCTCCCGGTGATTCTCATTTGAAATGCGCAGACTTCCGATGGGAAGCCGTTCCTCAATCCATGTGATCATGGGCAACTGGTTCTGCCTTTCGTAATCCAGAATATTCTTCCTGTCCAGATCCTGTAAAATTCCCTCTACCTGATTGGCACTGAGGCCGGACCGTGTGCCAAGTTCCTGCTCATTGATTTTTACGAAACCAGAAAACAATCCGGGATAAGAACGAAGCAGGAGCTTGATAAATGCATCATATTTGGGGTTGGCGACCTGGAAACGGTACAGATCCTCCTTCCCCAGCCCGAACATGATCCGTGATGGATTGGCGAATGCTTCGGACAAGGCAATGTAACCTTCTTTCTCCAGAAACTTTAATGCGTTGAAAACAAGTGGGGGTCCCATTGAATAGTTCCTGGAAAAATCGTGAAGATCGAATGGCATACTCAGGTCTTTTCCGCTCCCTACCGCCAGCTGGTAATAATTTCCCAGGGCGTCATACACCTTTTTAATAAAATCAACCGGCGGAAAGGTTTGTTCGTGCGACTTCTCCAGATCCAGCACATCCGACTTGCTGAACAGCAAAACAGCAAATGATTTCTTTCCATCCCGGCCCCCGCGTCCGGCTTCCTGGAAGTAGGCCTCCGGGCTCTCCGGCAGATCCATATGGACCACAAAGCGTACATTGGGCTTGTCGATCCCCATCCCGAAGGCGTTGGTAGACACCATGACCCTGGCCCGTTCTTTCATCCAGGCATTTTGCCTTACATCCCGTTCAAGGGTGGTTAGCCCGGCATGATAGTAGTCGGCCGAAACCTGGTTGCGTTGAAGGAATTCGGCAATCTCACGGGTTTTTTTTCTGTTTCTGACATAAACAATGCCCACCCCTTTGAGCTTATGGCAGATTTTCAACAAGCGGTTCAACTTGTCCTCTTCCCTGAAAACCATGTAGACCAGGTTTTTTCTTTCGAAGCTTTTGCGAAAAACGGCTTGTTTGGAAAAAAGCAGTTTTTCCTGTATGTCCCTGACGACCTGCTTGGTGGCCGTTGCAGTGAGGGCAAGCACGGGGGTCGCCGGCAGAAACGCACGGATCTCTGCAATTCTTAGATAGGGGGGGCGAAAGTCGTATCCCCACTGTGAGATACAATGGGCCTCGTCCACCGCCAGCAGGTTGACCTTCATTTTGCCAATGCGGCTGCGAATCATGTCAGTGATCAGCCGTTCGGGGCTCAGGTAAAGAAATTTGGTGTCGCCGTACACGCAGTTGTCTATGGCAATATCCATTTCAGTTTTACTGAGTCCGTAGTAAACACCGACGGCTTTAATTCCTTTGTTGGTCAAAGCCTGCACCTGGTCTTTCATCAAGGCCACGAGGGGGGTGACTACAATGCAAAGGCCTTCCTGCGCCAGGGCAGGAACCTGGTAACAAATGGATTTGCCCCCACCCGTGGGAAGAAGGGCCAGGGTGTCATTCCCAGCGATCACGGAGTGAATGATGTCTTCCTGCAAGGGGCGGAAAGACGAGAAACCCCAATGTTTTAACAAAACCGACTGAAGGTTTACTTCCATAGACCTGGCGATGGCTCAGACATTTGTAAATATAGGAAAAAAACAAAGCCAGGAGAAAGGATGCCTGGTGAAAGGGCCGGATCCGGGCGAATTTCAGGAATGCCTGCCGGCGGGTGCATCCCTGCCCGTCGGACATGCTTATTTTTTGGACCCGGACAAGGTTTTCCTGCCGGGCTCCCGGATCGAAACATTCAGACTGCAACTTGAACAATCGCTGCTGCAACCATCACAGTCGGCCGGCTTTTTGCCGGACTTGCGAAAATACCGGTAAAGGCGGTACACCGCGTATCCCATGGCAATCCCCAGGATAATGATGGTTATGACCCATTGTGTCATCATATCAACTGAATAATCAGGCCACCGGCCTGGTACACCAACAAGGACATGAACCAGGCTGTCAGGGTCGTATAGGCAACGGTGAACAAACCCCACTTCCAGTGACCGGATTCACGGCTGATGGCAGCAATTACCCCAATGCAGGGAAAATACAATAAGACGAACAACATGAAAGACAGTGCAACAAGGGGGTTAAAAACCTTCTCGCCCGCTTTGGGTCCCCCGACATGCGTCTGATTTTGCAGCTTTTCGACCAGGGAAACGGTATGCGTCTGGGCGGTTTCCTCCGCCTGATAAAGAACGGCAAGGGTGCTGACCACGATTTCCTTGGCGGCCACCCCCGACAAAATACTCACCGTCATTTTCCAGTCAAATCCCAGGGGCGCCATGACCGGTTGGATGGTTCTTCCCACTTGCCCTATATAACTGTTTTCCTGGCGCTCGATCATCATGGCGTTCTCCAGCCGGCGCAGTTCTTCTTCTTTTTCGTTTGACAATGCCTCCCTTTCCGGCGCATCGGAAGGCTCCGTCATGGCTGTTGCTTGCTCAAAACGGGATTCGATAACCGCTTTTTCACGGGCAAGGCGCTCCGTATAGCCGGCGCCATCCGGGAAGTATCCCAAAGCCCAGATGATAATGGAAGCCACCAGGATGATGCCGCTGATCTTGCGAAGGTATTGCACGGCCCGGCTCCACATATGGGTGGTAATGGCGCGGGTGGTGGGCCTGCGATAGGGCGGGAGTTCCATTACAAATGGAACTTCCTCTGCCCGGAACAGGGTTTTTTTCAGTAAAATGGCCATCCCTATGGCTACAGTGACCCCTGTGCCATAAATCAAAAAAAGCATGGTGCCTTGGTATTCAGAGAAAAAGGCGCTGATGAACAAGACATAGATCGGCAATCGGGCACTGCATGACATAAAGGGGTTAATGAGCATGGTGAGCATCCGGTCGTTTCGATTCGACAGGGTCCTTGTAGCCATGATGGCCGGAACATTACACCCGAATCCCATCAGCAAGGGGATAAAGGATTTGCCATGCAGCCCGATTTTGTGCATGATCTTGTCCATGATAAACACCGCCCTTGACATATAACCCGTATCCTCCATCAGGCTGATAAAGAAAAACAGCAACATGATGTTGGGAAGAAATACGATCACCCCGCCCACTCCGCTAACCACACCGTTTATGAGCAGGTCCTTCAGCGGACCGGTGGTCATGCGGGCCTCCAGAAATCCGGAAAGGGCCTCCACCCCCGATTCGATCCATGCCATGGGATAGCTGCCCAAAAAGAAGGTGGCGGAGAACATGATCCACATGAACAGCAAAAAGAAGGGAAATCCCATTACCTTATGGGTTAGCAGGGTGTCGATGGCCTGGCTGGTTCTTTTTCGTTCCGATTCGGCCGGTTTATAGGTTTCCTTCAAAGCCCCTGAGATGAAACCGTATTTCAGGTCGGTAATGATTGTTTCGGGGTTGTCATGAAATTCATTCTCAATCAGCCTGGCCTCATGTCTTGATTGGTAGAGGATCTCCTCATGGTTGTGACAATGGGTCATTGTCTTTTTAATGGCTTCCTTGTCGTTTTCGAGCAGGCGAATCGCCAGAAAGCGCGAGGAGATCTGGTCGGTGAGGTGCTGATTGCCTTCTTTGTTAATCAAGTCCTGTATCGCCCTTATCGACCGCTCTACGATGCTTCCGTAGTGGATGTGAATGTGCCTGACAACCTCATTACGGTCCTCAAACACCTCGATGGCTTTGGCAAAGGTTTCCCTTATCCCGCGGCCCCTTGAACTGACCGCGGGAATGACCGGAATGCCGGTCATTTTTCCAAAAGCCTCATAGTCAAATACATCTCCCTTTTTCTCGAGTTCATCGTACATATTCAATACCATGATCACACGGATATCCATGTCGATCAACTGGGTGGTCAGGTAAAGGTTGCGTTCCAGGTTGGACGCATCGACGATATTGATGACGATATCGGGAAGTTTTTCCGCAATGTAGTTCTGCACAAAGATTTCTTCGGGGGTATAGGCCGAAATGGAATAGGTGCCCGGCAAATCAGTGATGTTAAACCGGTAACCCCCCTGATAGAATCTGGCTTCCTTTGAATCAACGGTTACCCCGCTGTAATTGCCAACCCGCTCCTTCGATCCGCTGGCATAATTGAAAAAGGTGGTCTTTCCACTGTTCGGATTGCCGACCAGGGCCACCTGAATGACCTTCTGTGACCTGGGCAGGGCATCTTTTATCGTTTCACTGGAAAACACCCCGTCGAATGCCTGGTCTTTTGAAGGCTTGAATTCTCCTATGGGAATGACTTCGATCAACCGGGCCTCACTGCGGCGCAGGGAAACATTGTAACCCATGATGTTGTATTCGATGGGATCCTGCAGCGGGGCTTTTTTGATTACTTCGACCGACTTGCCCATGACAAACCCCATTTCAATGATCCGGCGACGGAATGCGCCCCTGCCTTTTACTTTCAGGATGATCCCGTATTCACCGTTTTGAAGATCCAGTAAAGTCATTGGAAACCTTTGGAATGTTCTTTTTATTCAGATTTATTATAAATACCGCAAAGGTATATTTTTTTCAGGAATGGGATATTTTTACTAAGTTTGAATTTTGTCCATTTAACAAGTTTTGGCATGCTGCTGCCTGATTTTGTAAAGAAAGACCCCTGGCTGGAACCCCATGCACCGACCATCGTGGGCCGCCTGAGAAAATATTTCAACAAGGAGAAAACCCTCACCGGTCCCGGACATTCCCTTTCTGACTTCTCGCTGGGACATCTTTACTACGGGCTGCATCGAACCGAACAGGGATGGGTATTGCGGGAATGGGCGCCCAATGCCTCTGTGATTTACCTGATCGGGCCATTCTCTGAATGGGAAACTTCAGAAGATTATCGTTTCACCCATATTGAGCGCGGTGTCTGGGAACTGCACCTTTCACCGGAAGTGCTGAAGCACGGGGACTTATACAAATTGCACATGTGCTGGAACGGCGGCGGTGGGGACCGCATTCCGGCCTGGGCCCGGCGGGTGGTACAGGATAAGGAAACACTGACCTTCAACGCCCAGGTATGGGACCCGCTCAGGCCCTACATGTGGAAAAACAAGGCACCCGCTTCCCCTGGTCCGCCGATCATCTATGAAGCCCATCCGGGCATGGCCACAGAAGCCTACAATGTGGGGAGTTGGGAGGAATTTCGAAAACAGGTGCTCCCCCGAATCGAAACCGCAGGCTATAATACCATTCAGCTCATGGCCGTGCAGGAACATCCATTCTACGGTTCCTTCGGCTATCACGTAAGCAGCTTTTTTGCCCCCTCAAGCCGTTTCGG
>JAWLHS010000060.1:0-11288 GCA_041690235.1 Bacteroidales bacterium
GAGCGCTACCATGGTGGGCATCATTTTGGGCTAGGATTTTTTTTCTTCGGGCTTGCCTTCGAACAAAAGCTTCGTTAATTTTATCGTATGCAACAATACCTTCAATTGCTTTCACATGTCCTTGAAAAGGGAACAAGGAAAGACGACCGCACAGGAACCGGGACACTGAGTGTCTTTGGTTACCAGATGCGATTCGACCTTCAGGAGGGGTTTCCCCTTCTCACCACCAAAAAACTGCACCTTCGGTCCATCATCCATGAATTGCTGTGGTTCCTCAAGGGAGATACCAATATTCGCTACCTGAACGAAAACAAAGTAAGGATATGGGATGAGTGGGCGGATCCCGACGGAGAACTGGGTCCGGTCTACGGGGCCCAATGGAGAAGCTGGCAGACCGGGGAAAGGACCATTGACCAGATATCCGAACTGATCAAACAAATCAATCAATACCCCGATTCACGCCGCCTGATTGTCAGCGCCTGGAACGTGGGACAGATCGAAGCCATGGCACTCCCACCCTGTCATGTGCTGTTCCAGTTCTATGTGGCCGGAGGGAAACTCTCCTGTCAGCTATACCAGCGCAGCGCCGACATCTTTTTGGGCGTACCCTTCAACATCGCCTCCTATGCACTGCTTACCCTGATGATTGCCCAGGTGTGTCAACTCCAGCCGGGGGAGTTCATTCATACCTTCGGGGATGCCCATCTCTATATCAACCACCTGGACCAGGCAAAGCTTCAGCTGGAGCGAAGGCCGGGCAAGCTTCCGAAAATGACCATCAACAAAGAGGTGTCGGATATTTTTGAATTCCGTTATGAGGATTTCAGGCTGGAGGGCTACGACCCCCTTCCCCACATCAAGGCACCCATTGCGGTTTGACGGGCCTGATCGACTTGTTCCGGGTGAAAAAAATCTTTACATTTACGCAGGATTGGCCATTGGCCGTTCCGGGCACCCGGATCCGCAGAACCTTTTGCGTTAATATCTGACACATGAAACTCTATCTAGTGGCTGCCGCAGCCAACAACAATGTCATCGGCAACAACAACCGCCTTGTATGGAAGCTGCCGGCAGATCTCAGGCATTTCAAGAACCTTACCATGGGGCATGTGATGATCATGGGCCGAAAAACCTTTGAGTCGATCGGCGGACCACTTAAAGGCCGCCGCATTATTGTGGTCACCCGGCAAACAGACTACGCAGCCGCGGGCTGTGAGGTGGCCCATTCGTTGAAAGAAGCCATTGGATTGGTGAAAGACCAAAAAGAGATTTTTATTGCCGGGGGCGGGGAGATCTATGCCCAGGCCATCCGGATGCACCAGACACGGCGTATTTACCTGACACGGATTTTTGCCAACTTCGAGGGAGATGCATTCTTCCCTGAAATAGATCCGGGGCAGTGGGAGCTGATTGAGCGGAACGATATGCCGGCAGACGACAAGAACCCATACCCCTACTCCTTCCAGATCTTTAAAAGGAAAGGCAGATAATTCAGGTCTTTTGCGGCTGCTTTCGGGCGGCAGGAAATAACACGTTATTCAGGATCAACCTGTAGCCTGCAGAATTGGGAAAAAGGTTGAGATCTGTCGGCGGGTCCCCTACAAAATGCTGGTAATCTTCCGGGTCGTGGCCGCCAAGAAAGGTAAAAGTGCCCTTCCCGAACGCCCCGTGCAAATACCTCGCTTCCCGCTTGCCCCTGGTTTCTCCCAGTATGGTGACGGTGGGTTTGATCACATCATTCCGGAATGCCGTGGTCTGGCCCATGAACCCCTTCAGCACGTTTTCGTGGTTTTGGGTCAGCATGGTGGGAACGGGATCCCACTTGGCAGAAAACTCAAAAAGGGTAAAAAAATCCGTCTGCCGGTCACGCCCGGTTTTGGGCACATCAATATTGGAGGTTTCGTAAATGGTGGGGTCCGTAACAACGACAAAATCCTGAAAGGCGAACGTCCGGCTAAAGTCAAGTTTTCCCTGAACGCCGGGCTCGACAGGATCCCCGTCGTACACCTCGTGCAGGATGTCGATCCCTTCTGCGGCCAGCGCTACATCAATGCTTTCCGGAGCGGAGCACATGGCAAACATATACCCCCCGCCAGCGACAAATTCCCTGATCTTCTTTGCAACGGCCAGCTTTAGCTGGGACACCTTGTTGTATCCCATGCGACGTGCCATTTCTTCACCCAGCCTTACCTCTTCCCGGTACCAGTCATGATTGCGGTAGGCAAACCAGAATTTGCCGAATTGCCCTGTAAAATCTTCATGGTGCAGGTGGAGCCAGTCGTACATGGGCAACACCCCTGACAAGACCTCCTCATCATAAACCACATCGTAGGGAATCTCAGAATAGGTCAGGGCGAGAGTCACTGCATCATCCCACGGAAGACTGTTGGGGGGTGAATATACGGCGATGCGGGGCACTTTATGCAAGCGGATCTCGTCCATATTCACATCGGGATCCGAAATCTCCCTGAGGATTCCGGCCGCCTGTATATCTGCCATAACCTGGAAGGTGACTCCCCGGATGGCCAGTTCACGCTCAAATTCAGGGTGGTGATCAAACATGAAACTGCCACCGCGATAGTTCAGCAGCCAGCTGATCTCCACATCATATGTCAACACGTGGTAGGCAATGCCGTAAGCCTTGAGGTGGTTCCGCTGGGAGTTATCCATCGGAACAAGAATCTGGGCGCCGAAAACCGGCCACTGAAGCAGGGCCAGCAAGCATAAGAAAAACAATTTCTTCATCTGGGAGTCCTTAGGTATACGTCCGAAAAGGAGAACGAACAACAAGGGGATTTGTTTTCCGGATGGGGAAAAAGGCCAGAGACTAAAAAGGCACCTCGTCGTCATCCATGTCATTCATCTTGGATGGCAGGGTAAGGGTTTTGGAGCCCTGGTCAAAAGCATCAGAAGGCTTTATATCGGATGGAAAGTCATACTCACCGGCGTCATAGTCGGTAAATTTGGCGTACCGCTTTAAAAAGCGCAGGGGAACATCCCCAAGACTTCCGTTCCGGTGCTTGGCAATAATGACCTGCGCAAGGCCTTCCGTGCTGTTGCCCTGCTCATCTTCGGTAATCTGGTAGTATTCCGGACGGTAAATAAAAAGCACCATGTCCGCATCCTGCTCAATGGCTCCGGACTCCCGAAGGTCCGAAAGGATGGGTCTTTTGGATCCGCCCCTGGTCTCCACGGCCCTGCTGAGCTGGGAAATGGCAATGATGGGGATGCTTAGCTCCTTGGCCAGGCTTTTCATGGAGCGGGAGATGTTGCTGATTTCCTGCTCCCGGTTGCCCCGGTTGTCGTTCCCCGCCGACATCAGTTGGAGATAGTCCACAATCACCAGTTCAATGTTGTGCTGGGCTTTCAGCCTTCTGCACTTGGCGCGCAACTCAAAAATGGACAAAGCCGGGGTGTCATCAATAAACAAAGGGGCATCCGTCAATGTATTGATACGGGCATTCAGCTGCTCCCACTCATACTGTTCCAACTGGCCCCGTCTGAGTTTATCGGCTTCCAGTTCAGTTTCACTGGAGATCAGGCGGGTGACCAATTGCACCCCGGACATCTCAAGTGAGAAAATGGCAACAGGCTTTTTAAAATCCACTGTCATGTTACGGGCCATCGACAAAACAAAGGCCGTTTTACCCATACCCGGCCGGGCGGCCAAAACAACAAGGTCAGACTTTTGCCAGCCGGCTGTGATGCGGTCTATTCCCGAGAATCCACTGGGGATTCCACTGATATGGCCCTCCTGGTTTTTGGCCCCTTCAATTTGTTTTACCGCTTCTTTAACCAGGGAGTACATATCTTCATAGTTGCGGCGCAAATTGGTCTCGCTCACGGCAAACAGTTCCTTTTCTGCCTTGTCCAGAATGTCGAACACATCGGTTGTATCCTCGTAAGAGTCCCGGATGATTTCCGAGCTAATGCGGATCAACTCCCGCTGAAGGTATTTCTGCAGTACGATGCGGGCATGGTATTCCACATTGGCTGCGGAGGCCACCCGATTGGTCAGCATGGAAATGGCATACGCCCCACCCACAAGGTCAAGGTCCCCTCTTTTTTTCAGCTCCTGTGTTACTGTCAGAATATCCACAGGCTGTGAGTTGGCAAAAAGATCATGGATGGCAGCGAAAATTTTCTGATGGGCCTCTTTGTAAAAGACTTCCGCTTTCAAAATGTCAATGACATTGGTCAGGGCATTCTGTTCAAGCATCATGGCACCAAGTACCGCCTCCTCCAGATCGGAGGCCTGCGGGGGAACACGGCCATGGTCTCCGTAATCGAGGCCCATGGCCGATTTATTCCCTTTCCGGGAAGCAACCCTGAATGTCTGGTCCTTTTGTTCCATCTGCCAAAATTAAACAATCATGAAGCACGTGCAAAAAAAAATGGAGAATAATATTAACAATGGTCTTTGTCCAACGAATAAAACAAACTCCGGAGGTTGGAAAGACAAACGGAATGGTAATTTGCCAACATTTCCAGTTTTTCTTCCTCCCCTGGAGCCCCCGGTTTTTCCGCCAGTCCGGCATACATCAGCGCAGCTTCCAGACGGCTGGTAACGGGTTTGACCGGGCGCTCAACCACTTCACCCAAAAACGCCAGGATGTCTTCGGGGCTGTCGTGAAGAGAGCGGCCCGAGGGACTGGCGAGTTGGGGTTTGAAGAGTTCCTGCAAGTCAATCATCCTTACAGCGGATTCCTCCAGGCGGGAAAGCAAGGACGCCTCCCCCCTGCAAAGGGTTCTCAGTATCTCCAGCTCCAGGGTTTTGTCGTATACCAATATGCTTGAAACAAACGCCAACTGATGCAACATCTCCCGAATCCCTTCCAGTGGGAGCAAATCATATGGGGCTGCCTGTAAGATTCTGGGTTCCGTAACCCGACCGGAGACTGGAGTCCACCCCAGGGAAAAACCCAACTTTTGGTAAGGCGATGTTCCGTCAAACAAGGGTATGGCCGGGGCAAAGCTCAGGGAAGAAAAGCAAATCGCGGGTTCCTTAAGCCTCCTCTGTAAACGGGCCAGGGCTTCCCTGTCTATCAGTCCGGGGTGATCGGCCCGGGACCGGGGAAGGTTCTCATCATGCTTTTTCCAGCAATGGCCGATAAAATCACAGGGATATGGATCCCGACAATGGGGGCCAACCGGAATATCGGGCGACCGGAGCAGCTGGCTCACTTCACGAAACCGTTCCACCTTTTCCTGCACCAGGGCCTGATTGTCTTTCACGCGGTCCAAAACAGACTCCAGCACGAATAGCTGCTGCAGATCGATGGGGCCCCGGCGTACATAGTCCGGGTTCATCGTGACAATGGAAAAGTCGCGGACAGACAGGCCGGAACCCCTGATCACGAAATACTGCAATGAGGCATCCCAGATGTAAGTGTCTGTAACGGACCGGCTGCTTTTAACCTCTACCGCCTCCCAGTCACCGCCCTGTCTGACCAGAATATCGAGCGCAACCCTTACCCCGGCGTGCTGAAAAGAAGCCTCGTAGATCACATCCTGTTGCCCCGCAATGGCATCGGCGGTCCGCCGAATGGCTGCCCCCATCTGAAACGGGCTTTTGGCACCCAGGTCGATTCCGCCGGGGAACAACTCCTGTGCATATACACCCACCCGGTGGCCCCGGGTAAATTTGGCCAGTTGTTCGGCCGACAACCGATCGCGCAAAAAGGGACGTTTCTTGTGCAGGTATAGGGACTTCTCGCATTGAAGCCCCCTGATAAAAGTGGATTTGGAAAGGAAAGGCTTTACGGGGGTGCTATCGCTCCTGTTCATTGTTTCTGTCTCGTTTTGAATCCTTCACACCAGCCCAGGCTCCTTTTCGGGGATATGCGCCGATTGTGCCGGGGCGGGGACAACCAGGTTAAAATTTCAGTATGGTAAACTCTGTGCGGCGATTATTTGCCCTTCCCCCCGCGGTTTCATTGGTGTCGACGGGACGGGTATCGGCATGGCCTTTATACGTCAGCCTGGAGGGGTCAATCCCCATGTCCACAAGGGCCTGCACCACGCTACGGGCACGGTTTTCAGACAGGGCCAGGTTGTAGGCGTCCCCCCCCACATTGTCGGTATGTCCGCTGATTTCCACCTTCCAACCGGGATGGTCTTTCAAAAGCCCGAAAAGAAGCCTGATTTCCTCCATCGATTCCGGTTTGAGCCTGTAACTGTCTGTATCGAAAAAAATATTCCGAAGCACCACCGGGTCCCCCTCCCCGATCACCTTCATGGATTCCGGCTCATCACCCCCACCGGCCAGTCCGACGATCCCAACCACCGGCTTCGGGCGTGCTTCCTCATAAAGTTCAAAAGAATAGATGTCCAGATCGCCACATCCGCCTTCAATGTCGGAGGCAAAATAGGCCCGGCTTCCACCGGCGTCAACAAACAATGAAAACTCATCGGCATGGGTATTGATGGGATATCCGAGATTAACCGGGGAGGACCAGTTGCCTTCTGCATCGCGCCGGCTCAGAAAAATATCCAGTCCCCCCATCCCCTGGTGCCCATCCGATGCAAAATAAAGGGTTTGACCGTCCGGGTGAATAAAGGGCGACATTTCCCGCCCCGTTGTATTGATATCCGGGCCAAGGTTGACAGGAGTCTGCCAGCCCAGGTTTTCATCCCAATCTGTTTTCCACAGATCCATCGGGCCATGACTCCCGGCCCGTGCGCTTGAAAAGTAAAGTGTTTTCCCGTCGGATGATACCGAGGGATGGGAGTCCCACGCAGCGGAATTAACCACCCGGCCCATGTTCCGGGCCTGGCCCCACCGCCCGTTTTCCATGCGTGCAAAATAAATGTCGCAACTGCCTTGTCCGCCGGACCGTCCGCAGGCCGTAAAGTACATGGTTTGACCGTCGGCCGAAAGGCTTTGTGCCCCTTCGTTGCCTTCGGTGTTGATCGGGGGACCCAGGTTGACAGCGGGGCTCCATTGCCCGCTTTCCCACCGGCTGACGTAAAAATCTTCCGTCTCCCGCCCGGCTTCCCTGCCCGCACCCCCCGGACTGCGCCGGGTAAACACCAGCGTCTTGCCGTCGATGGTCAGGGCGGGACTGTATTCGGCAGTTGGGGAGTTGACCCCGCCCCCGAGGTTCTCCGGACTGAAAGGAACGGGATGATCCATGGCAGCCAGGGCAAAGTCACACTGCGCCATCAGCTCACGGGTGCTTTTTTCAAGGCTTGGGGGGATGGATGGAAACGCCAGGAATTCTTCAATCCACTTCCTCGCTTCTGCATATTGCCCGGTGTGTATCAACGACAAACCTAAGTAATAGCGGGCTTGCGGATAGGCTTCGGGGTCAAGGCCGATGGCCAGGCGGTAAGCATTGGCGCTTTCGTGATGGTCCCCCATGGTGAAAAAAACCTCAGCCTTCAGTATATGGGCTTCCCGGAAACCGGGGTCCCGCCGAATGGCCTGGCTGGCCCGGGTCAGGGCAAGTTCATAATTTCCCGACTGGTATGCTTCCACCGCCCGTTCCATGGAGCGGCGGGCCAGGGGGTTGCGTGTTGAAAAATCAGACTGGCAAAAGGCCTGGGGATTCAGGCCCGGTATCAGCATCATCGCCAGAAAAAAAATCAACCACCTCATTGGATCCGGTTTGGTCCTTCAAAAATAAACAATGCAAGGCAAACAAGGGGCCTGCCCTAATGTAACGAAAAAGACGTCGCCATGTTTGAGCAAAACAAAGGAATTATTTGTCTGTCATCCATTTAAATGTTTATTTTTGTTCATAAAGCAACCATCCGGTTACCCTTATGCAGTCCAAGGCCCAAAAATCACACAGCGAGCAGGAAATTCAGGAACTTCACTGGAAGGATATCGCTGCGCGCGAAATTTCAACACTCAGGAACGTCATTGAGGCCCTTCCCTACCCCTTTTACGTCATCGACGTCAACGATTACACCGTTAAGCTGGCCAACGCTTCCGCCAGGCTGATCGGACGCATGCTGCCGGGATGTAAATGCTACGAGATCAGCCACCAGCGGAAAACACCCTGCCAGGGACCCGATCACTCCTGCCCGCTGCACCTGGTTAAAAGAACCAGCAGGTCTGCCAAAACCGAACACCGGCACAAGGACTCCGAAGGCAATGATTATTATTTGGAAGTGAACGCCTTCCCGGTTTTCGACGACAAAGGCACCCTGACTGAAGTGATCGAATACTTTGTGGATGTTACAGATCGCAAACAGCTTGAGCAGGCGCTGCAGGAAAGTGAAGAAAACGAACGCCTGCGTATTGCACAGGATCTGCACGACCATATCGGGCAAATGTTGGTTTACCTTAAACTCAAGTTGGAACGCAGTATGCTGATGGTTTCTGACCTGGAGCGCGACAAAGCCCTGGAGGAGGTCCTGGACCAACTCATTGAAACAATGAAGGAGGTGCGGATGGTCAGCCGACGGCTTGTAGCGGGCTTCGTTAAGAAGCAAACCCTCAGGGAGGCCCTCTCCGACCTTGTATCGGCCTACGAGCGATCCAGCATTACCAGGGTTAAGTTTCCATCCGGTTACGTGCCGGACGACTTTAATCCCTCGGCCCAGACCAATATTTACCGCATCGTACAGGAGGCGCTGGCCAATATTGCCAAACACTCAACGGCCAACCGGGTCAGGATTTCCTTGTTCCTGAGAAACAAAAAGCTTCACCTCATTGTTCGTGACAACGGGCAGGGACCGCGAACCGATTTCCTGGAAAATCATTCGGCCTTCCGGACCATGAAATACAGGGTTCAGCTTTTGGACGGACAGATCGGGTTTCACCTGGAGCCAAACAGTCATTTTGATATCCGCATCGCCCTGCCGGCCGGTAAACTGTTTTAAAATTTTCGCTATGAAGATAAAATTATTGATCGCCGACGACCACGCCCTGGTTAGAGGGGGACTGAAATCCATGCTCAATGACGATGCTGAAATTGAGGAAATAATAGAAGCCGTCAACGGACATGAAGCCATAACGAAAGCCAGGGAATTTAAGCCCGATGTAGTGGTCATGGACTATGAGATGCCCAACTTTAACGGGGTTTATGCCACCAGGGAAATCCTGAAGGAACTGCCCGACACCCGGATCATCCTGGTATCGGCCCACCATTCAAGGGAATACATCATGGAGGGCATACATGCCGGGATCAGGGGTTTTCTGCCCAAGGAAGCCAGGTCGAGCGAATTGTTACAGGCCATCAAAGCCCTGGCCCGCGGGGAAACCTGGTTCAGGGGATCAACGGCGGAATTGCTGGCCCCGGGATTTGTCGATAACATCCATCCGACAAAAGGACATACACATCAGGAACCTGTTCTGACCCCCCGTGAAAAAGAGATTGTGAGGTACCTGGCCAAGGGGATGAACTCTCATGAAATCGCAAAGAAGTTGTCCATCAGCAAACGGACCGTCGACGTTCACAAATTTAACATTTTCAAGAAACTGGATATCTCCAACGCCATTGAACTGATGCGTTATGCCATCAGGCACAAACTGGTAAAAGTTTAGGCAATCCCTGACCCGCAAGCCTTTCCGGCTTTCCGTCTAAGCATAAATGCTTAGATCTTTCCCGTCATCTAGGTAAAATGCTTATTGTGCATACCCCCTTCATACTTTATTTTTGTTAAGGGTGTCGTTCGCCGTTGATCACCAACCATCGGGCACGACAAATTCGTTTCACTTTAAGATGGGGGCTTATGAAAACCAGGAGAAGCATCAGGGTACTGTATATTGTCGTCGGACTGTTCATTGTTCAGGCAGCTCAGGCTTACGGTCAGGCCATACCGGCCGGCGACCAGGCCGAAGATTTCCTGGTACACTTTAACATTGGCTGGGAGAATTCATGGCGGGGAGAATTGACTGCCCCGGATGGGGAAAAGACCAGTGATGTCTTCGAAGGCTGGGACGCCGCATGGCTTTTTGTTAAATACCGTGTGGGCGGGCAAGCCTGGCAGCATGCCACCATCAATACTGCCGGCCACATGGTCCCCGAAGGATCGACCCTGATCCCCGGTTTATCAGACGCTGAAGCCGCTTACGACCCGGCAGACAACCCCATTGTGGGTTATTTTATTTTACGCGACGGATCGGGCCATGGTGAATTCTCTGCCGAAGGGGTCCGGTTAAGCCTTAATTATTCTGACAATGGACTGAGCCCGGACAGTCCGCTGGAAATCCGCCTGTTTGCCATTGAAATGGAATACATTCCGGAAATGAGCGCATCAGGCTATGTGGCCCCGTTTTATATGATGAAAAACCAGATCTCCCAACAACAATATGTGGATTTTCTGAACACACTGAGCCCGGATGAGCAATCTTTGCACACCACCACCTCCCCTTTTGAGGCCGAAGGAACGCATGCCATGAATCAGGGGGATGCAAACTGCAACGACATCAGAATCCTTTTCTCCGCCTATGAAATGGATGGCCGCAACTTTTCCGCCGAATACATCACTGACGAACCGGGAGAACCCTGCCGGCTCATCGACCAGGAAGCGGCCGAGGCCTTTTTGAGCTGGTCCGGACAACGAACGCTCAGCCAACAGGAGTTGGAAAGTGCGTCAAACTGGATGCAGTTTCGAAATGAAAAGTACTTGCGATTAACCGATAAGAACCTTTTGAGTGGGAGTAACTTTGACAACGGACAGGCGGCTGGCTTCAGGGGCGCAAGGAGCGACGCCCGATTCCAGATCGGACACGTAAACCCAACAACCCGGGCACAGCTTAACCCCCCGAAACGATAACCCTAAAGCAACCCCGGAGAAACGGGAGCCGCCCGTGCCCCAAGGCCGGTCGCCAACATCCGTCTCCTCTCACTCAACTTCCGGATCCGGCCTAAATTCTTTAGGGAATATGCATGAACTTATGCGACTGAAGGGAAATCATCCACCGGGGATGGTTCTTTACAAAATCCACAACCAGGGGAAGCACCTCTTGGTACCTGCTCCACTCCGGCTGAAGATATAACAGGCATTTATCCTTTACAAGCGTGGCATTCTCTGTGGCCCAGTCGAGGTCGGCCGCTTCATGAACGATCACCTTCAGCTCATCGGCCATCAGGGCCAGATCGGTTCTGGGACGGGCGTTCCGCTTCGGAGAAAGGCAAATCCAGTCAAATTGTCCGCTGACCGGGTAAGCACCCGAAGTTTCAAGGAAAATGGTCATTCCCTTCTTTTTCAACCCGGCACACAAAGGTCCCAGATTGGCCATCAGCGGCTCACCTCCGGTAATTACCACGGCTTTCGAGGGGAATGAACAAAGCCGCTCCAGGATATCGGCCGTCGGACTAAGCGGGTGCAGG
>JAWLHS010000061.1:0-11196 GCA_041690235.1 Bacteroidales bacterium
GGTCGGCTCCACTCCATATTTGTTGATCATCAGGTCCGGTGCGTATTTCATAAAAGGGAAAACAGCCGAATAAAAGGTAACACAGAGCATGGAAATGATAAGAAAGCTTTTGTTTGTCAGGAGTTTTCCCAGGTCACGCAGTTGGAACTCTTCCGTCGGGTCGCTTTCCATGCGCTCTTTGACTTCCCGATCAAAGCGGATGTCCCATATCATATAAACCAAAAAGGCCAGCAACCCGATGCCCAGCAGCAAAGCACCGAACCAAACCGGGGCGGTCCAGTTGTTCCACAGTGGCAGGGTGGCGGTGCTGTCGATAATCAGGCGCGGGGATAGGATCATGGCGGCCCCCATGCCCAGGCGCGCAATGGCGATGTTGAGTCCCAGGGCCAAAGCTATTTCCTTTCCTTTGAACCATTTGACGATCACCTTTGAAATCACCACAATACTGGTTTCAGCACCCAAACCAAAAAGGAAAAACCCGAGAGAGGTCATTTTCAGGGCAGGGGAATAACTGGTCCAGAATGAATTCATGAAATCGTATGCAAATCCCCCTTCATTGAAATAGGGTGAAGTTCCGTAAGCCGTGATCAAGGCCCCAATAAACTGAATGAAGATGAATGCAAAACCAGTAATCCGAATGCCGATCTTATCGAGAATGACGCCCCCGACAACGGCCATCAACAGAAAAACATTGGGAATGGAGTAGGCTGCGGTGAAAAACCCATAATCGGCCGAACTGAATCCAAGTTCCCTTTCCATTAAGAACTTCAGGGGGGAGATGGCATCGTAAAAATAGTAATTGGTTGCCATGGTTAGGCTCACCAGGAGCATCACGCCCCAGCGGATGGACGGATAGTCGTTGATCTTTTTCTTGATGGTTTCGACCATAGGTATTGTTGAATAAGGGTTTACAATTGTTTCTTCAATGCCTCCAGAAAAGATTTCATTTTATCAAGGGTTTTGACCAGTTCAAAATCCCGGGCGAGCTTTTCGGGGTTTTCCTTTAGCTTGGAGCGGGCTCCCTGCAAGGTGTAACCCCTTTCTTTTACGAGGTGGTAAATCAGATGGAAGTTATCCACATCTTTCGGTGTGAACAGCCTGTTTCCCTTTTTATTCTTATGGGGACGAATGATGTCGAATTCCTTTTCCCAGAAACGGATAAGGGAGGTGTTTACCCCGAACATCCCGGCTACTTCACCGATGGAATAGTAAATCCGCTGGGAAGGGGTATCCGGAGTGTTCATCAGGAAAGGGATTGGTTCACCCGCGAGGCCACTTCAATGATGTATTCAAACTCTTCAGGAGTCAGATCGTTATAGAAGTATTGTACGGGGTTGACCTTGCTGTTGTTGCGGATTACTTCATAATGCAAATGAGGGGCGGTCGAGGTTCCGGTATTGCCGACCAATCCGATCACTTCACCCCTTGTTATCTGCTGCCCGGGCCTGACCTTAATCTGGCTCATGTGGGCATAGAGGGTCTGGTATCCGTACCCATGGTCAATCACAACCATGCGCCCGTAACCGTGGGTGTTGCGTTCAGCGGTTACAACCACCCCATTTCCGCTCGAATAGATGGGCGTGCCGGTAGGGGCCAGAAAGTCCACCCCTGTGTGCATCCGCATGGTTTTATAGATGGGGTGAATGCGGTAGCCGAAGCCTGAAACCAGTCTTTCCGAGCCTTTCTCCAGGGGAACAATGGCTGGAATGGACGCCAGCATATCGGCCTTGTTTTTGGCCATTTCAAACACCTCGTCGTACGACTTGGACTGCACATAAAGCTGGCGGGAGAGCTGGTCGAAGCGCTGCATGGTTGAAGAGATCAACTGGGCGCTTTGATAGCCTTCAAACTGGGCATATCGGTCGATGCCTCCGAAGGCCCCCTCGCGGATGGAGTGGGGGATGGGTTCGGCTTCAAAAATAACCCGGTAAATATGATCGTCACGTTCCTGGATATCGGTTAGCACAGAGGCCAGGATATCCATTCTTTCATTGAGGAACTGGTATTGGAGCTTGTATTGCTCTATTTCACGGCGAAGCACCTTTTCCTTCGGGGAGTCGAAAAAAGTGTAACCGATGCTGAGCACGATGACGGAAAAAACCATCCCGGCGAGTATGATGCGTAAAAGTACTTTGGCCTTATCCCATATGGTAACCGTGACTCTTTCCACGGTGAGGGACTTGGTATTGAACAGATATTTTTCTTTACCCATATTGGTGAATAAAAATGCTGGCACTAAACACAAGTCCCCTGGGCCTTTTTGGCAGGGGGCAGGGTTTTCAACTGAGGAAAGGAGTCTCCCCCGGGTTTCAATTGCAAAACTAACGAAAAAACCTTTAATTTTGCCTTCCCGGGACGAAATATTTCCCAAAAAAATCGCATTCAAACAAGGCAACCGTTCATGAACTCAAAAGAAATACGCAAGGCATTTCTGGATTTTTTCGCCTCCAAAGGCCATCATATCGTTCCTTCGGCTCCGATGGTCGTGAAGAATGATCCCACACTGATGTTCACCAATGCCGGCATGAACCAGTTTAAGGATATTTTTCTTGGCCACAGCCCGGCCGCCTACCTCCGCATTGCCAATTCCCAGAAGTGCCTCCGTGTTTCCGGAAAACACAATGACCTTGAAGAGGTTGGCCACGACACCTACCACCATACCATGTTTGAAATGTTGGGCAACTGGAGCTTTGGTGACTATTTTAAGCAAGAAGCCATTTCCTGGGCCTGGGAACTGCTGACGGGTGTTCTCCAATTGGAAAAAGACAGGCTGTATGTCACGGTCTTCGAAGGCGATATCTCGGATCAGCTCAAGCCGGATGATGAGTCTGCAGCTTTCTGGAAGGAACATATTGACGAGGCCAGGATACTGAATGGATCAAAGAAGGACAATTTTTGGGAAATGGGTGATACGGGTCCGTGCGGACCCTGTTCGGAGATCCACATCGACCTGCGGGATGATGCCGACAGGGACCGTATACCCGGACATGAACTGGTGAACCGGGATCATCCGCTGGTGGTGGAGATATGGAACCTGGTGTTCATTGAGTTTAACAGGCTGGGAAGCGGGGCGTTAAAATCTCTGCCTTCCAGGCATGTGGACACCGGAATGGGGTTTGAGCGGCTATGTATGGCCCTGCAGGGAAAAACCTCCAATTATGATACCGACGTATTTCAGCCTTCCATCAGCGTCCTGAGTAAACTGGCCGGAAAACCCTATGGTGGGGATCCGATGGCAGACGTGGCCATGCGGGTTGTGGCTGATCACTTGCGGGCCGTGGCCTTTGCCATAGCCGACGGGGAACTTCCATCCAACAATAAAGCGGGATATGTGATCAGGAGAATACTGCGCAGGGCCGTCCGCTACGGATATACCTTTCTGGAATTTCGTGAACCCTTCGTTCATCAGCTGGTTCCCATCCTGGTGGTCACGATGGGTGATGCTTTCCCCGAGCTGAAAGCCAGGCAGGATTTGATTGCAAGGGTCATCCGCGAGGAGGAACAAACCTTTCTGCGCACCCTTTCCCTGGGGATTCAAAAGTTTGAACAATACATCTCGGCTGATGCCAGGCTGCAGGTTATTGACGGAGATTTTGCCTTTGAGCTGTTTGACACCTACGGCTTTCCGGTCGACCTGACCCGCTTGATGGCGCGTGAAAAAGGCCTGGATTTGGACATGACCGGTTTCGAAAAAGGCATGCAGGCCCAGAAGCAACGAAGCCGGGCGGCCGCGGTCACAGATGCAGGTGACTGGGTTGAGCTGAAACCGCTGCATGAAGACACGCGGTTTTTGGGCTATGAAAGCTTGTCTGCAGATGTATCCGTGGTGAAATACCGGAAAGTGACGCAAAAAGGGAAAACTTTTTACCAGGTGGTGCTGGATGAAACGCCTTTTTATGCGGAATCCGGCGGACAGGTTGGTGACCGTGGTGTGTTGAGAGTGGGCGATGAGGAGATTGAGGTGGTTGACACCCAGAAAGAGAACAACCTGACGGTTCATATCACCAGCAAGGTGCCCACACAATGGCCGGAAAAAATCACGGCCATTGTTGACCGGACCAAAAGGCGGCTCACGGCCAACAACCATTCCGCTACCCATTTGCTGCATTCCGCCCTCAGGGAGGTTCTTGGCGGACATGTAGAACAAAAGGGTTCGTTGGTAAACGAGGAGCGCCTTCGGTTCGATTTTTCGCATTTCAGCAAAATGGGCAAAGAGGAGATCCTTGCCGTGGAGAAATTAGTGAATGAAAAAATCAGGGCGAACATCCAGATCAGCGAGCATCGTGACATTCCCATCGATGAAGCCCGTAATATGGGTGCTGTGGCTTTGTTCGGGGAAAAATACGGGGAGCGGGTCCGGGTGATCGCTTTTGATCCATCATTTTCGACCGAACTTTGCGGGGGAACCCATGTGCAGGCGACCGGACAAATCGGGCTGTGCAAGATTGTAAGCGAAGGCGCCATTGCGGCCGGAATACGTCGCATCGAAGCCTACACGGGAGCCGCTGCGGAGGAATTCGTAAATGCCAGGATGGAGGAACTTGACAGCTTAAAAGCCTTGTTAAAGAACCCCAGGGATAGTGTCCGGGCCCTGGAACAATTGCTCAGAGAACAGGACGCACTGAACAAGCAGATCGAAAGCCTCCGGAAGGACCAGAACCTGCAGTTATTGGAGGAGCTGGTTGAGCATCCCGAACCCATTGGGGGAGCCCATTTTATTGCCACACGCGTTAATATGGACCCCAAAGCCGTGAAAGACCTGGCCTTCTCCATAAAGGAACGGGTTAAAAACCTCTTTCTGGTTATCGGTCATGAGTGGGAGGGAAAGCCCGGCCTTACGGTGATGATTGCCGAATCCCTGGTGAAGGAAAAGGGTCTTCATGCCGGCAACCTGGTCAGGGAACTGGCAAAACACATTCAAGGGGGTGGGGGCGGTCAGGCTTTCTTTGCCACGGCCGGAGGCAAGGATCCATCAGGACTCGATAAGGCACTGGCCGAAAGCAGGAAGGTGCTGAATTAGGATGCCTCGGGTTAAAACCGCCTGCACATCACTTTGTAGGGGCAATAAGCGCAGTTTGTTTCCTCTTCGGTCTGGGTAAAGGCTGCGTCGGGATCCATGATTTCTCCGAGCAAAGACATCAGGGATTCTTCAAATGCGGCCAAATGGCCGGCATTCAGGGTTCCCTTCCCTTCCGGGAGTTTCAGGGTCAGCACGCCTTTGTTCGCAGAACGCATGGAGGCAATACCAGGTTCAATACTGGGTGTGCCCGGGTACATTTTGTGGTATAGCCAGGCGTAGGTCAGCAACTGAAAAGCCTTCCCGTTCCGGCTGTTTTTGGTCACTTCTTCCCACTGGTCAAATTTGAGTTCATTGTCCGGAACCTTTCCGGTTTTGTAGTCGATGATCCTGGTGGTATCTCCCAGTGAGTCGATGCGGTCCGCTTTGCCCCTGATTGATATATCACGGGGTTTGCCACCCATCTCGACCTTTATTCCGGCCTCCAGCCATTTTTCCAGAGCAATGAGCCTCACCGGCATGCCCCGGACTGCAGCCTCCTCCACAAATCGCTTCTCCGCCGTGAGAAAAGTGCTTACGTATTGCCTGGCCAGGTGAAAGAGCAGCAGGTTTTTTCCGTTTTTTATGTCCCCCTGGGGATAATGGATTCCGAATTGTTCATTGGTCAGGC
The DNA here is from genome assembly GCA_041690235.1 of Bacteroidales bacterium. Taxonomy (GTDB): domain Bacteria; phylum Bacteroidota; class Bacteroidia; order Bacteroidales; family UBA7960; genus SLSG01. The sequence continues at coordinate 5,688 of JAWLHS010000061.1, forward strand.
GATCGACATCCCTGCTTATGTGGACGATGTTTTCAGGGTGCAGCTCTTTCCCTGTGAATGGCCGGTACATCTCTTCCAGCACGCCATGTATGACGGTTCCCATGGTTGAAGCATCGATTGTTTCCTCAACCGTTTCAGATTCTTCGAGCCTGGCGACCCTTGACAGGTAAAATTGAAGCGGGCAGGTAATATAAAGCCCCAGGGCTGAAGGGGAAAACCCTTTTTCAGCCACAGCCAGCAGCCGGTCAATAATTTCAGGGGTTTTTGTGATTGAAATTGTTTGGGGCGGACGGGCCTGTGGGGGGGGCAGGGATATGATTTCTTCCGTAATCTGTATGCCGGGATTGATGCGCCGCAGCTCATACTGCAGCTGGGTGATGTAACGGCTCTTTTCGCTGCTGCCCATGTCCTGTGTCTGGGTGTTGTAAACAAGGTAGACGGTTTCGGCACGCTGAAGCAGCCGGTAGAAATGGTAGGCATAGGTGGCGTCTTTCTCGGTATGTACCTGCAGTCCGAATTTCCTTTTTACATCGTAGGGAACAAACGAATGATTGGTTCGCGGCCGTGGAATCACCCCTTCGTTGGCCGATAGGAGCAATACATTTTTAAAATCCAGGTTCCTTGTTTCAAGCACCCCCATGACCTGCAAGCCCTTCAGTGGCTCTCCGGAGAACGACAGCCGGCTTTCGGAGGCCATTTGTTTAAAGAGGGTATACAGGGTTTGCAGGGAGCCCAGAAAGGGCGATTCCACAAGGAATGCCTGGATGCGGCGAAACAGTGTCGCAAAGTAATACAGGGATTCAAAATCCAGGAAAAACGGGGTGTTCACAATGTCCCTTCCCCGGCTTCCCGCCTTTTCCCTGAATAAGCCATCCAGGCGCGAAACAAGATCCAGAAGGGAGGGGAAAATCGTTTCCGGATGGTCATTCCAGTTCCCTGCCAGAAAAGCGAAACCTTTGTTGAAATTATCCGGAATGCGCTCCATGTTCTTTAGTTCCCCATAATGAATAAAAGAGCGGTTGGATGCGGCCAATGCCCTGATCAATCGGGTGGAATGATCCTTTATTCCAAGCCCATCCCATAATAATTCCGAACAGGAATGGCTGAACAAGCGATACAGGTCCTTATGGTAAAAGGGAGGCGGGGTGGTGGTGCGATCCCTCCTGAGCTTGCCGGCGTTTATGAACAACTGGAACAGGGCATCGAAAAAACCGAACATATTGGTTTTCTGCAGGGGATACCCCATGGTGACATTAATGCTTTCGGCTTCGGCGGGCAGGGCATTCAAGACCGGAATAAGAAGGTCTTCATTGGCGAGTACCACCGCGGTATCCACATTGAGGTGGGGTCCCAGGTCCTGATCCAGGATGTTTCCGGCAAGGCGCGCCTGGTTCACGTTCTTGGCGATACCCAGCATGCGAATTTGCTTCTTTCCGGTGGTAAAAGGCGAGGGAATCCCTTCCTTCTTCAGGTTCCATTTTTTTAAATACTTTCGAATGAAAAACCCGGCCTCATGACGGGGATCGGAGACATAATAGGGGTCGAAGTCGGGCAAAAAATCGGCTTTCCCCGCTTTCAGCAAGGCGTGGATGATGGTTTCCTCTGCCCGGTTCAGGGCGTTGAACCCGGTGAAGACAACCTTCTTCCAGGGAACTTCCAGGGTGCCCTCCCTGGCCTTGGTGGCTGCTTGCCGGGAAGATAAGCCCTGGTAGGCTTTGTTTTGTTGCAGCAGGCTGGCGGTAAATTCGTGGTGGTAGTGTTTTAGTTTGGAGAAAAAGGCCAGATAATTTTCCTGAAATGATGTTGGGGGCGAACCGTCCGGATTCCAGGTCTCAATCCTTTTAGCGTCTTTCAGATAATCAAAGATCTGATCCGGTTCTTCCAGGGTGGCTTCTATCTCGTCGAAATCGCGTAGCAGGGTGGGGGCCCATCTCATAAAATCATCTATGGGCTTTGCCCCTGTTCCCTCCAGGCGACTGTATACCTTGTAGAAAGCAAACAACAGGCTGATGTTATCGTATACAACCAGCCCGCTGATCCGGTTGATAAAATCCTCGATGCTCAGTACTTCAGGAGCCCATATGGGCCGGGTGATCCGGGCCGACAGGTGACTGCGGAAAAACAAACCGGCCCGTCGGTTGGGCGTAACCAGGCAGATATCCCCGGTTGAATCCGGATAACGGCTCAGAATATGGTCTGCAACTTCTTCAAGGAAGGGTTTCATTGTCTGGGTATTGGTGCTGGTTCGCCCAACTTTGCTAGACAAAGCTATCAAACTTTCCGGGATTGTTTGCATAGAGGCTTGCGGCCTTCTCCAGCCCGGCCGGGGTTCCGATGTCGGCCCAAAACCCGGGATCATGCTCAAAATACCTGATCGGATGGGTTGCGGCCAGACGCAAATACACCTCATTGATTGAGAAGGCCCCTTCCTCGTGGATGAGTGAAAGCAAGGCCGGGTTCAACAGGTGAATCCCGCTAAAGGCTTTCCTGGTCGTTTTATGAATGTCGATATCCCGGCACAGGATGGCCTCTCCCGTACGGGTGTTTTCCCAACCGCACAACAGCCCGTTTTTATCCCACAAAAAAAACCTTGCAGAACTTCTTTCGCTTACAGCCAGCGTGGCCAGGGCGTCACTGCCGGTGTGTGCATGGTGCATGCGCACCAGGTCGATGTCCGACAACACATCTGAATTGTGGAGAAATATAACTTCATCCCCTTCCAGCCATGGCATGGCTTTCCTGAGCCCCCCTCCCGTATCCAGTAGTTTGTGGGTTTCGTCTGACAAGAGAAACCGGACGCCCGGGTCATTCAATTGTCTGACAAAGTCTTTGAGCTTTTCCGGGTGGTGGTGGGTGTTGACCACGATGGTTCTCACCCCGGCCGCAATCAGCTTTTCGGCCACCCGTTGTAGCATGGGCTTTCCGCCGATCGGGATCAGTGCTTTGGGTGTGTGGCTGGTCCGCGGCGCGAGCCGTGTTCCCAAACCAGCTGCAAATATCATGGCCTTCATTGCTGAATGGTATGTTGCGCTCCCTCCACCCGAACCTTTCAGGCCGGCTTCATTGGTTTACACAGGTTTTTTTCTTTTTGGGCCGTTCGTCCGCATTTTTTGCAGGCAAACTTTCCGGTGGCTGTTTCCCCTTTTTTGTCCGATTTGCAGCGTTTCTTTTTTCCCATATCTTCAGTTTTGAGGGGGCCAGAATTTTTCCTCGCAGTGAAGGAGGTCGATATTGACCGGGTAATCTTTTCCGATGGCTTTGGCGAGTTTTTCAGCGAAAAACACCGATCGGTGTTGTCCGCCGGTACAACCAAACCCGACCACCAAGCTGTTGAAATCGCGAGATAAATAATTTTCCACCGCCTTTGAGACCAATGCCGCCGCGTGCGCATAAAACTGACTGGCGCCCGGTTCATTGTTCAGAAAGTGTTTTACCTCTGGATGCTGCCCGGTAAAGGGCTTTAAATGTGCCAGCCGGCCAGGATTTGGCAAGGCCCTGCAATCGAAAATAAAGCCTCCGCCGTTGCCGGAATGATCGGATGGGAGACCCCGCTTATAGGAAAAGCTTCTGATATATATCGTGAGCCCTTTCACAGGCGGGGGAAGCACCTCCTCCGGCGCGGTGGCGGCAATGGTTTCAATGAGGCCTGAAAGGTAGGGGATATGTCCCGGCAGCAAACCATTCTGGGCGATCCACTGCAGGTTGTTCAAGGCGTAAGGCACGCTTTGCAAAAACAAGGGCTTTTTTTCCACCCCGCCCCTGAAACCATAGGTGCCAAGGGCTTGTAGGATCCGCAGGATTACAAAGTCAAAAAAACTGGCCCTGAAGCTGCCCTCATCCAGGGGCAGCAGTTCGGTCAGTTTTTCAATATAATACCCCAGTAGTTCCAGGCGGTGTCCGACCGGTAGGTTGGCTTTGGCATCGAACAACAGGGAGGCAATGTCATATTGCAGGGCACCGCGCCGTCCGCCTTGATAATCAATAAACCAGGGTTCCCCTTCCACAATCATCACATTCCTGGACTGAAAATCGCGGTACATGAAAAACCCGCTGTTTTCTTCCATCAGGTGGGTGGTAAACCGCTCGAAATCGTCCTCCAGCTTTTGCTCATCGAAAGGAATCCCGGATATTTTTAAAAAATAATACTTAAAATAGTTCAGGTCCCACATCATCGAATGCCGGTCGAACGAATGCCTTGGATAACAAATATTGAAATCCAGTCCCCTGGCCCCCCTCACCTGGAATGCCGGCAGCCAGGCAATGGTTTTTTTATATAAGCCCATGATGTCCTCCCCCAATGGTTCTCCTCCGGCTTGCTGCGGTAGCAGGGAGAACAATGTGGTGTCACCCAGGTCGGTCAACAGGTAAGTGTGGGCATCGCTTTCAACGGCCAGTACTTCGGGAACCGGAAAGCCTTTTGAACGAAAGTGCCGGCTCAGCCCCAGAAAGGCATGGTTCTCACGGATGTCGGGATTGAATGCAGCAATCACCGTTTTTCCATCCCGGGCCAGTCGAAAATACTGACGGTTCGAACCGGAAGCGGGCAAAGGGATCACCTGATCCGGTTTATAGCCGCACCAGTTACGGTAGAGCTCAACGACTGCTTTCTCAATGGTCCATTGCATGGGCAAAGGCTTTCTCGCAAAAATACACTATTTTTGTTTGAGTAAGTAAGAAGCCATTACCCATTAAACCTGATTCCTTATGAAACCCAACCCAGTAACAGAAGTGCTGAAAAATGCCATCATTATGGAGGCCAGGGGGAAAGCCCTGTATGCCAAGGTGGCTGAACAGACACAGAGCCCTGAAGTGAAAAAAGTGTTTTCCATTATGGCCGACGAAGAGCAACTGCATATCGATTTTCTGAAGAAGCAAATGACACATTATCAGCATACAGGGAAATTTGATCAGAATGAACTGGATAAAGCCTCCGGGGATGACTCCATTGCAAACGCCATTCTCTCGGATGCCATCCTTAAAGAGATCTCAGGGGCCGGTTTCGAGGCAGCGGCCATTTCAGCCGCCATCGACATGGAAAACAAGTCGATCGAGGTGTATGCAGCCAGGGCGAAAGAAGCCACGGATCCTTATGAGAAAGAACTGTACGACTGGCTGGCCAACTGGGAAAAGGGGCATCATAAGCTGCTGATCGAATTGAACCAGCAGCTGACCGAGCAGGTCTGGTATGACAATAATTTCTGGCCGTTTTAGCGCCCCTTGGATTCGTATGAAGAACTTTTTCACAAATCCAGTGGAAGCATTTGAAAAACGGGTGCTCTACGAAGACAATCACCTTATCATTGTCAATAAGCGTTCCTCCGAAATTGTCCAGGGCGACAAAACGGGGGATATGCCCCTCTCCGATTTGGTGAAGGAGTATATCCGGGTGAAGTACAATAAACCGGGAGCTGCTTTTTTGGGGGTGGCCCACCGGGTCGACAGGCCGGTCAGCGGACTGGTGATCTTTGCCAGGACTTCAAAGGGGTTGGCGCGTATTAACGAAATGCTG